>JBDIVP010000001.1:0-71416 GCA_039794325.1 Candidatus Inrsubterrania sp.
CTTTGGATTTCAGAAGTTTATTATTGTCGTCCCCAGTGTGGCCATCCGTGAAGGGGTGCTGAAGAATATCGAAATCACTTCCGAGCACTTTCGGGCGCTCTACAATAACCTGCCCTTTGAATTTTTTGTCTATGACGGCAAAAAGGTCAATCGCCTGCGCCAGTTTGCGGTCAGTCAGACCCTCCAGATCCTGATCATCAACATCGATGCGTTTCGTAAGAATTTCACCGGCACCGAAACCGAGCAGAAAAGTAATGTGATTTACAAGGAAATGAACCAGCTTTCAGGTCGCGCACCGATTGAATTCGTGCAGGCGGCCCGTCCCATTGTGATTATTGATGAGCCTCAAAGTGTGGATTCGACGGACAAAGCTCAGGAGGCTATTAAAGCCTTGAATCCGCTGTGTACCCTCCGATATTCCGCCACCCATCGTCATCCCTATAATCTCGTGTACCGGCTTGATCCCGTCCGTGCCTTTGAGCTGCGGTTGGTCAAACAGATTGTCGTAGCCAGCGCCACTGCGGAAGGCGGGGGGAATGACCCCTTTGTCCGTGTGGAGCAAATCGATTACAAAAAGGGGATTAAAGCCAAGATTCGCCTTCATGTGCAAACGGACAAAGGGCCGAAAGAAAAAACAGTGACGATTAAGAACGGTGCCGACCTGTTTGCGCTCTCCAATGAACGGGAGCACTACAAGAATGGGTTTGAAGTTGCCGAAATCCATGCCGAGCCCGGAAACGAGTATATCCGCTTCAGCAATGGACGGACACTTCGTCAAGGGGAGGAAATCGGTGCCATGCGCGATGACGTGTGGCGGGCTCAGATGAAATACACGATCAAGCGTCACCTGGAAAAGGAACTGCAAGTTCGAGCAAGGGGGATCAAGGTCCTTTCTCTCTTTTTCATCGATCGGGTGGCGAATTACCGCGACTATGATGAAACCGGTAAACCGGTCGTTGGGAAATTTGCGGCGACTTTCGAGACTGAACTGGCGGCCTTGGCGAAGGAGGAGCGTTATCGTGATCTCCCTTGGCTCCGGGAACCTCCGGAGAAGCTGCATAATGGGTATTTTGCCGTCGACAAGAAGAAAGTCGGGGGGAAGGTTATTGAATATCTGAAAGATACTCGTGGTGATTCCCAGGCTGATGACGTGGTGTATAACCTGATCATGAAAGAAAAGGAGCGGTTGCTCTCGTTGGAAGAGCCGCTCCGGTTTATTTTCAGCCATTCGGCATTGCGGGAAGGATGGGACAATCCCAACGTGTTCCAGATTTGCACGTTGAATGAAACCAGGAGCGCCGTTAAAAAAAGGCAAGAGATTGGGCGGGGCTTACGCCTTCCGGTCGACCAAACCGGTTGTCGGGTTTTCGATGAATCGGTGAACAAACTGTATGTGATGGCCAACGAAAGTTACGAGGATTTCGCCAAGGGGTTGCAGGTGGAATATGAAGAAGAGTGCGGCGTGACCTTCGGAAAAGTTCCGCTGACGGCTTTGGCGAAATTGACCCATATGGTGGATGGGGTGATGGCACCCATTGGCAGAGAGGTCGCGGAAGCTATTCGTGCCTCACTTGTTCTGCAAGGAATGGTGGACGGTGAAGGGCGCATACAAGCGGCGTTCGATCCCAAACGTCCGGGTTTCACCTTGGAAATGCCGGATTCTCATCGGGAATTGACCTCGGCCGTTATCGATCTGCTTTCTTCTTATCAAATCGAGCGGCATATTCGTCGGGAACGGGATGAACATTCCAATTCTCTCAAAAAGGAAGTGATCCTGAGTCCTGAATTTCGGGAGCTGTGGGATCGGATAAAACCTAAGACGACGTATCGGGTCGAATTTGAAACCGGAGAGTTGATCCGCCGGGCTGTCGCCGGGGTGAAGATGATGGCTAGGATTGAGGCACCGAAAATACGGGTGGTTGCCGGTCAGGTCAATCCTATGCGGGGTGGGGTGGCGGCAGCGGCCATCAGTGCCGCCGAGGAACAGGCGGTCTTTCCCTATCAAGCCGTTCCCGATCTTCTGGCTTATCTGCAAAACGAGACTGAATTGACCCGTTCCACTCTTGTGCGAATTTTGAAGGAATCCGGTCGTCTGGCCGAGTTTTTCGTTAACCCCCAACGTTTCATGGATGCCGTAGCCGATATTTTGAAACATGAATTGCACCGGCTTCTGGTGGACGGCATCAAGTATGAAAAACTCGGCGGTACCGGTTCGGGCGGTGAATGGGAGATGCTGCTTTTTAAAAATCAGGAAATTGTTAATTATCTCAACGCCCTTCAGGTGAAGAAATCGGTGTACGAGTACGTGGTCTACGACTCCGAAGTGGAGCGGGAATTCGCCAGGAAATTGGATGATCGGGACGACATCAAACTGTTTGTGAAGCTACCCGGGTGGTTCAAGATTGATACTCCGGTGGGGGAATACAATCCCGACTGGGCCATTGTGAAAGAGGACGCCCATACGCTCTACTTTGTCAGGGAAACCAAGGATACCAAAGATTTCTTGAAGCTGCGTACCAGTGAGGCCGACAAGGTTCGCTGTGGCCAACGCCATTTCGAAGCCCTGGGTGTGCCGTTTGCGGTCGTCGTATCGGCGGAAGATGTGTAGCTGGCTAAAATTTCCCACCAAACCTGGCCGATTGAGAGTTGCCGGGAAATCAAGGATTGCACTGTCACCAGAAACTTTGAACCCTATCTGGATACAAGTTCCATGGTGGAATGAAGAGCATGAGATGAGAGAGGCCATTGTCGTTGAAAAATTGTCCACAGATTTTGCGGCCTAGGTGCCTGGTTTTCCGGGGGGGAGGCAATGGGGAAGATCCTGAATGAAACTGAAACTCGCAACGGCCTCTAATCCGATACCTTACAGTTTACCTGCCAGCATTTGGCGAAGGCGTTCCATTCGCTTACGGTTGACTCCGAAATCGTAATACCCGGTACGGGAAGCCGAACGGAAGTGAAGAGTTTTGGAAGCCTCATCAAACCAGAACTCGACATCATCCACAAATCGAAACAGGAAACTTTTGACTTCGAAATGGAGGTAATCTTCCTCTTCTCCGGTAAGCTCCGTCCTGGGAAGTTCGCTGAAGGCCTGTTTCAGGAGGGTTTTGGCTTCGCTCAGGGGTTTTTGGTATCGGTACGGTGGGATGGCATGGCTTTCATCCGCAGCCATGGTTGAGACGCAGTTAGGGCTCTCCGGGCAGGGTGGAAGGCGTTTGTCCTTCATGGTTATGCTGGTCTCCTGGGCTCCCTGGGTGGTGGATATCAATCCGATCAGAAACAGCAGGGCAATCCCCTGAACGGTACGAATGGCCGCCGTCATTGATGGTTTGACAAACACGGTGTTCTGAAAAAATTCCGGTGGATAGGCGGTACAAGGTATTTGCTTGTCTGGTGACCCTTGTTCTCCTTGTGTATTTCGGAAAGCATATCCTAATGATAGGGGCTTGGTCACTCATGGTATTGTGAAGGCCAGGATAAGCGAATTTTCCATTGTTTAAAAATGTTTAAAAAGTCGTGCCGGGAAATGCGGCAAGCCAACCTGTTGTTCATGCTAAAAGGGAAAACATGCATTGTGAATGCGAATTGCCTAAAAGGGGATTCACTCGAAAAAAAATACTCCCGACCCCTTTTTAGGGGGTGTGGAAGTTGAGGGGGTTGAGGGCGTGGTAGCTTATGTTGGTGTGAGGGATTTGAGGGACGACATATCCCCCCTCAAACACCGGATCGGGGATGGTTGCAGCAGGCTTGGCCGTGGGATGGTCATTGTAGGCGCGGGCCAGACGGGTGAAGCTGTGCCGGGCGGCTTCAATCCGTTCGATTTCCTCGTCGGTGCCGTATGTGACGAATGGGGGATAGGCCCGGCAGGTATCGATGGCGGCATTAAACACCGGGTGCAGGGCCAGGAAGGTGGCCAGGGCCTGTTCGGCCATGGGGCGTTGCGGGTCCGGCAGTGAGCGGAGAAAAGCGGTTCGGGCGATACCTTTGGGGTGGTCGGGGGTGAAGAGGACAGCGTGCTGCCGATCAAAGGCAATGGCTCCCACTTCCACGATCCCGTCCGTCAGGTCGCTGAGAGCGACAAAGTGGACGTACTGTTTGGTTCTGGCCTGCGTGGAGTCCGCGGGAATATATTGTCCTTCGATTCGCTGCAGCCGGATGGCGCGGTGGTGTTTGACATGGATTTGGATCGGCCGGTCCTTCCCTGTGGTTTTGCACAAGTCGGGGGCGAAGGGCCGTTCGTCCAACTGGAAGGGGAGAAGTTCCACGGGTTCGGCAAAGATCGGCGGCATGGTCTTCGCGTTGATGAGAAAAATCAAGAAGACGCATAGCATGGCAGAAAAACAGGATTTTCGTGTGGATTTAGGCATCTGAATCACCTCCGGCTGTGTCGATACGTGTGGCGATCATCCCGGTGTGGACCGGCGTCCTCCGTTTCGTCGGGCATGCCCTAAACGGAGTTCAGGGAGTTCACAGGAATGAACCCGAGGAATCTGAGGCAGACGGATGCATCACGTGAACGCTTCCGTCCAATTCCGGGAATGATCTGTTGATGAACCTGTCAGCTGAAGGGATCGGGAGGCGGGGCTCTTGATGAGGTACGGATGAGAGCCACTCGATGGAAAACGGCCGGATGATCGGCAGGCAGCGGTTCAAGAAAGGTGAAAGAACCGGCCAAGACAACGGGGTCCATGTGCAGGCTGTGCCCGGCCTGGCAGGCCCAGGCACACCAGGTGGTGCCATGGGTTTGTTGGTCATGGTGTTCCGACAGGTGATGGGACTCCACGCTGGCGGCCACACGGTAGGAGACGAACAGGAAGCACCCGATAAGGAGAAGAGCCGCCCATGGTTTAGCGGAGCGAAGTGTGTTCATCATCGTAATGGGAATGCGTGATCTCGTTCCTGAAATCCGTCCTTTTTTCACCTTATCGGTTGCAGGCAAGGCTGTCTACCGACGGGTGCGACTCCTTGCTACAGTTTCAATCCGTGTTACCGGCATGAAGTCAACGTCAGGTCCCACTGATTTTTTCGATTTTGTTGGATGAGGGAATCGATGGAATCCCGGAAAATTCGCAGGCTTCCCTTCCCGATTTTGGTGGCCTTCAAGCGGTCTTCTTCAACCCACCGGTAAATCGTCCACCGGCTGACATTCAGGCGTTTGGCGGCTTCTCCCACTCGTAATAATTGCATATCCATTGCAAACCCTCCTTTTCTTTCTTCAGGCCATGGGACCGTGAATCCCGATGGGTGTGCTTGAAAATATTGCCTGGACTGTTTGTTGATGGTTGCGTTCCGACGGGCTCCGTCTCACGAGTGCCTTCGTTCACTCCACCCCAGACGCGAATATACCGCCCCTCTCGCCTCCTGCCGGGCGAAAGGTGAGGCCCTGGAGCGTGTTCGGCACAATAGAGACAGGTGTTCTTGTCGGAAACGGTAACCCGTACGATTACGAGTGGAGGGGAGGACCGCGGGAAAATCGAATGAGGAAATGAGTTGGTTGAATGTGAAGGGCGACAAGGAATGGTACTGAGCAGACAAGGAGCAGAAGCGTTGCGGCGGTCTCACCGCTCAGAACAGTTGCCGAGGTCTGGCTGACATGGCAGGCCCAGGCGCACAGTCCCATATGATGTGCATCGTGGTGAGCATGCTGATGGGGATCCGGCATGATGGAGCCGGATGTACAGGCTGCAGAAAGGATTAACAGCGACAGGTAGGTCGTGAGCAGCAGACCCAGGGCAACCCGTGAGAATGGAGGCCTGGTGAAAAGGGGGGAATGTAAAGACCGTGCCTGCATTGGAACCTGCCGTTAGGATTGCGGTATCGGTTTGGTGGCGATGGCCATGTTACTGATGCCGGTGATTCGAACCTTGTCCATGACTTGAATGACCAATCCGTGCTGGACGGCTTCATCGGCATTGATGATGACGCTGGGGTCGGGATCTCGTTGACGAACGGCGATCAGGCGGCTTTCCAGTTCGCCGAGACCGATGGGTTCTTTATTGAAAAATACGGTTCCATCACTGGTGATGGACAGGGAGATTTCCTCCTGGACCTTCTCGGTGGAGGATTCGGCCTCCGGAAGATTGACCGGCATCCCGCGCTGGAGAGTCATCGAGAGGGTGGCGATCATGAAGAATACCAGAAGGAAAAACATGGTGTCGATCATGGGGATGATCTCAATGCGGGCTTTTTTCTTGGCGGCCGGGGGCAGTTTCATGAGCGTGTCACCAATACTATGAGCTGATCAGCAATAAAGGTCTTGATTTGTCACTGCGGGTTGGTTGCTTGACGATCCCCGTCAGGATGGCCTCGGAACACCCAGCATAACGAACCGGGTATTCCAAGGCAATTTCCCTGACCACTTGAATTCCTAATTGAACCGCCATTCAATGCCGGCAAATCCGCTGATGCCTTGGCCGGGATTAAAAAACCGGCCTTGATTATCATTGACCACGACCGCTCCGGCATAGGTTTGATCCGTCAGGTTGCGCCCTTCGGCAAAAAAGGACAGGTTCTTCCCATAATTATACCCGGTTCGAAGGTTGACGAGAAAATAGGCCGGGTTTTGAACGGTGTTCATAGAGTCAACATAAAACCCCGCCATGGACCATTCGAAATTGGGCGCAATCCAGAAACCGGCGGGGTGATCGTAGCGCATTTCGCCGTTGAAGTAGTGTTCCGGGGCTCCAGGAATCCGGTTGCCGTCTCTGGCCACCAATGCCCCCCCACCGACGACATCATCGGTGAATGTGAACAGTGACCAGGTGTAGGCCCCTCTGATTGTGACGGTATCGGTTTGGTCCTTGGGCCCGGGTGCCAGCAGTCCATGGGCAACGACCATGGCGCCGCCTACTTCGATTCCGGTATGTCTGGTGCCGCCGGCGTTTTGAAAGGTGCCGATATTATTGATGTTTGAGGCGATGATTTCTTTTTCCATTTCCAGGTGGAAGACCGTCAGATCCCAGGAAAAGCGCTGGTCTTCCGTGCTGCCGCGTGTGCCGAGTTCGAATTGCCAGGCGCGCTGGGCGTCAAGGTCGAGAAAAGCGCTGGTTGGGACGGTGCCGTCGGGATTCACTGCTGAGGTCAACTCCAGGTTGATGGGCGGTTCGTAACCCCGGCTGACGTTCCCATACAGTTGCGAGGTTTGAGTCGTCCGGTAGACAAACCCGACTTTGGGGGTGATGGCATTGAATTGCCGAAGGTCGGTCCGGCTGCTGGTCAAATCTCCGGTAAACGGGCTGAACAGGAGGTTTCGCCCTTCCCGAATGCTCAGATCCCACCGGCCCCCGGCGACCAGGATAAAATTGTCGGTCACGCTGAATTGATTTTCCAGGTAGGTGCCGAAATTGGTCGTCCACAGATTCAAACTCTGCGTCTGGATGCCGCGATTACCCAGATTATTGACGAATCGCCGTTGATTGGTGTCCGCAAAACGGGGTTGATGCCCGATGATGAAAGTGTTTTCATGGCCGAACAATGAGTGGGTGTTGCCGTACCGTAGCTCTCCCCCCACGTTGTAATTGTCCTGAACGATGGTTTGAAAGATGGGATGATCTATATGCTGGTACGAATAATAGGGGATAATCTCGAAATATTGGTTGGCCGTGATGTCGTTGCGATAGGCCACCCCGACCCGTATGAGATTATAATACCGCCCATATTTGCAGGTCTGGTTGGGGCCGCAGGCAAAGGGACTGATACCCCCCAGGGTATTTGGTTGCCGCCGGTTGGTATTCAGTTGCTCCAGGGTCAAGGCGCCGGGTATGCGTTCGCCGACCACGCCCCCAAGGATATAGGCCCGAATTTCCTGATGAGTACCGATCTTGAACCCGAAATTGGCGTTCAGCCGAAGGCGGTCTTGCTGGCTGTTGTCTTGGAAGCCGTCTTGATGGTTGCCGGACAAACTCACATAATAATCCGCGATGACATCCATCGTTCCGAGTTTCATGGGTTTGGTGACCTGCCCGCTTGAAACCTGTCCCGAATAGAAACCGAAGCTGCCTCCCAGAAAACGCATTTGGAGGAGTGAAGCATTGTAGCCGGTTCTCGGCACGAAGTTGATGGCGCCCCCGATGGTGTTGGACCCGTACCGGAGGGCGTTTGCCCCTTTATAGACCTCTATCCGTTCATAAGCATTCAACTCGATGGATTCAAAATCGGAAAATCCGTCGGCATCCCCGAACCAGATACCGTTGATCAGAATATTGATGCCGCGATGGTGAAAGTTGTTCCGTAGGGAGGTGCCGCGAATCTGAAACTGGCCTTCGTCGGCACCGAAGCGCGTTTGGAATCGGACGCCGGGCACGAATTGCAGGACGTCATTTAAATTCAGGGCACGCGATTCCTTGATCTCTCTTTCCTCGATCAGGGCGGTGCTGGCCGGCCGCCGGGCCAATTCCTCCTTCACGATATCGATGTTTTCAATGCGTTTGCCTTCCACGGTGACCATTGGGAGGGTTTCCACCGGTTCTTCGGAAAACCCAAGCGAAGGAAGAAGCAGGTTCAGGATCAATCCCCATAAAAGGCCCTTGGTCAGGTAGGGGAGGGTGTTCATGCGAGGCCATGTCGGAATGTTCATTGTTTTCTAACTCATCCTTTCCAACGCACATGAGTGGCTCATGAATCGGGCGGACAAAGCCATGGCTATGCCGGCGCCGGTATGGTTTTTTTTAAGACGGTGGTAATGTGTCGATGGACTACTACAGGGGAGGGCCGCGGGAAGGGGTCGGTCGAGTGAAGTGGGGATGGGCGACCGCCGCTTCCAAGGAAACCGTTCCTGCCGCCATCATGACCGGTGTCAGGCGTGAAGGGGTCGTCGTGTCCGCGGCACCGGCTTTTGAACTGACTTGGCAGGCCCATGAGCAAAGTAGGGAATGGGCCATCGTGTGCGTCGAATGCTGATGGGACGAGGACTCCAGGGGAGCATGGGAGGCAAGGCAATAGGCGGCCATACTGGATAAGGCCAGATAGCAGACGACGATCGAAAGGGCCATGTGTCGGAGTGGTCGGTGTTTCAGGAAGGAATCAGGGGTCTGGCGGTTCAGGGAATCATGGCAGCATGGTCGCAGCCAAGCCATGAACGGCTGAATGCCGGGGGGCCATGAATGTCGGATCCGGATCATGCAAGTTCATCCGCAGGAGGCATGTCGAGAGAAAGAATGTGACCGTTGACGAACGCGTAGGTTTTTGGCGAAGAGGTTTCCGGCGAGGGATGGGGGGCTTCCGATGGCTCCACCGTTCCCCAGGCGGGAGCCGTCAGCAAATGAAGCAGGAGGCAGCCAAGAAGAAAAGCTGATGGTTTTATCGTGAGCGGCCGAGCCATCTTTGAGAATCTCTCGGCTAGGTTTCCATGGATACGGCCGGTTTTTCCGGTTTGCCGAAAATGGCCAAAAGTTGTGTGGCATATTGTTCGATCCGCTCGGTTTCCTGTTCAACCCGCGAGAGAAAGTAGTTGTAAGGGATGAGGGTGACCACGGCGACGAAGATGCCCGCGGCGGTACAAATCAGGGCCTCGGCCACCCCGCCGGTGACGGCGTGCGGGTTGCCCAATCCCGATTCGGACATGATGCCGAAGGAATCGATCATGCCGATAATGGTTCCCAGCAGTCCCAGCAATGGCCCCAATGTAATGATGGTGTCCAGAATCGGTAACCGGGCTTTCAAATGCCCGATTTCTCGAATGCCCATGGCTTCCATGGCTGTGGACGGCTGGTGGGTCCGATGGACAATGCCGGCAGCCAGCACGTTAAGCGTGGGGTTTGGTTGTTGTTCGGCAAGGGCAAGGGCATCGGCGAATTTGCCTTGCTCGGCCAGCTTGATCATGCGGTCCGCGGAACGGCCGAAGCTCAGGGATCGGTAGCGCCAGAGCCGTTCAATGGCGATGGTCATGGCCACCAGTGAGCAGGCCACGATGGGAGCCATCATCCATCCGCCGCGCATTAACATTTCAATCATGTCTATTCCTTCCGCTGCGTTACTTATCCAGATCGAACTTCACGGGGATGTCGACCCATTTGGATATGGGAATATTTCCGTCCTTGGCCGGCCGGAATTTCCAGGTTTTTATGGCTTCCATGGCTGATTGATCCAATGAAGGATGGCCGCTGCTTTTCCGGATTTCGGTCTGGCTGGGTTTCCCTTCTTTATCGATCAGGGTCCGGACGATAACCGTCCCCGCCCATCCGGCTTCCCGTGCCACTCGAGGGTAAAGGGGTTTTGATGAAGCCAACAGGACCGGTTTTGTCGTGCCTCCCCCCGCAGACGAGGGAGGAGCGGCTTGTAGGGCCTGAGGCGCTTTGGACAGGGACGGGGGCAGAGCCGGAGCCATGGTTTGTTGCCTGTGAACCCGAGGCATGGGGGGAGGCACCATTGAGGCTTGCGGTGTCCGTGCCTGTGTTTGAGGGGGAGTCTGAAGCGATGGGCGGGAAGAGGACGGAGCCATTTTCATCATTTTCCGTGCTTCTAAAGCCTTGACCGCCCGTGAATCCTGCAGGACGGGTTTCTGCGCCGGCAAAGCCTGTGGTTGAGGTGTAACCGGTTGGGGACGTTGAAGAGTCGTGGGAACGGGCGGTGCCGGTTGAGGCGTCATTGGTCTGGAAAAAGGCATCGGAGGAGGAATTGCCGAGGGAACCGATGGTTGCATGGGTGTGGGAAGTGCCTGAGGGGTTGCCTGTTCCTGCACGCCCGGGACCAGTTGGACTTGAACTCTTGCCGGTGCGTCATCAATTGCCGGGGCTTTGGGAGAGAGCGTCAGTAATGCGAGGATCAGACCATGAAGCGCGATGCTTCCCAGGGCGCTCAACGCCAGGATACGATTGGTTGCGGGCTCATAGGGAAGCGCAAGATTCATGACTTCATCCGCTCCAGCAATTTCACGATCCGTTGGTCATTGCCCCCTAGCTTGACGTATTCCTGGTAATAATTCATGGCTTTTTGCGGGGCATTCCGATGAAATTCGTACAGGAGTCCCAGATTGTAATGGCAATCGGGCAAGGCCGGATTGATCTCCAGAGCGGTCAAATAGGCTTGTTCCGCCTGATCAACCTTTGCCATGGCGGCATAGACTACTCCCAGATTGATATGGGCTTCCGCATTTCGCGGTTCAAGGCGAATGACCTGTTCAAAGGCTTCGGCCGCCTGCTGGTAGTCCTCCTGTTGTTGATGCAGAATGCCCAACTGGAAATACGGTTCGACCACTTCGGTGTTCAGTTTGACGGCCTGCCGGTAGGCCTTGATGGCCTTGTCGATTTGGTCCTGCTGCTGGGCAATGGAGCCTGCCATGATCCATCCATGAGCATGGGATGGATCATTGGCCAGCAAACGGTCTACGTAGGGTTGGGCCTCTTTCAGTTTACCTTCTAACGTCAGCCAGAAAGCCACGCCATAGAGAGATTCCGTTTGATCGGGAGCCAGTTCCAGCACCGCCTGATGGGCCGTGATGGCCTTAGCGGGATTTTGAGTCTGGTCATGCAGAGATGCCAGGGCCATACGGGATTCCAAAAAATTTGGATAAAGTTCCAATGATTTGGTGAAGGCGCTTTCGGCCTCGCGGAGACGGGCGGTTTGTTGATGGACATATCCCAAATCCAGAAACGCTTGGGCAAACGCGGGATAGGCCTCCACGGCTTTTTGCAGGTGTCGAACCGCCTGATCCGGTTTCCCGGTCTGAGAATAAATCAGGCCAAGCAGGTGATGTGCTTCGGCATAACGGGGATAAATGGCAATGGCCTTTTCCAGGTGGGACACTGCCGGATCCCATTGTTGGGCCTGATAGGAGCCATAGGCTTTTCCCAGGAGATCCTGGGCCTCTCCGGCGAAAGTCGCCGGAGCAAGGAATGTCAGGCAAAGCATAAAAGAGGCGATGGTGGCTGCAATACATGGTTTGGGAGATGATAAAGGTTTCATGATTCTGTCCATTCCTGTTGTTATTGGTGCAAATCAAATTTCACGGGAAGGTTCACGACGGACGAAACGGGAAAATTCCCGTTTTTGGCCGGCTCGAATGTCCAACGCTTGACGGATTGAACCGCCGAGGAGTCGAGCAGGGGATACCCCGAGCTTTTTTTGACGTCGGCCTGCAACACCTGACCTTCAGCATCGATGGTGAGAGTCAGGAGCACGACTCCCTGCCATCCTTGTTCCCTGGCCTGTCTGGGAAATGGGGGGCGTTCAGCACGCAGAGGTTTGACCGGGGTGGTGACTCTGCCGGGCTCCGTTGACTGATCCAGAATCACGATGGGTTTGCGGTTCGGGGAATCCCGTTCAGCCGCAAGGAGGTGCTTGGGCAACTCGGGAGTGAGGATTCCTTGGGGGAGGGAGGGGAGCATCGGCCATCTCGGAATTGGAAAGACAATATTCCGTGTGTCTTGCTCAACCGTAGTACTGGTGATTTCGATCATGTCCAGAGTTTCGATATCCTCATCGGGTTCCGCCGAATGAGCGGGCATTAAACCGGTGGCCAAAAGCCAGAGCAGCGTCATTCCCACCGAAGAAAGTACAGGTCGTACCAACGGATCTATGGCAGGCATTGTTGATGGCATCCCACTTCTGATTCTCGTGAATGCTTATGAATGTCCGGTCTGACCCCAACTCCGGAGTTGGGATCCGAACCTTCATTTATTGAATGTGTACAAATCGAAAGCCGTGAACGGGAACGTTCAAACGTTGAAGGGAAGAGTGGGAGGGGCGCGTGAGGCATGCAGTCGTGTGAAATGCCGTGAAAGAGGAAGAACCGGGGAAATGTGTGCTTCGGTCAATCGTGGGAGAAACTTCGGAGTGAAGGTCGGGGAGTCCGTCAGGACGCTTTGTGCCGCCTTGCACATCCATCCGCAAATTCCTGTGTTATGAGTAGCGGCATTGTGTTGGGCATGGTCTGCGGCATGGGTTACCATTCCCACATGCATGGTTCCCATCAGAAAGACCATTATGCAGAATAGGCTGACCGCGATTGATCGTTGGTAAGGCATCAGAAATGGTGGAAAAAAGCTAATAAAAACAATCTATCACATGGTATGAAAAGCAGCTGTATGGTGTCAAGCAAAGGGAATGGGATGATGAATCTGTAAGATGGGAATAGGATGATGGTGCCGATTATAGGGAGTTTTAGCCGGTGTGAGGGGAATCAGCTCATTTAGGTTGTGTCCCCGGTTGATTCACGATACTATTTCGGTATACTAGTGATTCCAAAAACAGAGGGATTCAGACGAGCGATACGTTTCATCCATTTTGACCTATTATCTTCTTGATCCTTCCCATCGTTTTCCCATCTCTCAAGGTGTAATCACACGATGTTTGCTCGCCTTTTGAATATACTCTTCGGCAGTAAAAACGAACGGGAATTGAAGGCTCTCAAGCCGAAGGTTTCCCAAATCAATGAATTGGAAGCCTCTTTGCTGCCGCTCGACGACCAGGGTCTGGCGGAAAAGACGCAGACATTCAAAAAACGCCTTGAAGCAGGGGAGTCGCTTGACGCCTTGTTGCCGGAAGCCTTTGCGGTCTGCCGGGAAATGTCCAAGCGGCGACTGGGTATGAGGCATTTTGACGTGCAGTTGATCGGAGGGATGGTGCTCCACCAGGGCCGCATTTCCGAAATGCGAACGGGTGAAGGAAAAACGCTGGTGGCAACCCTTCCTATTTATTTGAACGCCCTGGAAGGCAAGGGTGTGCATCTGGTGACGGTCAACGACTACCTGGCCAAGCGGGATGCCCAATGGATGGGCCCACTGTATCATAGTTTGGGCTTGTCGATCGGCATCATTCAGCATGATGCCTCGTTTATGTTCGATCCGGCCTACGATGCTCCCGACAAACGATTGCAATTTTTACGGCCCTGTACCCGTCAGGAAGCCTACGGGGCCGATATCACCTATGGCACCAACAACGAATTCGGATTTGACTATCTCCGGGATAATTTGATTGTCACGGATTTGCGTCAGGGCGTGCAGCGGGAATTGAATTTCGCCATCGTCGACGAGGTGGACAGTATTTTGATTGATGAGGCGCGGACGCCGTTGATTATTTCCGGGCCGGCTGAACAGAGCACCGACATGTACCATCAGGTCGACCGGATCATTCCGCATCTCAAACGGGACCAGGATTATACAGTTGAGGAAAAAACCAAGACCGTCACCTTGACGGAAGAAGGCAACGCCCATGTCGAGGAACTGCTGGGCGTGGATAATCTGTATGATCTTCGCCATCTGAGCCTGGTACACCATGTCATCAAAGCCCTTCAGGCGCATGTGTTGTATCGGCGGGACGTGGAATACGTGGTGAAGGACGGGGAGGTCATTATCGTCGATGAATTTACCGGACGCCTGATGCCGGGACGTCGCTGGAGCGATGGGTTGCATCAGGCTGTGGAAGCCAAGGAAGGGGTGAAAATCGCCAATGAAAATCAAACCCTGGCTTCGGTGACCTTTCAGAATTATTTCCGCATGTACAAGAAATTGGGAGGCATGACCGGGACGGCGGATACCGAAGCCTCGGAATTCGCGAAAATTTATAATCTGGAAGTCAACGTGATTCCCACCAATCGCCCGATGGTCCGTATTGATCACCCCGACGTGGTGTATCGAACGGAAAAGGAGAAGTTTCAGGCGATTGCGGACGAGATCAAGGAATATGCGGAGCGTGGGCAGCCGGTTCTGATCGGGACCATTTCCATTGAGAAATCGGAGCGGCTGTCTACGATGTTGAAGCATCGCGGCGTGAAGCATCATGTCCTAAATGCCAAATTCCATGAAAAGGAAGCCGAGATCATCGCGCAAGCCGGACAAAAAGGCGCCGTGACTATCGCCACGAACATGGCTGGTCGTGGTACCGATATTCTACTTGGAGGAAACGCCGAAGCCCTCTTCAAGCAGCAGGTCATCTATCGGGGAGAAGACCTGACCGAAGAGCAAAAGGCCGAAGCCTTTGAAACCATCAAAGCCACCTGTGAGGCCAACAAAAGAGAGGTTCTGGACTTGGGCGGGTTGCACATTGTCGGGACCGAGCGTCACGAAAGCCGCCGGATCGACAATCAGCTTCGCGGCCGGGCCGGCCGGCAGGGTGATCCCGGGTCTTCCCGCTTTTTCCTGTCCCTCGAGGATGATCTTCTCCGGATTTTTGCCTCCGAACGGGTCTCCAATTTGATGTTGAAGTTGGGCATGGAGGAGGGAGTGCCGATCGAGCATCGGATGGTAACCAAATCCATTGAGAATGCCCAGAAAAAGGTGGAAGCCCACAATTTTGAAATCCGAAAACACCTGCTGGAATATGACGATGTCATGAATAAACAGCGGGAAGTCATTTATAAGCATCGGCAATCGGTGCTGAAAGCCACCGACGTCACCGAAGATATTCTTGGCATGATCGAGCAGGCGGGAGAGGCCCTGGTGGATACCTTCTGCCCTGCCGAGCAATATGCGGAAGAATGGGATTTGAAGGGATTGGCCGAGGCGATTCAAGGGCAGTTCGGGGTGGACCTCATCCAGCCTGATGACATGAAGGATATGGGTCGGGAAGGTCTTCAGGAGGAAATCAGCGAGAAATTAAAGGGCGCCTATCAAGACAAGGTCCAGAGTCTGATCCAGGACCAGGGGGCGACACCCGACCTGATTCATTACGTGGAGCGGACGATCCTGTTGCAAATGATCGATCAGCACTGGAAGGATCATTTGTGGGGAATGGATCAGCTGAAGGACGGGATCGGGTTGCGCGGATACGGTCAAAAGGATCCGCTGGCCGAATATAAGCGCGAAGGCTATGACATGTTTGCCGGGATGATGACCCGAATCAAGAATGATACGCTGGAACGCCTGTTTAAATTTCAACTCGTCAGGGGTGAACGTCCGGAGCCTGAGCCCGAAGCTCCCCGGCCGGCCCAGCTGAATCTGAATCGCGGAGCGGATTCCGCTTCAGCCGAACGGCCGCGAACAGTCCAACGGGTTGAAGAAAAAGTCGGTCGGAACGACCCTTGCCCATGTGGCAGCGGCAAAAAATATAAAAAATGTCATGGGGCGTAATGCTCTTCCGGGTTGCGCCCCCCCATTGTTAAGGTCATCTGCTTCAAAAATCCGCAAGGGGCCCGGTAAGGAGTACGGCATGAGGCGGTCGTCTCTTTCCCTTTTCCCTCTACAGAACACGCTGACATGCCGTTTTCATTGGGCGTAGGTGCCGGGAAAGGCCCTGCGCACCTGTGTTGGGCAGCCGGTTTTTAAATAGAATTTCTTCTCTCCTTACCCCCTCATTCTTTCACGCTTCAACCGTCTTAACCCGCTGATTTTGTTTTTGTTTTAATCAATCATTTGCACGGGTATCGTCTTGACTTGAGGTAGTGTGGAAGTTATCGTACCCAGTTTCATTTAGGACTTTTGCAGTGGTGGGCCTAGTCCATTGGTGCCATGCAAAACAGAAGAAATGGAGAGTCGTTCCGGTTTGATACAAAAACTCGTTGCCGACATTTCCCTGAACGGTCCGATGCCATTTGCCAGGTTTATGGAAATGGCTCTCTATGATCCGGAGTATGGATATTATATGACCTCTGGCGGGTGCCTGGCCGACGAGGGAAAGTCTCGAATCGGTTGGCAGGGGGACTTTTTTACCGCTCCGGAATTGTCCCCGTTGCTGGCGGAGACCCTTGTGCGGCAGGTTGTGGAAATCGATGCCGGCCTGGGGCATCCTCCGATACTGCAGGTCATTGAGATGGGAGCGGGCAATGGGACGTTTGCCCGTGACTTTTTGAAGGGATGCCGGCGCGAGGCGCCTGGCGTGGCCGAACGGTTGTCCTATCACATTGTTGAACGAAGTGCCCGGCTTCGGAAAAAACAGCGACAGGCGATGGAATCCCTCATGGGGGACGGCCTTCCATCGGTCCGGTGGTCGGAGACGGTGGACACGTTGCCGGGCGATTCGGTGACCGGTGTGTTTTTTTCCAACGAACTCGTTGATGCACTGCCTGTGCATCGTGTGAGGGGTACCCCGGATGGGATTCGAGAAATCTATGTCGATTGGGACAATGAAACGTTCGTGGAACGGGAACGTGCCTTATCGTCACAGGCAACCGTCGAGTATGTAAAAAACCATGGCATTGCGTTGGAGCCCGGCTGGACATCCGAGCTGCATGTAGAGGCTGATGCCTGGATAGCCCATGTGGCTACGGCCCTTCATCGCGGGATGGTCATTACAATCGATTACGGGCATTCGGCAAACGATTATTACAGTGCGGCCAGAAAAGACGGCACCTTGTTGTGTTATTATCGGCATTCGGTCTCCTCCGATCCCTATCATCGTATAGGGGAGCAGGATATGACCGCTCATGTGAATTTTTCCGCGTTGGCAAGGACGGGAAAGCCGCATGGATTGGTTCCGGTCGGCTTTACCACCTTGTCTCATTGGTTGATGGGATTAGGGGTTGACGATCTGGTCCGCGAGAGCGATCCCGAGTCGCCGGCGGTTCAGGCATTGGCCCGGTTACTACACCCCTATGGCATGGGGAAAACATTCAAAGTGCTTGTTCAACAAAAGAATATGGATCTGCCGACTATCGCGGGATTGCGCTATAAGGCCTTTTTCGATGACGTGCTCTGAACGCATGGAAATCCGGCAGGCGCATCGGGTTTTCGGGCGGATATCGAGATCAGCTACGGGGGGGGTGTTTCTGAGAGGCCAGACAGTCAGGTAAGGTGGGGGGAGAAAGAGGCGAGATATGGGAAGCGAAGCCGTTCCATTAAATTACATTCCGATCGTGGTGTTCCTGATCCTTGCGGCGTTGTTCGGGGTGGTCTCCTTGCTGGTGGGATATGCCGTCCGGCCCAACCGTCCGTATCGGGCCAAATTGCTGCCTTACGAAAGCGGCAGTCCTTTATTTATGGACGCCCGCGTGCAGTTTCCCATCCGCTATTACATTACGGCTATGCTGTTTGTGATCTTCGATATCGAAGTGGTGTATCTATTCCCCTGGGCTGTGGTCTTTAAAAAAATCGGGCTTGAAGGGTTGATCGGCATGGGAATTTTTCTGGCTATTCTCATCATCGGTTTCTGGTATGAATGGAAAAAAGGCGCCATGGATTGGGAGTGAGGAATAATTGAAGAAATAGGCTGTAAGCCTGGAAAACACGGCGATAACCCATTACAATGACCGATCGTTTCTCAAGGGGCCAAGGCGAGCCGTTTAAAGGGTAACCGAACGGGTCTTCTCGCCCTGCGGATTCGGTCCGGTGGCTGCCGGACGAGGGTCGGAATCACGGGAATTCAACGATGAGCTTTCTCGAACGACAACTGGAACCCAATATTATTACCACCAATCTTGATTATTTTGTGGCCTGGTGCCGGAAATCGGCCTTATGGCCGATGACGTTCGGGTTGGCTTGCTGTGCCATCGAAATGATTGCCTCGGTTTCATCGAGATATGACATCGACCGGTTCGGGGCAGGGGTCTTTCGTGCCTCGCCCAGGCAATCGGACCTGATGATCGTGGCGGGCACTGTATGTCGGAAAATGGCGCCGGTCATCAGGCGCATTTATGATCAGATGGCCGAACCCCGGTATGTCATGTCCATGGGGTCATGCGCGACTTCGGGTAACCACTATAATAGCTACAGTGTCGTACAAGGCGTCGACCAGATCGTTCCTGTGGATATCTATGTGGCAGGATGCCCTCCGAGACCGGAAGCTCTTCTGGACGGACTGATCAAGCTTCAAGAAAAAATTCAAAAAGAAAAATATTTCGTGAAATAATCCTCGTGGACCTCGATATCGACGGCGATGCGGGGCCTGAGGCAGGGGTTGGATGAGATGCATCCCTATTTGCAGCCATTGGTCGACAAATTTCCCCAAGGTGTGATTACCGCGCAGGAGGATCCGGCACGGGGCGATCTGTGGATACAAGTTCACCGCGAATCCTGGCGGGAAATCGCCCAATTTCTTCACAACGATCCGGCCATGGCCCTGGATCATATGACCGATATCTGTTCCGCCGATTATCCCGACGATCTCGAGCGTTTTGAAGTGATTTACCATTTTCTTTCCCTTCCGCACAGCATCCGGTTGAGAGTCAAAACGCGTGTCACCGAGGATGATCCCACGATTTCCACTATCAGCGATATCTGGCGGGGAGCGAATTTTCTTGAGCGTGAGGTCTATGATCTGATGGGCATCAGGTTTTCGGGGCACCCTGATCTGCGGCGGATTCTGATGCCGGAAGATTACGACGAAGGGTTTCCCCTTCGTAAGGATTTTCCTGCTGAAGGGAAAGGCTGGCGAAGCCGGTTTGATTTTCTTCCGCGATTGGATGAGCCCGTTGAGGAATGGTCTGAGCGGGAAGTCCCCGAGGATCAGCGTCACCAGTTTATGGCCGGAGATCGGGCGCAGGATGGAAAGCGGACCACCGAGCTGCTGCTGAATATGGGCCCCCAACATCCTAGTACGCACGGGGTGCTGCGGGTAGTATTGGAATTGGATGGGGAACGGGTCAGCAAAGCCATTCCCGATTTGGGATATCTGCACCGCGGCGTGGAGAAATTGGCGGAGGGGTTGACCTATATGCAGGTGCTGCCCCACACGGACCGGCTGGACTACGTGTGCGCCATGACGAACAACTATGCCTATGTCCGGGCCGTGGAAAAACTCATCGGGATGACCGTTCCGGAGCGAGCGGAATATGTTCGGACCATCGTCGCCGAAATGCAGCGCATCATCGGGCATTTGTTTTGGCTCGGCACGCAGGCACTTGATATTGGAGCCATGACGGTGTTTTTCTGGACCTTCCGGGAACGGGAGGTGTTGTTGGATCTGTTTGAAAAACTTTGTGGAGCCCGGTTGACCCTGAATTACTATCGGATCGGAGGTGTCGACAGTGATTTGACCCCTGAAATCATTGCCGCGCTTCGTGAATTTCTCAAGAATTTTCCCGCCCATATTCATGAGTACGACACATTGTTACAGAAGAATCGGATTTGGATCGCCCGCACAAAAGGTGTGGCGGTGATTTCCGCGGAAGATGCGATTAATTTCGGCCTGACGGGGCCCGTGTTGCGCGGATCCGGGGTGTTGTATGACATACGAAAATTGGAGCCGTATGGAGCCTATGACCGGGTGGAATGGGAAGTGCCTTTGGGCAAGGATGGGGATACCTATGATCGGTACTGGATCCGGGTGGAGGAAATGAGGCAGAGTGCCAGAATCATCGAACAATGCCTGGATCAACTGCCGGAAGGGCCGATCATGGCCGAGGATGCGCAGGTCATTCCGCCGCCCAAGCAGGAAGTCATGCGCGACATGCAAAGTTTGATTCACCATTTCATTATCTTTACGCAGGGATTCAAGCCTCCCAAGGGAGAAACCTATTGCGCGACCGAGGTTCCAAAAGGGGAATTGGGCTTTTTTCTCATCAGCGACGGAAGCCCGCGGCCCTATCGTCTGAAAATCCGGTCTCCGTCGTTCGTCCATATGGGAGCGTTTGACCACATGGCCAGGGGATATTTGATTTCCGATATCGTGACGATTTTCGGTACATACGATATTGTCATGGGAGAGTGTGATCGATAAGGTTAAGGAAGACGTGAAACGGAAAAAGGGAGGAGACAAGCATGTGGGACATCTCGTCTTCCTTCATTGTCTCATGTCTCATAAAGGGCTGGCAGGATGTCTGAGAAGTTGCAAAAAGAAGTGAAAGAGATTCTGGCAAGGTATCCGGTCAAGCGGTCGGCCCTGCTGCCCCTTTTGAACCTGGTGCAGGAGCAGGAGGGCTATGTGAGCGAGTCTGCGATGCGGGAAATTGCCGGGGTGTTGGATTTGACGCCGGCGCAGGTTTTCGAAACCGTTACCTTTTATACGATGTTCCATCTTAAACCGATCGGGACCTATCACCTGCAGGTCTGCCGTTCGCTCATGTGTGCCTTGGTGGGATCGGATGATGTCGTGGATTGGATCAAAAAGGTGCTGGACATTGGTCCGGGCCAAACCACACCAGATAAGGCGTTTACGTTGAGTGTCGTCGAGTGTCTGGGGTCGTGCGGCACCGGACCCATGATGCAGGTGAATGACGATTATTATGAGCAATTAACCGAAGCGAAGGTGAAGCGAATTCTGGACGATTTGCGTCGAGACGGGACCTCTTCCATGAAAAGCGGTCCGTTTATGCATCCGCAGCCCGTCCGGCCGTAATTGATTCTTGATTGAAACGGCCTGAAAAGAGTTGGTTATGCCGGTATACGAACCCATACTTCTCAAAAACATGGAGCAGCCCGGATATACGGGTTCGCTGAAGGATTACGAGCAAGCCGGGGGATACCAGGCGCTCCGGAAGGTGCTGAAAGAATATGCCCCGGAGGCCGTGATTGAGGCGGTTAAAAAGTCAGGATTGCGGGGACGTGGTGGAGCCGGATTCCCCACCGGTGTGAAATGGGGATTTATCCCCAAGGACCATCCCGGCCCCAAATATTTATGCTGCAACGCCGACGAAAGTGAGCCGGGCACCTTTAAAGACCGGCAGTTGATGGAACGGGATCCCCATCAAATGCTGGAAGGCATGCTGATCACGTGTTATGCGATCGGTGCGGAAACGGCTTACATTTACATCAGAGGGGAATTTCGTCTCGGAGCGAAAATTTTATGGCGGGCGATCGATGAAGCCAAGGCGGCCGGATACGTCGGCGACAATGTGCTCGGCAGCGGACGGACGATCAATGTCTATGTGCATCAGGGGGCCGGCGCCTATATTTGCGGTGAAGAAACTGCGTTATTGGAATCGCTTGAAGGAAAACGGGGGCTGCCCCGCTTCAAACCGCCGTTCCCGGCTACCCACGGGTTGTACCAAAAACCCACCGTCGTCAATAACGTGGAAACGATGGCCAACATTCCCCATATTATCAATCGGGGATGGGAGTGGTTCGCATCGATCGGGTCGCCTCCCAAGAGTACCGGGACCCGTGTTTTTTGTCTGAGCGGCCATGTAAAACGACCGGGAAATTATGAAGTGCCCATGGGGATTCCTTTTCGGGAGTTGATTTATGAATTCGGCGGAGGCATGCGTTCGGAGAAACCCCTGAAAGCCTTTATCCCAGGCGGGGCCTCCGCGCCCTTTCTGACGCCTGAACATCTGGATGTGAAGATGGATTTCGAAGCGCTGGCCCTGGCCGGGTCCATGTTGGGGTCGGGTGGCGTGACCGTGATGGAAGAAGGCACCAGTATGGTGTGGGCTGCTTTGCGGTTGATGGAATTTTTCTACCATGAATCGTGCGGAAAATGTACGCCTTGCCGGGAAGGCAGTTCCTGGCTGGTGCAGATCCTCCAGCGAATCTGGCATAAACGGGGACAATCCGGGGACATCGAATTGATGGAAGAGTTGTGCCGGAATATCGCGGGGCGGACGGTCTGTGCCTTCGGGGAAGCGGAAGTGGGTCCTGTTCTCAGCACCATCAAACATTGGCGGCACGAATACGAGTCGCTGATTCAGGAATCGGCGGTCTCCGGAAGGGGCGGCAGGGAACTGCCTGTGTTGGCGTTATAACCGATGATGATCATTTGAGTGTTGAATATGGCGACGACGGATGAAACCCAAACCGATCTGGTCACCGTAACCATCGACGGAAAATCCATCAAGGTGCCCAAGGGTACCCTGGTGATCGAAGCGGCCCGTCAGGTCGGGGTGATGATCCCCCATTTTTGCTATCACCCGAAACTTGATCCCGATGCCAATTGCCGAATGTGTTTGGTGGAAATTGAAAAGATGCCTCGCCTGCAAACCTCCTGCAGCACTCCCGTCGCCGAAGGCATGGTGGTGAAGTCGGGAAGTTCGGAGCAGGTCGAAACAGCCAGGAAGTCGGTGTTGGATTTCATTCTGGCCAATCACCCGCTTGATTGTCCGGTTTGTGATCAGGGGGGGCGGTGCGACCTACAGGATTTCTCCCATGAGTATACGGCAACCGTCAGCCGGTTCAGCGAATTGAAACGGGTGTTTCAAAAGGAATACTTCAGTCCCTTGATTGAAACGCAGATGAATCGCTGCGTGCAGTGTCTGCGGTGCGTGCGGTATTGCGATCAGGTGATGGATGTGAAGGCCTTGGCACCGGTCGGCCGCGGGACTCTGACCGAAATCAAGGCGTTCGGCGCCCATGAATTGGATTGTGAATTTTGCGGAGGGTGCGTCCAGATCTGTCCGGTGGGTGCGATTACCAGCCGCATGTCCATGTATGAATTCCGTCCCTGGATGCTCAAGCGGACCGACTCCATTTGCGGGTACTGCGGGGATGGTTGCCAGTTGACCTACCAGACCAAGAACAATGACCTGATTGAAGTGAGTTCCACGTACGGGTCCGGGCGAAATAACGGGGATTTGTGCGCCCGTGGCTATTTCGGGTATCAGGTCAGCGAACATCCGGATCGTTTGAAGACCCCGATGATTCGAGAGGGGGAATCCTTTCGGACGGTGACATGGGAGGAAGCTCTGGAGCACGTGGGGCAATCTTTGCTGGCCATCAAACAGAAGCACGGTCCGGATGCCATTGCGGGACTCATCACGGGTCGGTGCACCAATGAAGACCTTTATGTCTTTCAAAAATTTATGCGTGGCATTATCGGCACCAATCAGCTCGACAGCAGCGTCCGGTCCGGACACCTCGCCGGCATCAAGGCGTTACAGCGTGTGCAAGGGACTCCCCGTTGGACGGTCGCTTTTGAGGACATTCTGGAAGCCGATGTGCTGATGTTGGTGGGTACCAATGTGACCGAAACCAATCCCATTACCGGCTTGAAGGTGAAGGAAGCGGTCAAGCGCCGGGGAGCCCGCCTGATCACCATCGAGGCTCTGGAGCCGGCCATCGGGACGATCAGTAATATTTCGAATCTTGCCAGCTATCATTTCAGCGTCCGCGCTGATCGGATCCATGAAGCCGTATTGGGATTCATGAAATCGGTGATGGAAACACATGGAGTCGACCAGGAAATCCGCGGCGGAGCCGCGGGTTTTGGAAACGACATCTTTTCGCGATTGTCCGGAATGCCGTGGTCGAAACTTGAACAGATGACGGGGTATGAAACGTCCCGTTTTGCCGAAGCAGCCGCCGTTTTCTGCCAAGGGAAAAAGGTGGTGGTGTTGGTTGGACAAGGGGTACTTCGGTCGCCAGGTGGGTATGGCACGACGATGAACCTGTTGGATTTACTGCTCTTGACCGGAAAAATGCCGAGGCCTGGCTGCGGAGTGGCGCCGTTGGCCGAGTTGAATAACGATCAAGGGGCTTTTGAAATGGGTGCGGTGGGCGAGGCGTTGCCCGGGGGCGTTCCGATTGATCATGCGGAAACCCGCCAGGCGTTGACCAGGGCCTGGGAGAGATCAATTCCGGCTACTCCGGGAGCCTCTTTTCCCGAGATTCTTGGGCGGATGAAAGCCGGAACCATTAAAGCCTTATTGATGGTTGGAGAAAATCCTCTCGGCTCGTTGCCTCCCTCGTCGGGAGTCGAGCAAGCCATGCAAAAATTGGAATTTCTTGTCTGCCAGGAAGCCTTCAGGACCGAGACGGCCGGGATAGCCCATGTCTTGCTTCCGGTTGCCACCGCGGCCGAAAAGGATGGAACGTTTATCAATACGGAAGGGCATCTCCAGACTGTGCGGAAGGCCGTAGAGCCCGCCGGAGAGAGTCGTCCCGATTGGGAAGTGTTTTCAGCGTTATCCGTGATGATGGATGACCCCATGGAATATCTTGATGTGAGGGATATCGGGAAAGAGATTCGGAATCTGCTTCCCGGAACCCGGGTGTTGGGACCCGCTCCCATGCCGCCGAAACCTGATAGCCAGACCGTCCAGGCCTATATGGCCGGAGAATATCAAAGGGATGTGGCTGTGCGGTATCGCTTGCCTGAAGGCCCCGAGCCTGCGTCCGATGAATTAGTGTTGGTGCTGACTCAGTCCTTATTTCATTCCGGCAAGTTTTCCCTCAAAGCCAACGGTTTGATAAAGGTGGAATCCGCCGGCAGATTGTATGTGAATCCTCAGGAAGCGGGCCGCCGTGGTCTTGGGGAAGGGGATCGGGTCGCCTTACATAATTCACAGGGGTCCGTCGAGGTGACCATTGGGTTCCGAGAGAGGATTCCATCGGGAATGGGGGTGTTCCCGGAACATTTTGATGGTGAGATTTGCCGGTTGTTCCCGTATACGGTCGATCCCGAAACCAAGTCTCTCGTCTGGAAGTCAACTGTGGTTCGAGTAGAGCCGGTCCCCGTCCTGCCCGGAAGCCGGAAGTGACGGCCTGAAGGTTTCGGACGGAAACCGGAGGTCTTCATAGGGGAGCCTGGCGGGAAACGGCGTGGTTGAAACGACAAGACGTGTGCCTCTTGATATTTATGATAATTTGTTTACCCACTTTGTAAGCGGAGGCGTGGATCCACGATGGATGCCGGAATTCGATTGGCAGTGACTTTAACCCAGATCGGTGCGGTGATGGGGGTGGTCCTCTTGACTGTGGCCCTTCTGACTCTGCTGGAACGTAAAGTCCTGGGGTGGATGCAGGATCGCATGGGACCGATGGAGGTGGGCCCTTACGGCATTCTGCAGCCCGTGGCGGATGGGTTGAAACTGTTTTTTAAGGAAGACATTATCCCTGCCGGGGCCAACAAGGTCATGTTCAGTCTGGCTCCCGTGCTGTCACTGGTCCCCGCCTTGATCGGATTTGCCGTGATTCCCTTCGGGCCGGATTGGACCGTGGAAATCGGAGGGATGGAGTTCAAACCCTTTGTCATCAGCGATATCAATATCGGTATTTTATATATCCTGGCCTTCGCCTCCATCGGGGCGTACGGCATTATTCTGGGGGGGTGGGCGTCGAATAGCAAATATTCCCTGTTGGGGGGATTACGATCGGCGGCGCAGTTGATCAGTTATGAGTTGAATGTCGGGTTGTCGATTGTCGGGGTGTTGTTGCTGGCAGGATCCTTATCTCTGGTGCAGATCAGCACTGCCCAAGGCGGCGGATTTTGGAATTGGTACTTCTTTGCGTTTCCGTTTCCTCAGGCCGTGGCGTTTGTGGTGTTTATTATTTCGGCCGTGGCGGAAACCAACCGGGTCCCGTTCGACCTGCCGGAAGCTGAAAGTGAGTTGGTGGCCGGGTTTTTTACCGAATACAGCGGCATGCGGTTTGCGTTTTTCTTTCTGGCCGAATACGCCAATATGATTTTGGTGTCCTGTGTGGCCACCGTGTTGTTCTTCGGAGGCTGGCATGCTCCGCTCCCCGTTTTGCAAGGCCCGGAATCTCTGCATTGGGCCACGGGAATGTTCTGGTTTACGATCAAAGTCTATTTTTTCCTGTTCCTGTTTTTCTGGTTACGGGCCACGTTGCCCCGGTTGCGGTACGACCAACTGATGCGGTTCGGCTGGAAGGTGCTGTTGCCCATTGCGCTGGGTAACATCGTTTTGACGTCGATTTTTGCATATATGTTTCCGGGCAATTGATACGCCCCTGGAGGTCTGGTGTATGAACCTCAAAGAGTGGATCAAGACACTGACGTTTTACGAAATTCTGATGGGTATGAAGGCCACGCTGTCACATTTGCTGAAATACCGGCCGATCACCCTGCAATATCCCCACGAGAAAAAACCGCTGCCGCCCAATTATCGCGGGATGCTGGCCTTATTGCGGTATGACGACGGGACGGAAAAGTGTGTGGGATGCGATCTTTGCGAAGCCGCCTGCCCCTCACGGGTGATCCGTGTGATCAGCGCCGAGGTTCCCGGTGAGCCGACCAAGCGGTATTCCAAGGAATATTACATGGATATGACCCGATGCTTGTTTTGCGGGTTGTGCGTGGATGCCTGTCCGGTCGATGCCTTGGGAATGACGCAGGAATTCGAGTGGGCCGTCTACGATAAACGCCAGCTGCATCTGAACAAACAGCAATTGTTGGCGATCGGCGACCGGGCCTATCCGGTACGGGAAAAGCGGCTGGAGTTTCAGCATCCCAACGTGGCCTATTTTAATGTGGGGTTTAAGGAGATCCCCCAGAAAGACATTCCGTAATTAAGGAAACAGTCAAAAACCAAAAAGGCGGAGTTCATGAGATAGGATTTATTCCCCACTGACTTCTTACTTTTCACTCTCCTGAGATGTCTTTCGAGATATTCTTGGACAGGAAGAATGTTGAACGGCAACAGGATTCCAGTAGGTAGCTGAATAGGTAGCTGAAATGGACATGGCGGTATTTTTCTATTTTGCAGGGGTGATCGTTGCTATGGCGGGACTGGTGGTGGGGTTGCGTAATCCGGTCTACAGTGCCCTGGCGCTTCTGGTCATGTTCTTTCATGTGGCCGGACTGTTTGTGACATTGCATGCCGAGTTTCTGGCCGTCATTCAGATTCTCATTTATGCCGGAGCCATTCTGGTGTTGTATCTCTTTGTGGTGATGTTGTTGAACCTGAAGCGTGAAGAGCGTTTTCATCATCAATGGATGGTCGGTCTGTTCCTGGGGTTGGTGTTGTTTGCGGAGGGGGCGTTGCTCTTTATCAAAGGGAATACGGCCTTGGGGCAGGGAAAAGTCACCGGTGGGACTGCCGTTTCCCTGACCGAAGGCAATACCGAAGCCATCGGGGAATTGCTGTATTCGACCTATTTGTTTCCGTTTGAGGTTGCGGCCCTCATTTTATTGGTGGCGATGGTTGGTGCCGTGATTCTGACGAAAAAAGGCATTATGGAGGCTAAAGGGTAGTGGACGTTCCGATCGGGTTTTATCTGGTGCTCAGCGGGGTGGTCTTTACGATTGGGCTGGTCGGTGTGTTGATCCGGCGCAATATCATCATCATTCTTTTATCCATTGAGTTAATGTTGAACGCGACGAACATCAATTTTGTGGCTTTTTCCTCTCATCTCGGGAATCTTGCCGGAGAAGTGTTCGTGTTTTTTGTCCTGACCGTGGCGGCGGCGGAAGTGGCCGTAGGCCTGGCGATCATTATCGCTCTCTATCGGCATTCGGCCAGCATCAACATTGACGACTTCCGTCTGCTGAAATGGTAAGGGGATGCTCTACGCCTTAATTCCCCTTCTTCCCCTCCTGGCGTTCGTGGTCCTTGGTCTCGCCGGTCATCGGATCAAAGAGCGTGCTCACCTGGTCGCCGTACCGGCGGTGGTGGTATCGTTTCTGCTTTCCCTTATGGCCCTGGCGGAAGTTGCCGGCGGGCAGACCCTGGAGATTCCGCTGTATACCTGGGCCAGCTCGGGTTCCCTGACCATTACCCTCGGCCTCTTTATCGATCAGTTGACCGTGGCGATGTTGTTGCTGGTGACGACGGTCAGCGCCCTGGTGCATGTCTACACCATCGGCTATATGCATGGAGAGGCGGGGTATGCCAGATTTTTCAGCAATATCGCCCTCTTTACCTTTTCCATGTTGATGTTGGTGATGTCCGATAATTTCCTGCAGCTGTTCGTCTTCTGGGAGGCGGTGGGATTGTGTTCGTATTTGTTGATCGGGCACTGGTACGACCGGGCTTCCGCCCGTGCGGCGGCCACCAAGGCGTTTTTGGTCAATCGTGTAGGCGACTTCGGGTTTATGCTGGGCATTCTTCTGGTGTTCGTGACGTTCGGTAGTTTGCAATATCAGCAGGTCTTTTCCGGGCTGGATGGCATGGCCGGAAGCACTCTGAATCTTCTCGGGTTCATCGGGGCAAACTGGGAAGTGTCCGTCATGACCATGATCTGCCTGCTGCTCTTTGTCGGGGCAGTCGGCAAATCCGCCCAAGTGCCCTTACATGTTTGGCTGCCGGATGCCATGGAAGGTCCAACTCCGATTTCCGCTCTCATTCATGCCGCCACGATGGTGACCGCCGGAGTCTTCATGGTGGCACGGCTGGCTCCACTGTACGATCTGTCGCCGGTGGCGATGGACGTGGTGGCGGTGGTGGGCGGCTTGACGATGTTTGTCGGAGCCACGATTGCGGTCACCCAAACCGATATTAAGCGTGTCGTGGCCTATTCGACCCTCAGTCAGTTGGGATATATGATGATGGCTTGCGGCCTGGGCGGATATGTCGCCGGGATGTACCATCTGTTGACACACGGAGCCTTTAAGGCCCTGTTGTTTTTGGGATGCGGTTCCGTCATCATCGCCCTTCATCATGAACAGGATATGCGACGGATGGGCGGCTTAAAGGAGAAGTTGCCCATCACCTATTGGACTTTTGTCATCGGCTCGTTGGCGCTGGCGGGATTTCCTCTGACGTCCGGGTTTTTCAGCAAGGATGAATTGTTGCTGGCGTCGTGGGTGTCAGGAGGATTGGGCAAGTCCCTCACCGTTTTGGGATTGATAACGGCCATGTTGACGGCCTTTTATAGTTTCCGATTGGTGTTCGTGACGTTTTGGGGGGAGTCACGTGTGGACCCCAAACATGCCGGGCACATCCATGAACCGTCGAAAACCATGACCATGCCGTTGTTGATCCTGGCGGTGTTGAGTATTCTGGCCGGGTATATCGGTATTCCGGAATTTCTGGCCCCCGCGTTCCCCGGCGGGGCCGGCGCCGGTCATCATGAGGCGGCGGCTTTGGGTATCATGATTTGTGCCACGCTTGCGGGGCTGATGGGAATCGCCGGGGCATATGTGGTCTATGTGAAATCTCCACAGTTACCCGATCGGCTGGCCCGGCAGTGGCAGGGGCTCTATCAGGGATCCTTGAATAAATGGTATGTGGATGAAGCCTACGATCAGGCTTTTGTGAATCCGACGATGAAAGCCGCCGATCAACTCTGGAGAAAGGTGGATATGGCCGTGATTGATGGGGCCGTCAACGGTGTCGCACGGGGAGTCGCCTGGGGAGGATGGATTACCCGATTGCTGCAAAGTGGTCAGGCGCAAAATTATGCCCTGGCCATGACCGTTGGGGCCGTCATGATTTTAGGGGCCTACCTCTTCTATTAAAGTAAACTCAAAGGGCGGCTCTGGATTGAGGTATCAAAAGCTGGCGTGTCGGTTCTCGAATTTGAAAACCTGAATGGTCAGGTATGAAGCATGTGTGATTACCTTAAATCGACCGGGCGGGAAATGGTAACCAACTTATGACGGAAATGGTCGTGCCTTCGGGAGGCATTGCCTGGTTGACGTTGATCCTGGTGCTTCCGCTTCTGGGTGTTTTCGGAATTTTAGCCGCCAGGGAATCTCTCGCACGCGAGATTGCCCTTGGTGTGTCTGCATTGACCTTTCTGGTGTCCCTGCCGTTGTGGTTTCTGTTCGACAACAGCAACGCCGGCATGCAGTTTGTCGAAAAACACCAGTGGATTGCCTCCCCCTCCATTCATTATGCCTTGGGTGTGGATGGTATCAGTATGCCGTTGGTATTGCTGACCACCATTTTGACCCCACTGTGCATTCTGGTTTCCTGGGCGGCCATCGAGCAGCGCCGCAAGGAATTTCTGATCAGTTTGCTCGTGATGGAAACCGCCACGGTCGGGGTGTTTGCCGCCCTGGATTTCGTGCTGTTTTATGTGTTTTGGGAGACGATGCTCATTCCCATGTATTTGTTGATCGGAGTGTGGGGCGGGCCCAATCGGGTGTATGCGGCCATTAAATTTTTCCTCTATACCCTGGCCGGCAGTATCTTGTTGTTGGTGGCGATCCTGGTGTTGTACTTCGAAGGCGGACGGACCTTTGATATTCTCGCCCTGACGTCGGCACACTATTCACCGACCCTTCAGGCCTTGATTTTCTGGGCATTTTTTGCGGCCTTTGCCGTCAAGGTGCCGATGTTTCCCTTTCATACCTGGCTTCCCGATGCCCATGTCGAGGCTCCGACGGCCGGCAGCGTCATTCTGGCCAGCGTACTGTTGAAATTGGGGACCTATGGGTTTTTACGATTTTCCCTCCCCATGCTCCCCGATGCTTCGGTGGCGTTTGGTCCCATCATCATGACCCTGTCGGTCATCGCCATTATCTATGGGGCTTATATGGCCCTGGCACAGGCGGATTTAAAAAAACTGATTGCCTATTCCAGTGTCAGTCATATGGGGTTTGTCACATTGGGCTTGTTTGCTTTGAATGCCCAGGGCATTGAAGGGGCCATGCTGCAGATGATCAATCATGGGATCACCACGGGGGCCCTATTTATGTGCGTGGGCATCATTTATGAACGGACGCACAGCCGGCAGATTATCGACAACGGCGGACTGGCCAAAGCCATGCCGCAATATGCCACCTTCTTTGTCATTTTTGCGTTATCCTCGGTTGGGTTACCAGGGATGAACAGTTTTGTCGGGGAATTTCTCGTCCTGATCGGTGCGTTTGAATGGAGCAAACTTACGGCTACGCTGGCCGCATTGGGAATCATTCTGGCTGCCGCCTATATTCTCTATTTGGTACAACGGATGATTTATGGACCCGCATCTCCGGCCATGCTTCCCAAGTTGACCGATTTGAATCCACGGGAATTCGGCATGCTGGTTCCGTTGGTCTTCTTTGTATTCTGGATCGGGTTGTACCCCAAACCGTTACTGGATGTCATGCATGGGAGCGTAGACCGTGTGCTGGCCGCACAAAATCAGGTGATGACGGTATATTCCGGTGAGCAGGGTTCAGTGGCCGCCGCACCCCTTGCGGCTGCGGGATCCGATATCGAAGCGCCTAGACCCTTCTCCGTCAGCAGGCAGGAGAATGCCGATAGCCCGGGAGCACAACCATGACGGACCTGCTCCTCATTCTTCCCGAATTGCTGATCGTGAGCATGGCCTGTCTGTTGCTGGTCCTGGACCCGATAACCCCTCCCGCAAAGAAAGATCTTTTGGCCTGGGCGAGTCTGGGTACCCTCGTACTGAGTTCAATTGTGATCATGGGCAGTTTCGGGGAGCGGACCATGGCATTCAACGATCTGGTGGTCGTGGATGCCTATGCCGCCTTTTGGAAATTGCTGCTGTGTCTGGTCAGCGGAATGACGATCCTTTTGTCGATGACCTACCTCAAAGAAGAGCATATTGATCTGGCCGAGTTTTATATCTTCATTTTATTGGCATTGGCCGGGATGATGGTGATGGTCTCCGGTGCCGATTTGTTGGTGATTTACCTCGGAATCGAACTTATGTCCATTCCGCTGTACATCATGGCCGGGTTTAAACGGTTTGAAGCCCGGTCCATCGAATCGTCGGCCAAGTATTTCGTGCTGGGTGCATTTTCCTCGGGCATCTTGTTGTACGGCATTTCTTTGTTATTCGGTGTCGCCGGCAGCACCAAGCTGGCCGATATCTCCAATGTGATTACCAGCCATGGATTTAATGATCCCCTGGTTCTGCTGTCATTGATGTTGATGATCGTCGGGTTTGGCTTCAAGGTGGCGGCGGTCCCCTTTCATATGTGGACCCCCGATGTCTATCATGGGGCCCCTACCACGGTGACCGCCTTTATGGCCGTGGCGTCGAAAGCGGCCAGTTTTGGTGCCTTTCTTCGCGTACTGCTCGAAGCCTTCGGAGGAGTCAAGCCCAACTGGACCGGCCTGATCCTGGGTGTGTGTGTCCTGACGGTCGCCCTGGGGAATATTGTGGCGGTGGTCCAGACCAATGTGAAGCGCATGCTGGCCTATTCCAGCATCGCCCATGCAGGGTATGCTTTAATCGGGTTGGTGGTGGCCGGATGGGTCGGAACGGAGGAAGGAGTTTCGTCGCGGGGCGTGGCCAGCCTCATGTTGTACCTGGCCATCTATTCATTTATGACTCTGGGGGCCTTTGCCATGGTGGCCATTCTGCGAAACGGAGGATTGGAAGGGGAGGAGTTGAGCGACTTCAACGGGTTGGCCAAGCGTCATAAAGGCGGGGCCTTTTTGATGTTGCTGTTCATGGTCTCCCTGGCTGGAATACCTCCCACGGCCGGATTCATCGGAAAATTTTATCTGTTCATGGCGGCTGTGAACGCCGGCCTGGCTTGGCTGGCCTTGTTCGGGCTGGTTTTTGCGGCCATCTCCGCCTTTTATTATTTGCGGGTAGTGATGGTGATGTATATGCGGGATCCCTCATCCGAACAGGAGCTGAATACCCGTTTGGCCTTTTCCCCATCCGTTTCCGTGGTCCTGGCCTGCGCCGTGGCCGGCGTCGTCTTATTGGGCATTTTCCCCGGCCCTCTGGTCTCCGTGGCCGACTGGTCTTCCCTGGCTCTCAAATAAATCCCCTCCTGCTCTCTCCCTCTCTCCGTCCTACAAGCCACACAGGGAAACTATGTTGGGCTTATGGCCGACTTTCTATCGCCAGGATGCCGATGCCGATGATCATTGTCAGGCCCCCCGCCAGTCGTTCCCGACTATGCGATTCACGAAGGAACAGGACTCCCCAGATTACCGCGAAGAGGATACTGGTGCGTTTGAGGGCAATGACCGAAGGAACCGGACCCTGTAGAAGAGCATGGGTATGGACTACGAGGCCGAGTCCCTGAAAGATGCCGATCAAAAGCAACACAATGAGGAGGGTTCCCCGAGGCCGCATATAAAATTCAGAGGTCCGATGCCGGAGAAGAAAGAGAAATCCGGCGGTCATAAAGACGGTAATTGAAAAGCTCCACAAAAGAGGAGAGGAATGCTGAACGCCTATTTTGTCAAAATTCGAGGTCAGACTGTAAATAAGAGCCACCGACAGCATGCGCCGTGGGCCTGGCTGTTGCCAGATGGCCTGTAAGGGGGCCAGAATGCCCCGGCGGATGGTATGCAGATGGAGAATGTAGGCTCCGGCCACAATGCAGATAATTCCCAGCATGTCCGGGACGGAAGGGATCTCTCCCACCAATAATGGGGAGGTGGCCAGGAGAAATATCGGGGTAAAGGCGATAAAGGGAATAGTGACGGATAAGTCGGAGGCCTGTAAGGCCCGCATGAATTGATACATGCCCACGATATTCAATGAGCCGCTGAGCGCCAGGGCTGCCATAAATGCAGGATCAACCGCTGCCGGGGATGGAGAAAGGAGCAGAATACCCAGGAGCAGGGGAATGGGAACTGCGCTGGCGGCCAGTCCCGTCATCTGAGGGGAAAGGCTCCTGAGGCTGGATTTGCTGCACAGATCTTTCAGTGATTCAAGAAATGCCGCCAATAATGCTAATAGAACCCAATGAAGGGATGACAACATGAAAGACGTGCAATCAACCGGAAAATGGTTGCGAACAAATGGCAGGAAAAGGTGCGATTTGTGGAAGCCTATCCCCTGTGCCTGGCCGCTATCTTAACCAAGTGGTTGGGATCCCGCCAAATGACACGGCGGGCACTCCTCCTGCTGCAAAAACCGGTGGCGATTCATGGACGGGTGCCGGGCCGGTTATTCCCTGTCCCGGGTAGGAGGTGGGTTCGGCGGGTATGTGGCCGGCGGGACCAAGGGAGTCGGGGGCTTTTCATTACAAATGGAAAGATGGATTGATGACGAAGGATCCGGAAAAAGTAAGAGGAGGGGGTCGCTGCTTTCTTTGTTTTAAAAATAGAGAATTACGAGTGATTTGAAAGACGACAGTCCTGAAGGACGGCCTGCAGGGGCATGGGCAGATTGGGCGTTTGAGGTTCGGCGGAATGAGTTGGTGCCAAGAGTGGAAGAGTACAATGGGATCCGCGCGAAATTAAAAATTTTGTCAAATCCAAATGCCCGGAGAGAGCCGCCGAATGTAAAGGTGTGAGACCGATAACATTGGGGGCGTTGATCGGGGCCCCTGCATCCAGGAGCAGCCGGGCCACATCGATATCTCCTGTTTGAGCGGCCAGGTGTAAGGCGGTCCAACCTTCCTTAAAAGACGAGTCGACCCTCGCGCCATGTGAAAGCAGGAAAACCACCATGCGGCGCTGGCGTTCCTGAACAGCCACATGAAGGGGGGAAACGGCACCCTGGGGCATATTGACCGCAGCGCCATGGCTGATCAACAGGTTGGCAATGTCCACATGCCCGCGTTTAGCGGCGAAATGCAATGGTGTCCAGTCTTCCTGGAAAAGAATATGGACATCGGCCCCCTGCTGTAGGAGCAACCGAGTCAGGGGGTATTGCCCTGATTCGGCAGCATAGTGAAGCGGTGTGCCTCCATTGGATGTCGTGGCATTGACATCGGCCCCTTGTCGAATCAATTCTTGGACGGTGTCCAGATCCCGGTTCCGAATGGCTTGGATGATGGGTGACTCATCCGAGGTCTTCCACCCGGATGTGATGGTCAGAGACAGGGCAATACCCCCCAAGATCGCCGCATACTTGATGATTTTCATTGTTGGGGTCTGAAGCATTGACGTCGGGTAAGGGGAAGGATGTTTGGCTCTCTGTGAGATTGGAACAATGGGTGACCTGGCCAGCAGACAAGATTCAAGAGAGCAGGACAATTCCCCATAGGAAGGACAGAGATGGTATGGCTCTTTCAGGGAGGAAGCCCTGTTCTTAGGACAGCCAGGGGCAAGGGGATATCAGGGGATCAGGAGGATAAGGGTCAGAGGAAGGTATCTGAAGAAAGAATCTGAAAATGGAAAATCGGACGGCGATAGAATCCTCGCTTGGTTTGTTCGGCAAGGCAGGGGTTTGGTTAAGTCTTGCATTTGTGTGCGGCCATTTGAGGGTTGGACTTTGATTCATCAGGCTCTGGCAAGGCCGTCTCCATCAGGTTGAGCGGCCCCGTCTCCTCTGAGTCTCGAATGTTGCCCTGTAAATGTTCCAGATGATCGGCTTTTAAAATGAAACCGCCCAACAAATAATGCCAGTACTTTGCGGTATTCATGGCCTTTTCAAAGAGAATGCCCCCTTCTTTGGTTTCCATATTGAGAAAATTGAGATTATGCAGCGGTTCCTCTTCATCATGAATGGCAACGATGAGATCGATGCGCTGGTTGCCATGATCGGAGTCGGCCTCCCGCCAGGCATCCATTTCGGCTTGAATCCTGGGCTGAATGCCTTTCAGCAAGCTTTGCATGGCCGGGGGTTGGGTGCGCAGGCCTTGGCCGATAAGTTCCCCGTTTTTGATCAGAAAAATGCCCAACAAACTCCTGACGGAGAGCAATTGAGGAGGCACGTCGTATTTGATGAGGCACAAATGACAGGTGTGCTCATTGATCGCCAACCCGCTCCTGCCATCCGAGGCTCTGACCATTTGCGTGGGGATGAAGTCCAAGCCCGGTACCTTGGATACAGGTTTTTGAGGTGATTTGCCGGAAAGATTGAAGACGAAAACCATGACAAACATGATAAACACAAACCAAAAGATAAGAAAAAGCATTGGTGCGTCCATAAGAAGAAGTTCCGTCTCGTGTGACTCTGATACATGTGTCGGGTGCCTGCGTGGTTGATCAATATGGGAAGAAAAAAACGTTCGACATTCCAAACCCGGAAGTGCGTTTCAATTGGGCGGTTTCGCCATCCTGAAAGATGCGCCGGTTGCAAAGAGTAGACATGGCCTGTGAGAGTCAAACTTATCCCTTCAATTCATCGGAATCGCCGGAGATGATTCATCGGGTGGAATGAAAATTTCAAGATGATGTACTCTGCCGTTATGCCTACTCATCGGCTGAGGGTATGATTTGCTTGAAAGAGAAAATGGAGAGAAAATTTCCATGAAAAATCATCAAGGAGTGATGTGTTGCAAGACGTTCATTAAGGGTTTTTCCGGCCTGTGATGCGACAATGAATGGGAAGGCGTTTTTTTCGATCCTGACAAACAGGCTCGTGACTCATCGGGTGAAGCTGGGGTTGACATCTTTCGTTGAAGTTCCGTGGATCATTTGGTAAGCTGCCAACCCCTTTCACGTACACATCAATCATTCATTCAACACAGGTGGACACATGGGAAAGCTTGGAAAAGCGCTGATCAGCGTTTCTGATAAGACCGGAATTGAACGGATCGCCAAGGGACTGGCAGGGATGGGTATGGAAATTTTGTCGACGGGAGGAACCGCGAAAACCCTGCAGGAAGCGGGTGTGCAGGTGACGGAGGTGGCCCGGTATACGGGGTTTCCGGAAATTTTGCAGGGACGGGTCAAAACCCTTCACCCCAAAATTCATGGGGGACTGTTGGGGCGCCGGAACGTGGGATCGCATGTCAAGCAAATGCAGGAGCAGGGCATTGCTCCGATCGATGTGGTGATCGTGAATCTCTATCCCTTTGAACAGACCATCGGCAAACCCGGCTGTTCCTTCGAAGAGGCTATTGAAAACATCGATATCGGTGGACCATCCATGTTGCGGTCGGCGGCCAAGAATCATGAAGACGTGCTGGTCCTCGTCGATCCCGCCGATTATGATCGGGCTCTGGAGGCATTGCAGACCTCGACCGTCACGTTGAATCTTCGGCGGGAGTTGGCCCACAAGGTCTTTCAACATACGGCCCGCTACGACAGCCTCATTGCGAGTTATCTGGAGGCTCAATCCGCTCCGGGTGGTTCCGTGACCTTCCCGACCCTCCTGACCCTGTCCTATGAAAAAGTAGAGGATCTTCGCTATGGGGAAAATCCGCATCAGGCGGGCGCCGTCTATCGGGATCGACAACCCCGGGATGCATCGGTGTGCAACGCCAAGCAACTGCATGGTAAAGCCATGTCCTATAACAATTACCTGGATGCCAATGCGGCGCTGGAATTGGTGAAGGAGTTCGACGATACCGCGGTGGTCATTATCAAGCATAACAATCCATGTGGGGTGGCCCTGGGGACCACCTCGGTTGAAGCCTATGTGCGGGCGCGGGAGACCGATCCGGTTTCGGCGTTCGGCGGCGTGATTGCCTGCAACCAGGAAGTCGATCTGGATATGGCCAAGGAAGTCACCTCCACCTTTGTGGAAGTGCTGATTGCGCCGGGGTTTACGCCCGAGGCTCTCACCGAACTCCAGCGAAAAAAGGATCTGCGCCTCTTGGCTGTGGGGCCGCTCGGCGGAAGCGGGCAGGACCCCCTGGATGTACGAAAAATCGTAGATGGTCTGTTGGTGCAGCAACGGGACTTGGGAACCTTACGGGAGCAAGGTAATCTGACCATCCCCACCACACGGCAACCGACCAGCGATGAGTATGAAGCCTGCGATTTTGCCTGGAAAGTCTGCAAGCATGTCAAGTCCAATGCCATTGTCTTTGCCTCAAAAAATCAAACCATCGGCATTGGAGCGGGCCAAATGAGCCGGGTCGATTCGGTCAAACTGGCCCAAATGAAAGCCAACTTGCCGATTAAAGGGGCGGTGATGGCTTCCGATGCCTTCTTTCCCTTTAGAGACGGCATTGATGCGGCGGCCGATGCCGGAATCGTGGCCGTGATTCAACCGGGCGGCTCCATCCGCGACAAGGAAATTATTCAGGCGGCGGATGAACGGAAACTGGCCATGATCTTCACGGGCATGCGGCATTTCCGGCATTAAACAGGATGAAAAGCGCAAAGTGAAAAGGGGGATGTGAGAAGGGATGAACCGAAGATGCCCACACATCACGCCTTTCAAACCCTCAAACAATGTCCATCATCAACGGAGTTGATGTATTTTCAGGGATAGACCAAAAGGATACAACCATCGTATGAAAGTGTTGATCATCGGCAACGGGGGGCGAGAGCATGCCTTGGCCTGGAAAGTGGCGCAATCACCTCGTCTGACCAAACTCTATTGCGCACCGGGGAATGCCGGGATCGCCCAAGAAGCCGAATGTGTCCCCATCAAGGTAGACGATCTGCCCGGGTTGAAGGCCTTCGCCCAACGGGAGCAGATTGACCTGACCATCGTTGGCCCGGAACTGCCGCTGTCTTTGGGTATTGTAGATGAATTTCGTCGGGCCAAACTTCGGATCTTCGGCCCGACCCGCAATGCGGCCATGATCGAATCGAGCAAATCCTTTGCCAAAGACCTGATGATCCGCGAGCACATCCCCACCGCGCTGGCCAGAACCTTTGATCAGGTTGAGCCGGCTGTGGCTTATCTGGAGACCTGTGAACTCCCGGTTGTCGTGAAGGCCGACGGCTTGGCGCAAGGTAAAGGCGTGATCATTTGCGAGACCCGCGATGATGCGAAAACCGCCGTGAGAGACATGTTGGAAGGCGGGCAGTTTGGGCCGGCCGGAGCCAGTGTGGTGATTGAAGAATTTATTGATGGAGAAGAATTGACCGTTATGGCGTTTGCCGATGGACGGACCGTGGTGCCGATGATTCCGGCGCAGGATCATAAGCGGGTCGGGGAAGGCGATACCGGATTAAACACGGGCGGGATGGGTGCCTATGCCCCGGCGCCTCTATGCACCCCCGCATTGCGTGACCGGATAGTGAAAGAGGTGCTCTACCCGGCCGTCAAAGGATTATTGCGGGTGGGCAGTCCGTATTATGGGGTGTTATATGCGGGCATCATGGTTCGCAAGGATGGTCAGCCGTTTGTCTTGGAGTTCAATGCCCGTTTCGGCGATCCCGAAACGCAGGTGGTGGTGCCGTTGTTGAAGACCGATTTGTTGGATATCGTGGATGCGGTGGTCCATCATCGCCTGGATCAGGTCAATGTGGAATGGCACGATCAGGCGGCGGTGTGTGTCGTGCTGACCTCAGGGGGATATCCGGGGACCTATCCCACCGGCTTGCCGATTACAGGGTTGCCGGAAGGCCGGTCCGACAACGTGGTCATGTTTCATGCCGGCACGGCAAAGAAAGAAGAGCAAGTAGTGACCAGCGGAGGACGGGTGTTGGGCGTGACTGCCCTGGGTGCCACCATTCGTGATGCCCAGAAACGGGTCTACGATGCCTTGGCTCCCATCCATTTCGAAGGGCGCTATTATCGGAAAGACATTGCTCACCGGGTGCTGTAAAGGAGATCATTCTGAGCCGACGGCGAAGGATCTGCGTCCAAGGTAAAACACTCACCTGCAACCTCTCTCTTCCACGTTGGCAGATGCTCCAACTGGCTTCTTTTGACCAGAGCGAAGGCAGCAGCATGACTAAAATTGTAGTCCTCCCGTCCAAACGACTTTTTCACTGACTGCATAGTGAAATCCCAGGGGTAACCTCTTAGGCACTGATATGGAATTGCCCAAAATTCTCCCGTTTGAAGGTCTCCCTTCTCCGCATGTCATTCAACAGGTTGTAGACTGCATGAAGGCAAACGGCGTTCTGGCGGTACCGACCGACAGTTTCTACGCCATGGCGGTGGGGGTGTCTCAGCAATCCGCCCTCGAGCGGCTGCTCCGCATCAAGGGTGGGAGGGAAGGAAGTCCTATTCCCGTATTGGTGGGGAATCCATCCCAGCTGGAACAACTCACGGATCAGATCCCAGATATCGCATGGACGCTCATCCGTCAGTTCTGGCCTGGTTTACTCACCCTGGTGTTGCCGGCTCGTCAAGGACTCTCTTCGATCCTTACTGCCGGCCAACCTACCATCGGCGTGCGGCAACCCAATGACCCGCGGGTCTGTGAGTTGTTGAAACATACCGGTCCCCTCACCGGCACCAGCGCTAACCGAAGCGGCCAACCTCCGGCACAATCGGCGGCAGAGGTGATGACGTACCTCGGTTCCGATATTGATCTGATCCTGGATGGCGGCCCCTCCCCGGGCGGCCAACCCTCTACCGTCCTGCAATTGGTGGGCAAGCCCCGCATCCTCCGCCAGGGCGCCATCTCACGCGACCGCCTCCACCAGGAGTTGCAAAAAAAAGGGGTCGGGAGTATTTTTTGAAAAGCTTTGGAAGCCCTCAATTGGGGTTGTTCAATGGGGGCACACCCGGTAAGTTGACCCCCAGCGCCTCTCGAATCGCCTGTCAATCTAAAGGATTCATTCTCTCATTGACTTGAGACGGAAGGGGCGATAGCGATCTTACCGTTTTATCCTTTTGGAATAATTATCCCAAGGTAAATTTTCCATCATGATGGTCTGACTGCCGCCATGATATGACCGTCTCCAGCCATTCCTGCGATTTCCCTCTCGAACCCGAATTTCGCGGTTGGGGTAGCGTGTGTGGAATTGGAAGTGCCGCCTGTGCGTTATAAATCTGGACATGAGACCCGCAACAATAGACCACACAGTCATTTCCAGGGAAGCGAGAAATTTTCGCACTAAAAACCAGAACAGATTTCTCCCCCTGGCCGAAATGACGTGCGGAAAGAAGCTAACCCTTTCAACCACAAAGCTCCCTGAATAGGTCAAGATTTTCTCAAGACCCTGTTGGTGAATTTCAGCTGCCGACAGACTCCTTCAGAATTTCAAGAATTCAAGGCCTCATTCTTCAATCGGCCTAATGTTACCGCAATCGGCAGAGAGCCATCGTCCTGTCTGGGTCATTTCTATGGTTTCAGATTTTCCATCCTCGGTTTGGGTGATCATTTTATGGTTTCCCGAATATTGCTTCGGACCTTGAAACTGTACTTCCCCCTCGCCGCTGGCCGGCGGGTCAGTGCAGGAAAATTTGACCGATAAACGGTTGGGGGTCTGTTTCATAATTGTTTGCGTGCAGCCTTCCTGCTGTGGGAGGACCCCCTGGTCAATCTCACCCTGAGTGATACACATTTTTATCGTATTGACCTTTTCTCCGAACCCGACACCTTGGGCTGCCATCATTTGTTCAACCATTTTGCGCTGTTCGGGTGGCAAGCCGGCAAGCCGTTGCTGCATTTGGGCCATGGCTTCTTCCAGCTCCCCGCTTTGCGTTTTAACTGTATAGGAGTGCTCCCACAATCCCGGCGTCATATTCAGCTTCTCGGCCGAGACCATGCTGCTGTACATGGTGATGGCTATCCCCAGAGCGTAAAAAAGACTCTTATGGATTTTGCCTGGTTGTCTGTGAAACTGTTCCATTGTGCACACCCCTTTGGTTGACGATTGAGAGGATTCTGCCCCCTAGATGAGCATTTTGGTAAGCGAGGAACGTATCGAATGCTTCATGGGTTGTCAAACAATAGTTCTGGGCAATCTGACACTGGTTTCCCGTTTTTTCGGCATCCGGTTCAACCAATCAAAAACACTCGTTCCATGGTAACCGGCCCTCAAAGCCTTCCTTGTCCTATACCATCTCCAACGATCCGGCCATTCACGGTAAGGTGTCGCCCCTTGCCTGTATTCAAAGGGTTCCGTTCCAGGATTGCATCGAGTGAACTTCTTGACTAATTTGATGCATTGTTTAAAAATTGTCTCGAAAAAATGACCAAAAGCATATGAACACAATAATATTCCCTACCCAAATCTTTTCCCGATGGCCGGCCGGTGTTCGCAGCCCGCCGTCGGATCAGCATCCATGCAGGAAAAGGGGCAGGCGGAACGGCCCATACCATGTTGAGAGAAGCGGTGTGGTCTCAAAAAAATTTCAATGACTTTGGAAGGAGTGCGCAGATGAATCCCAACAAAGCACTATGGGAAAAGGGTGATTTTACACGAATTGCAGAGACTATGCGGGAGAGCGGCGAGGCCCTCGTCAGGGATTTCGGAATTACCAACGGGGACAAAGTCTTGGATCTCGGATGCGGTGATGGAACGACGGCGGTTCCAGCGGCCAAATTTGGAGCCGACGTGTTGGGTGTTGATATCGCCGGAAACCTGGTTGCGGCCGGTAACAAGCGGGCAAAGGCCCTTGGCCTCACAAATTGCACGTTTCAGGAAGGCGATGCATCCGATATGCGTGAGGTGCCGGAAAGAGCTTTTGATCTCGTCGTGAGTATTTTTGGGGCCATGTTCGCACCCAGGCCATTTGATGTGGCCAAAGAGATGGTGCGTGTGACACGCCAGGGAGGTCGAATTATTATGGGAAACTGGATTCCCAATGATCCGACCTTGGTTGCGCAAATCTTGAGGATCAGTTCTTCCTACACTCCCCCACCTCCTGAAGGTTTTGTCAGTCCGATGACGTGGGGGATCGAAAGCGAGGTGATCGATCGATTTGGCGCTACGGGAGTTACGGCAGAGAACATATCCTTTGCGCGAGATACCTTTACCTTCAACTTTGGCGGTCCACCATCGGAATTCGTTGGTGTGTTCAGAAACTATTACGGGCCAACCATGAATGCATTCGAAGCTGCGGAAAAGAATGGCCGGGCCGATGATCTGCAAAGGGAATTGGAAGACTTGTTCAACAGCCAAAACAAAAGTCGACGCCAAGATGCCACTTCCATTCCGGCCACCTTTTTGCGGGTGACTGTTGAACTTTGAAGAAGAGGCAAGCGGGAGAAGGAAATGCTGAGGTTCCCAATGACCAACCCCTAGGATAAGGGTCATCGGGGTTACAAAAAAGCAAAAAAAGGGTTGCCACCTAGAAGGTTCTGGTCAAGTGGGCGCACGTTTTTCCTTTTTTCTAAAAACCTTTTCTATCCCCCTGGGGGCCTCGTTGAAGCAGGGAGTCCTATCGTAGTTTTTATTGGTTGCGGTGCTGACTCGGCGAGCAGAGTCAGCACCAAGAGCCCATCAGGATCAAGGCGAGGGAGGCGCCTGAGAGAATGCCGCCCCTGCATGACGTGCCCCAGAAAAGGGCTATAACTGTCTCCGCCTCTTTGAGGAAACCACTGTGGAAGCTTAGAGAGGTATTGTGTGTCTCTTGACCGGCGCGAAAGGAGCCGTATTCATGGTTTGGGCGTTTCTTGGACCGTTTTTATTGCAGAAAAAATGGTATCTTTCTGGAATTTCACTGCCTTCCCATTCCAATCAGACTGAGTGTTCTCGTCCACAAAAAATGGGTCATTTCGTTTTTGTGAACGCAGTTCAGGCGTGGTTGATCCCTAATTAATTTAGGAAAAAGATGGGGAAAGACTTTTCTGTAACCCCACTGATTCAATCCGGCTATCGCTTCCAAAATTGGCGGATTAGGCTTTGGTAGGGATAGGTGATTGGGAATTCAGGGTTTTATGGAAATTGTCCCTACGCATTATCAAGCAGGTGAAGAGGAGAGGTAGGGTCAAGAATCTCGATACAGGCACAAGAGAGTCAATCCAATGGTTTCGATTTTGGTTGAACTAGGAATCCTCGGCCTATTGACTGGGAATAGCTGCCGGTGTGGGGCACGGAATGCGAGGATAGAGGTGGAGAGGGGAGATGAGCCGAGCGTGAAGCCAGCTTGAGATCGGGAGGGTGCACAAGGCCTCACGCTATGATGCCGCCAGGCTACTTGTCTGCTTGTGTGGTTTCTGTCGCTATGAATCTTTGATCACTACTTCATACAGGCTAAGAAGGGGCCCGGGAGAGTTTCAGCGTGCCAATGACATTTTCTCAATCCTTATGCGTCTTTAACCCGATGGAAATAGGTTGCCAGGGCCAGCAATGGAAAATAATCCCGGTACAGGTGATAGCTGATGTAAAAGACCCGTGGAAAGCCCGTGCCGGTCGTAATGAATTCCTCCCATGTACCGTCCTCACGTTGCCGGTCAAGAAGCCAGCGCACGCCTCGGGCCACCGCCGTGCTTTGGATTTTTTCCGCGGCTATCAACCCGAGAATAGCCCAGGCTGTTTGCGAGGGGGTGCTTTCGGCCGGTTCAAACTGATTCGTGTCATAGCCCATGCAGCTCTCCCCCCATCCGCCGTCAGGATTTTGCACCTCGCATAACCAACGTGCCCCACGGGTAATGGCCGGCGTAACATGAGGTGAACCTGTCGACTTAAGCCCGCGAATGGCCAGAAATGTTCCGTAAATGTAATTGACGCCCCACCGGCCGTACCAACTTCCGTTGTCCTCCTGCCGGGCAAGCAGGTATTGTACGCCTCGTGAAATGGCCGGATGGGTATGGTCAAATTCACGGCGACAGAGCGATTCCAGCACGCGACCGGTAATATCCGGGCAGGTCGGATCCAGCATGGCATTGTGATCAGCGAAAGGGATTTTGTTGAGGATCTCCCAATTGTTGTCGACATCAAATGCCGCCCACCCGCCATCGGAGCTTTGCATGGCTAAGAGCCATTGGATGGCCCGCCGCTCCGTACGGGCCTGTTTGTCCGGATCGCTGGCCTTGGCGCCAAGCAGGGCCATGAGGACCATCGCGGTGTCGTCAATATCGGGATAGAATTCATTCGCAAACTCGAAAGCCCAGCCGGACGGAGTGACCTGTGGACGCTTGGTCGCCCAATCTCCCTTCCGCCGGATTTCCTTCGTCAGCAGCCAGTCAGCTGCAGCGGTCAGGTGAGCCGGGTCTGCTTCTCCGAATTCGGCAACTGCGAAGGTGGCGATGGCCGTATCCCAGACAGGGGATTTGGCCGGTTGAATGATGAGGTGGTCTGCGGATTCCACCATAAGGTCATCAAAGTGGGCCATGGCTACCTGCAAATCCGGATGGTCGCGTTCATAACCCAGCGCATCCATCGCCATGATGGCGTACATCATGGAGGGATAAATGGCACCGAGCCCCTCGCTGTGTTGCAGGTGATCCAACATCCAGTGTTCGGCCTCACGGATGGCCCGCCCGCGAATGATTTTGACGCTCTGACGTTCCCAGCGTTTAAAAAGTTTGTCCGCCCGGACGAAGAGATTGGCGATGCGATCCTTTCGGTGTAGGGCGAGTTTGCGGTGGGGATGCATCAATTCGTCGATACGAAGATTACCGGGTGTGGGCTTCGCTTTGCCGGACAGGGCCTGCACGATCGAGAGGGGAACGATGATGGTGCGGGTCCAGGAGGACATCTCGTAGAGAACGTTGCCCGGAATAATCATGATTTCGGGTGGGATGGTCGGGCTGAATTTCCGTGGAAATAAATCAAAAAAGCTGAAGTTAATTTTGGTATAGCTATTACACGCTTGGATGCCGCCGAGTTTGAGAATGAGTTCCCGCGCTTTCTCCATGCGTGAATCATGAGGGTCCATGCCTGTCATTTTCAGCATGGTGTATGCCCGGACCGTGGCGTTGATCTCTGAGGGACCGGGCTCATAAATGCTCCAACCACCGTCGTGACGCTGGCTGTCGAGAATTGCTTGAACGGCTTTGCGGATTTTGGGGAGGGTCGGCGGAGTCCAGCTTCCGTCCGGTGCAGCCGGATACATCCACATCTGAAGGAGAATGTAGTCGGAGAGAAGTGTCGAGTCCCCGGTGAGGAGGCCATACCAATACCCCTCGGGATGCTGTTTGGCTTGCAAGGCATGCCAAGCTCGAGTGGCTGCCGTCCTCGTTTCGCTGCTCGAGGGGCGGGCGACCGTCTGAGCCGCGAAAGCCATTTCCTGAGTTGGGGCTAAGGCCACATTTTCAACGATTCCCTCTATTTCCCGCATGGATACCTTTCTCCCTGAGTGCCTTAAGTAGAAAATGATCGCACAAAAGCCGTCATTTTGTGACAGGTTTTGGAGGATATTAAATTAATTGAATGAATCGTGACAAGAAGAACCATTTGCCTCCGGTCTACCTGCATTATGAAAGCTCAGAATCTACGATCTACATTTAGGATAGCTGCCGCCGTGCGTCCCCCAATGTAAGAATGGGGGTGGAAAGCAGATGATAAGCCCTGTGTGAGTCCATCGTGAGATCGGGAGGGCGCACAAGTCCAGATTCTTGGATTGTGCCTTGCCGGATATTCGAAGGGATTGGGACGCCAAAGTGATCCAATAAGGCCGTGCCGAATTCCCAGCGGTTCAAGGGGGCGGGACCCCCTATGTGCAAGACCCCTGCATGGTCTTTGGTGGCCAATTCCAATAAGGCCTCCGCCAAATTTTCCACCCAGACCGGGCATCGAATTTCATCAGTGAACAAACGGTAGGATTCTCCGGATTTCGCCGCGTGCATGAGTTGGGCGGTTTGCCGGTCTGGAGTGCGCAAATCATAGAGCAAGGATGTCCGGACGATGGTCGCCTTTTGATTCACGGCCGTAATAAGTGTCTCGGTTTCTGCTTTGGCCCGGCCGTAGGGATTGATGGGGTTGGGGGAACTGGTTTCGAAATAGGGTGCAGATATCCCGTCGAATACTTGGTCGGTGGAAAGGTGAACAAAGCGAATGCCGCGCTCCATGGCTTGTATGGCCAGTAGGCCTCCTGCAGGCAGCATGGCGTTAATGCCGTCCCCCTGATCCGAACAGGCTGTATGAATAATGCACTCCGGGCGGACTCGGTCCAGTAAGACCTTCACCGTCTCCGGTTGCTGAAGGTCGCACACGTGAAAACTAACCTTGGGAATCGCTGTGGCCGGGGTACGGTGCAAGGTTCCAGCGACGATAAAGTCTTTGGATACGGCATGATGGAGGAGGTAGCGTCCCAGAAATCCGGCTGCCCCCGTGATGAGCAATCGCGTCGGCATGGACCCCCATTGTAAAACATCCGAAAACCGGAAATCTTGTGCCGGTCCCATTGGTCCCTTAGAATGACGACAGCCGCGGCCAATATCGGCAAAGGAGCGTCTCTATGGGAATGATAGATTTGCGTAGCGATACGGTTACGAAACCCACGCCCGCCATGCGTGAAGCCATGGCCCATGCGGAAGTGGGGGATGATGTCTATGGGGAAGATCCGACCGTGAATCGCCTGGAGTCGGTGGCGGCGAATCTGCTGGGAAAAGAAGCCGGATTGTTTGTGCCGACGGGTGTGATGGGCAATCAATTGGCCATCCGGTTGCACACCCATGTTGGAGATGAGGTGATTGTTGAAAGCACCTCACATATTATCCGGTATGAAGGCGGGTCGGCCTCATCTTTGGCCGGCGTACAGTTATGTTGTGTTCCCGGTGCCCGCGGATTACTGTCGCCGGAGGCCGTGGAAGCGGCGGTTCGTCCGCGCGATGTTCATTTTCCTCCGACCACGCTGCTTTGTGTGGAGCAAACCCATAACGTGGGAGGCGGATCGGTGTATTCGCTGGCCGCCCTTGAACGTCTGGCGGAAGTAGGGAGAAAACATGGTCTGGCGTTGCATTTGGATGGCGCCCGGTTGTTCAATGCCGTTGTGAAAACCGGGGTGCCTGCGGCGGATTTCGCCCGGTTGTTCGACACGGTGACGTTTTGTTTTTCCAAGGGGCTGGGGGCTCCGGTCGGATCCATGCTCGTATCGGACCGCGAGCGAATCGGTCGTCTGCGTCGTTTGCGCAAAATGTTCGGGGGCGGGATGCGACAGGTTGGCATCCTGGCGGCGGCCGGTTTATATGCCTTGGAACACCATATGGCCCGGTTGGCTGAGGACCATGCCAATGCCAAACGGCTGGCGGAGTTGCTGGCTACGATCCCTGGGGTTGAGGTCAATGTGGATGCTACCGAAACGAATATCGTGTTATTTAAGGTCCCAACAGTAAAGGCGTCAACGGAGGCCCTGCTACGAACGTGTCGGGAACGAGGGGTGCTTATGAATGCGGTGGGTGATCGGGCTTTTCGATTGGTCACGCATTTGGATATCTCCAGCCATGATGTGGAAGAAGCCGGCAGCATTTTTCGCCGGATTTTTACCGAGGGCTAGACAACCCTTCCCGTGTTTTCCGTTGACAGTGTGGGGGAGCCTTCTTACAATTTTAACCGGCATCTCATTGGGGGATGCCCGAATTACGAAACAAGTACTAGGGAACAGGATCAATACATGCAGGCCGTTTCTTTTCAACAGATTACGCAGATTTTGGAGTTGACCGACGATTTGGACATTTCGCGGGAAGCAGTGGAAATCCCGCTGTCCCCGGAACGGCCCGGCGCAGTCAGACGATTGCCAAACGGTAAATTGGAAATTGTGGTGGATGCCGATACGCCGTTTGAAGAATGGCTGGAATCATTGAAACCGAAAATTCTGGCTTTGGACGGCGGGGGGAATTGATGACCTGCCTGGAAATCCTTATGAGCGGTGTCGTGTTCCATCGGCGGTTCCGATTGAAGTCATTATATCTTACGAAAATCAGGGGTAGGGTAATATGGCCGTAAGAGACCGGGAATGGCCCGGTTATACGATTTGGTATTGTTGTCAGGAGTGCGGTCGTTTGTGGACGTATCAGGGATCGGATGTCGTGGCCCTTGATCCGAGTTTTGCGCTGGGCCCAGCCTGGGTTGGCGAAGGGAGTCCTGCCAGGACCTGTGCCATTTGCGAAGGTCGCTGTAATGCTCCGGCAGCCGAAATTTAAACGTCCGGTTTTCCCGGACGGTCCTTGAGAAGAGGGTGTTGACCTGACGTCTGAAGGGGCCCTTAAGGTGCTAAGGTGACCGCCTGCCCCTTCATGTCACTTTCCCCCGCTACTTCCTTGACGGTTTCGACTGTCCATTCAAAAGGGGTAATTTTCAGCAAATGCCCCTTAAGGGTGTAGAACTCCCCTTCGGGAATTTCCACCTTATTGGAATCCGTCACCTTCAAGGCCAGAACTTTTTTCCCTTCAAACTTGTGGGTCAGATTCAGGCCGGTTGGAGACCGGTCCAATTGATACGCCCCCTGTTCGTTGATGACAAGCGAGTTGGCTTCGATCTTGGCGTGGAGCTTTCCCACCTTATCAAAAATAGCAAAGTTAATTCGAATCGGGGTGCCGCCGGTTTGCCGAAATTCCATTTCAATTTGCGGTAGTCCTTCCACTTCCACAATCCCGTTGGAATTGCGATACCAATGGGGTCCGACCTTGACATCCATACCCGTTGTGCCTCCCTCTGTGATCGATGACAAAAAGCCTTATTGTAATTCATGAACCGGATGATGGCTAGGGGAAAGCCGGGGAAATTTGTTCGATGAGGGCGGATCTTTCTGAAGTTCGGGAAGGCCGGATCGTTATGATTTTTTGATCCGGTTCAATATGAGGGCGATGCATCCCCCCAGGAGCCCGCCTCCTAAAACCGGTGGGACTAATTCCACCAGTTGCAATTCCCAAATGGCTCCTTGGGCTGTCATCAGATCGCGGATGCCACCTTGAATCATGATTACCGCCAGGGCCATCAAAGCCCCGACCATGAACCACCATCGAAAGATTTTAAAGGATTCCATGTCGTCAACAGGCTCTTGTCATTCAGAGGGCTGCGGGACGATCCAAAGTCCGGTATTGCACCGCTTCCGCAACATGGTTGGCCCGAATGGTGTCGGATTGCTCCAGATCCGCGATGGTTCGAGACACGCGAAGGATCCGTCCGTGGGCACGGGCAGATAATCCCAAGCGGGAGACGGCTTGGTCAAGCATAGTTTTACCGGCCTGATCCAATTGGCAATGCTGTTTGAGTTGTTTGGGCTTTAATTGGGCATTATTCAAGGTCGGCTCGTGACGGTAGCGGTCCAATTGCCGTTGGCGTGCATGGATGACGCGTTCGCGAATGGCAAGGGAGCCTTCGGCATGCGTAGGTCCCGAAAGATCCTTAACCGGAACGGCCGGTACTTCGATATGAATGTCCAACCGGTCCAGGAGTGGACCGGATAACCGGCTTCGATAGCGACGAATCTGATGAGGCGTGCAGACGCACTCATGGGTCGGGTCGCCGTAATAGCCGCAGGGGCATGGGTTCATGGCCACCACGAGCATGAGGCGGGCGGGAAAGGTCAGGCTGGCCTGCACACGGGTCAGCGTGACGGTGCCGTTTTCCAGGGGTTGGCGGAGACTGTCCAACAGCGACCGTTTGAATTCCAGAGCTTCATCAAGAAAAAGCACCCCATGATGAGCCAGCGACACTTCACCCGGCCGTGGGATGGAGCCGCCTCCAATGAGTCCGGCCTCCGAAATTGTGTGATGCGGAGCGCGAAAGGGGCGAGTCACCAACAGCGGTTGGTCGGGCAGCAGGGTACCCGCCACGCAATGGACTTGGCTGGCCTCCAGACATTCCTGAAAACCCATGGGAGGAAGAATGCCGGTTAGTCGTTGTGCCAGCATGGTTTTCCCTGAGCCGGGGGGTCCGATCATGAGAAGGTTATGGTTGCCGGCTGCTGCGACTTCCAGTGCCCGTTTCGCCTGGAATTGTCCGACCACATCGGCAAAATCCTCCTCTACCGGTTGCTGTGCGGGCTGAAGTAAGACTGAAGGGGGCGTACAGGGGAGGAAGGGTTGGGTTCCTTGAATACCTTCAACGACTTCCGGAAGGGTATGGACTCCATAGACGGTGGCATGGTGAACCACTGCGGCGTGCAGGGCGTTCTCAGCGGGGAGAATCAAGGCTTGTGGTTGGGGCGTAGCCATGGCCATGGACAAGGCACCCTGGACCGGCTTCACCCTGCCATCCAACGCCAATTCTCCGACAAAGACGAAGGTTTGAATGGAAGCCTGGGGCAGCAAGCCCTCGGCGATCAGAATGCCGATGGCGATTCCCAAATCCAAACCGGCACCTTCTTTTTTCATGCCGGCCGGGGCCAGGTTCACGGTAATTTTTTTGGCCGGAAAGTGAAATCCCGTGTTTTTCAGGGCCGAACGTACCCGGTCCCGGCTTTCACGAACGGTGGCATCGGGAAGGCCCACGATGGAAAATTGTGGAAGGCCGCCCCCGATATCGACCTCAATTTCAATCGGATATCCTTCCAATCCCATCAATCCGACGCTATGGACTTTGGCTAGCATGATGTCCTTTGGCGGTTGGATGGGGTGTGGCAGTCCCGTTAAGGGGTGGGTGAGACAATATCGGGGGAAGAGGATGTGGCCGGTGGCGGTTCGTGGACCTGGCGGAAACTCTGAAATTCAGGGAGATCGGGGATGCCGGGATAAACCTGGAGTTCATGAAGTGCGGGTATGTCGGTTTCGATGGATTCCACGGCATCCAAGAGTATCTCGGTTTCGGCATCAAAGACTGCGGCATCCTCCACGGCTTCAGGCTTTATCTCAAGGCGGTCCTCTGCTTCTAAGGGCGTGATGGTGGCCTGGGGCCTTGGAGAGGATGTTGGTGAAGCAGGCAGTCCCTGTTCGGCTATTCGAGGTGACTCGAACATAGCCGGGGTTGGGCTGGAATCCGGAGGAGTCGGGGCCGGTTTTGATGGAGGTTTGAAGGGAACGGACTCCTGTTGAGGTGCGGAAATGCTGTCGGAAGAAGGGCCGGGTTCAAGTTGTGGTGTAACAGACTTCATGGGGGAGGGAGCCTCTTGTATGAAATCCTCTGTGGGTTCTATGGATAGGGAGGGAACCGGAGGCTCGCTTTCCGGTTGATCAACCAGCCGGTATCCGGTAGCCCAGGCGGCCATGAGCACGATCAGCCCCAGGAAAATTCCAACCTTCTTCTTCCATGGTCTTTGGGGGAGGAGCTCCTCTTTCATTTGTTGGGAGAAGAGGGAGGCCGGATGCTCATGCGGAGCAGGGTTGGCAATGGCCACAGGTTCAGGTGCAGGAGCGGCTGTTGGAGATAGAGGCTTAGGAATGTCCTGTTCCGAATGGTCTGCCGGATGATCTGAGTGTGGAACGGGCGGCGGCTCGGGTGGAGGAGGCTTCGGAGGTTCCGTGTTTCGACTTGGCGAAGCGGGTTGGAGAGCAGCCGGGTTCAATTTGGCAAGTTGTTGATTGAGAATCGTCAGGACATGGGTGGCATCCTTCAGGCGGTCCGCCGGTTTATTGCGGGTCATCTGCCGGATCAATGTTTGTATGGCTTGAGGAACGGATGTCGGAAATTGAAAAACGGGATCGGATTGATCATAGGCCAGTCTGCCGATGATGGACGTTTGGGGAAGACCGGCATAGGGGGTGGTTTTCGTGACCATTTCATACATCATGAGTCCCAGGCAATACAGATCGCTGCTCAGTGTGAGAAGTTCACCCCTCGCACATTCAGGCGGGAGATAGGGGAGAGGGCGCAAGAGATCCACATCGGATTGTGCCAGCATGTCCATCAGGATCCAGGCAAGGCCCAGGTCCATCACTTTGATGTGATGGTCGGGACCCACCAGAATGTGTCCCGGATGGAGGGTGCCATGAATGATGCCTTGAAAATGAGTATGGACCAACACCTCGGTAATGCCTCGCGCCAGGATCAGCATGGTTTCTAAAGCCAGTGGCCCTTGTTCGTTGATGATCCATTCCAAACTGGGACCTTCAAAATACTCCATGAACACGATCGGCATGCTCTGCTGGTCGGCTTCGACTTTGTAGATTTTAATGAGATTCGGATGATTCAGTTTGAGAAGGGGTTGGGTTTTTTTTATAAAGGCCTGAGTCCGGAGAGTGCAGGTGTTGATGCGGGAATCATAAATCTTGACAGCTACCTTCCGGCCTTGTTCAAGATCATATCCATGATAAATGGTGCCGGTTTTTCCTTTGGAAATTTCCCCCTGGATTTCAAATGTCCCGGCGACAACCTGTTTAGTCATAGAATCCTTCGGTCTGGGGCATTAGGTCTCCAAACATAGGGCCCACTGTGTTCGAAGCAGAGCATTCATCAGTCGTGGGCCGTCACATAAGGTTCTGATCTACTTGCATCAAGTGATTGGCCGGCTGAGCCTTTCATGAATGAAGCCGGAATTTTCCTGGCACCGCTGTTGATGCCTGGAATCATGAGACCGAACCCTTGCTCCTCCATGAGCGCGTACCAGCTCAAAGTACAGTACCTGTTCCAAAATTGGGGGAAAGGCTGTTCATCCTTTTCGGAATCCAACGGATCGATCTTAAATTCATGGATGGGAGTGTTGAATAATTGAAATTTTCAAGGACAAATTTGCTCATGGCTTCGTTGACGATCATGGCTTTGGGGCGGTTCAAAAAAGCATGCCCTGAGACTTTCCGAAGGGTCCGTCCGGCAAGGCCACAGCGATGAACGGAAGAAGAGAAAAGGAAAAAGTGAAAAGGAATAGAAAAAGAGGGCAGCTTCACAAATAGGATCCTTTGGACTCCTCACGTTTCACTGCTTCGGGGAACGCTGCTGGCGGCTTTTTTCAATAGACCCTGGATGGTTTCCGTTCCATGGGAAAATGGGCCCTTACTATTTGAAAGGGCGAGGGCCCGGGGATGAGAACACGGCTTAAATAATCCGAAGGGCTTTCCCGACCCGGTGAAGGGCGGACAGGCAGGTGTCAATGTGGGAAGGGGTATGGTCGGCGGTCACGGTAATGCGGAGGCGGCTGGTATGTCTGGGGACCGTGGGGGGGCGGATGGCCGGTATAAAAATACCTTCCTCCAGGAGGGCCCGGCTCATCCGCACGGCCAGTTCAGGGTCTTTCAGGAGAACGGGCAAAATCGGACTTTGCGTGGGAGTCAGGGTATAGCCCATGGAAGAAAGCCCATCCAGCAGGCGGGCGCGATTGCCCCACAGGCGGGTCCGGCGATCGGGTTCCACCGCTAAAATGTCCAACGCGGCCAGGGCGGCGCCTGCAAGGGCGGGCGACGGAGCGGTGGAAAAGATGAAAGGGCGGGACGTATTGACCAGATAGGAGGTGAAATCCTTTGGCCCGGCCACAAATCCCCCGCTTACGCCTATGGCTTTGCTCAGAGTGCCCATATGGAGAAGCGCGTGAGGAGGGATTCCGAAATGTTCAACGGTCCCCCGTCCGTGGGCACCCATGACCCCGGTTCCGTGGGCATCGTCTACAAGGAGAGTCGCTTCATAGGTTCGGGCGAGATCCACAATATCGGGCAACGGGGCCAGGTCCCCATCCATGCTGAACACCCCTTCCGTGATAATCAGGACGGGGCGGCGGGCCTTCCTTCCCGAGAGCAGGGTTTTCAGATGCTCCGGATCATTATGACGAAAAATGCGAAGGGTGGCCTTACTGAGGCGGCACCCTTCAACCAGGCTGGCATGGCACAACCGGTCGGCCAGGATCAGGCTGTCCGTGGTGACCAGGGCGGGAATGACGCCGATATTCGTGAGATAACCTGAAGAAAAGCCGAGGGCCGATTCGGTTCCTTTCAGGTCGGCCAGGCGTTCTTCCAATCTTTGCTGAGGAAGGAGTGAACCGGAAATGAGCCGGGAGGCCCCGGATCCGACTCCATAGCGTTGAATGGTGTCGATGGCTGCCTGTTTGACGGCCGGATGAGTGGCCAGGCCCAGATAATTGTTTGAGGCAAACTGGAGTACGGAGCGGTCCTGAACCGTAACCGTGGGGCCGGCCGGCGAATCGATGGTCATCAATTCCCGTAATAAATGTTGTTGAGCCAGTTGTTGAAGGGTGGTCTTGAACATGGATGAGGCCGGGCAGGTCACTGAGGGCAAGGGGGATCGGCGGGGATCCTGCCTTTTCGGTTTCGCATGGGCCCGGTTCCTGCTACAATACACGTTGACTTAAAAAAACTCCAAGCATTACCATAAAACATTTATCAATAGGATAAAGAAGGGGGTATTCTACCCAAACGCCGGGAAAAGGGATTTTCTCCATTTTTTTCTTTTGTTCATCTAGATCCTACTGAGGGTCCCATAACCCAATCCCATAACCAAAAGGTGGATATCATGCAACTGACGGGATCAGAAATTTTTGTGGAAGCTCTGAAACGTGAAGGCGTTAAGACGATTTTTGCGCTCCCGGGTGGCGTGGTATTGAAAATTTTCGATGTGTTGCACCAGCAAAATGATGTCCGCGTGGTGTTAACCCGGCATGAGCAGGGTGCCGGCCATATGGCCGAAGGCTATGCCAAGGCTACCGGAAAGGCCGGTGTTTGCCTCATTACCTCCGGTCCCGGCATGACCAATGTTATCACGGCCCTGGCTGATGCGTATATGGATTCCGTTCCGGTCGTGGCGTTTTCCGGACAGGTGCCGACTGCTTTGATCGGCAACGATGCTTTTCAGGAAGCCGACAATATCGGATTAAGCCGGCCCTGTACCAAATATAATTTTCTGGTGAAGGATGTGAAGGACCTGGCCCAGACCATTAAGGAAGCCTTCTACATTGCCACCACCGGGAGACCGGGGCCGGTGCTGGTGGATATTCCCAAAGATATTTCCATGGATAAAGCGGAGTTCCATTATCCCAATTCCGTGTCCATCCGCGGCTACAATCCCACCTATGAAGGAAGCAAGTGGAAAATCAAGCAGGCCGCCGAAGCCATCGTCAAAGCCAAACGGCCGATTCTGTATGTGGGAGGGGGGGTGCTCTTTTCCGGTGCGACGGCTGAGTTAAAAGAGTTGGCCGAAATGACCCATATTCCCGTGGACATGACGTTGATGGCATTGGGAGCCTTTCCCGGGGATCACCCGTTGTCCCTGGGCATGTTGGGCATGCACGGGACCTATGTGGCCAACATGGCCATGCACTATTCGGATCTGGTGATTGCCGTCGGAGCCCGGTTTGATGACCGGGTGACCGGAAAGGTCTCGGAATTCTGCCCAAAAGCCAAAGTCATTCATATTGATATTGACCCGACCTCGATCCGGAAAAACATTCATGTGGATATTCCGATCGTCGGGGATTGCAAGCGGGTGCTGAGCGAGTTGAACAACATTCTGCGGGCCACCGTCAACGGTGATCAAAAGGAACACCGGAAACCCTGGTGGGATCAATTGAATGCCTGGATGCAGGAGCACCCCCTCCGGTACGACCAGGATCCGGAAGCGAAGATCAAGCCGCAATATCTCATCGATCGCCTGTATCATCTGACCATCGATCGTGACCCCATTGTGTCCACTGATGTGGGCCAGCATCAAATGTGGTCCGCGCAATATTTCAAGTTGAGGAATCCACGGACCTGGCTGACCTCCGGGGGGTTGGGAACCATGGGGTTCGGCTTTCCGGCCGCCATGGGTGCCCAGGCGGCGTTTCCCGACCGGCTGGTGCTGTGTATCGCCGGGGACGGCAGCGTTCAGATGAATACCCAGGAGTTGGCGACGGCCGTCGTGGAAAAATTACCGGTCAAGGTCTTTGTGATCAACAACCGGTTCCATGGTATGGTTCGTCAATGGCAGGACTTGTTCTACGAAGGGCGGTATGCCTCCAGTTATCTGGGGCAGGTTCCGGATTTTGTGAAACTGGCGGAGGCCTACGGGGCGGCCGGAGTGCGTATAGAAACCGTGGGACAGGTGGACGATGGGATTCGGGAGGCTTTGTCGATCGACCGGCCGGTGTTTGTCGACGTGCCCGTCTATCAATTTGAAAACTGCTATCCCATGATTCCCGCCGGGGGATGCAATCATGAAATGATCCTGGAAGATCCACCGGACTTGAAAAAGCCCCGAACGGCACAGCCGACCAGCGTGCAATCCGATTCGGATACGGTATTAACGGCCTAACCTCAGGTACGCAAAGACATTATGGAACACATTCTTTCCCTGACCCTGGAAAATAAATTCGGCGCCCTGTCCCGCGTGGCGGGGCTCTTCAGCGGACGAGGCTTCAACATCGAGAGTCTGTCGGTGGCCCCGACGCTGGACCCGTCGGTCTCCATGATGACGTTGGTCACGAAAGGGGATGACCGCATCATTGAGCAGATCATGAAGCAGTTGAATAAGGTGATCGACGTGATCAAGGTGGTGGATATCAGTGAAAGTGATTTCGTCGAACGGGAAACAGCGTTGATTAAGGTGCATACGCGACCCGAAGACCGGGCGGAGGCCCTCAGAATTGCCGATATTTTCCGGGCCAATGTGGTCGATTCTTCTCCATCGAGTTACACGATCGAAGTCACGGGGGATGTGCGGAAAGTTCAAGCCATCATTAACTTGTTGCAGCCTTTGGGCATCAAGGAACTGGTTCGGACCGGTCGAATCGCCATCGGACGGGAACCGACCCGGCCTTTGCAGGCGCAACCCCGAACTCTTGCCAAGGCCAATTAGGCTGACCAACCGGATTGTCTATATACACGCGGAGAGTGATCCGTCTTGCGGCGGGGAGGGCCGCGTGCCATATGACAGCAGAGACCAATACCCTACTTTTATTTTGAGGAGTGCATCATGAAAATCTATTATGAAAAAGACGTGGATCGACAAGCATTGGCCAAAAAAACCGTGGCGGTGGTGGGGTTCGGCAGTCAAGGCCATGCCCATGCCTTGAACATGCGCGACAGCGGCGTGCAGGTGGTGGTGGGGTGCCGGGAGGGATCATCCTGGAACAAGGCGGAGGCCGCCGGCTTGAAGGTGATGCCCGTTGCGGATGCGGTCAAGGGGGCCGAGGTGGTGATGATTTTGGCTCCTGATGAACGGCAGGCGGCTATCTACAATCAGGACATTGCTCCCCATCTCAAGAAAGGCGCGTACTTGGCTTTTGGCCATGGCTTCAATATCCACTTCGGACAGATTCAGCCGGCTGCTCACGTGAATGTCTTCATGGTGGCACCCAAGGGGCCCGGCCACTTGGTGCGGTCGGAATTTACCAAAGGCAGCGGGGTGCCCTGTCTGCTGGCCATTCACCAAGACCCCGGCGGGAATACCGCCAAAATCGGGTTGGCCTATGCCAGTGCCATCGGCGGAGCACGGGCGGGCGTGATTGAAACGTCCTTTCAGGAGGAAACCGAAACCGATCTGTTCGGGGAGCAGGCCGTCCTGTGTGGCGGCTTGACCTCGCTTATTCAAGCCGGTTTTGAAACTCTGGTGGAGGCGGGCTATTCACCCGAAATGGCCTACTTTGAATGTTTGCACGAGGTAAAATTGATCGTGGACCTGATTTATCAGGGCGGTATTGCCAATATGCGCTACTCGATCAGTACCACGGCCAAGTATGGGGATGTGACTCGAGGTCCGAGGGTGATTACTCCTCAAACCAAACGGGTTATGAAGAAGATTTTGCAGGAAATTCAAAGCGGCCGGTTTGCCCGGGAATGGGTGCTCGAAAACCAAGCCAACCGTCCGGTCTATAATGCGTTGCTCAAAAAGGGCGAGGAGCATCCGATTGAAGAGGTCGGAGCCCGGTTACGTGGTATGATGCCTTGGTTGAACAAGGATCAACTGGTGGATAAACAGAAAAATTAAGGGCATGGGTACGGCTAGGAAGGTCTTCGGAAATGGCTGATCGGGCCAAGGGTCTTCCGGTGGCGACGGAAGGTGTGCCGTTTATTCTGGCGACGGGGGGCTTGACCGCGGCCGGATGGATGGCCGGGTTGGGCTGGCCGACGGGGGTGCTTGGCGCGCTGACCCTGTTTGTCACGTGGTTTTTTCGGAATCCTGCCCGTCTTATTCCCTCCGGCGAGCATCTGGTGGTGTCTCCCGGAGACGGGACCGTGGTGGCGGTGGAAGAAGAGTTTGAACATCGCTTTCTGAAAACCCCCACGATCCGTATCAGTATTTTTTTGAATGTCTTCAATGTGCATATCAACCGGATGCCCATGGCAGGGATCGTGCGGGAGGTTCTGTATCAGCCCGGCCGGTTTCTGGCGGCCAATAAGCCCGGGGCATCCATCCAGAACGAACAAAATGCCTTGCTGATTGAGCGAGCGGACGGAACCCGGGTGTTGTGTGTGCAAATTGCCGGTTTAATCGCCCGCCGGATTGTCTGTTGGGTGAAACCCGGTGAGCAGGTGGAAAAGGGCGAACGGTTCGGGCTGATTCGATTCGGGTCACGCATGGATGTCTATCTCCCCAAGTCCAGTGCGGTGACCGTCAAAGTGGGCGATAAGGTCAAGGGCGGATCGTCAATCGTGGGAGAATTGCCATGCGTGGAGGCTTCATGAAATCGAACGCACATAACCAGAAACGGCGGCGAGTCGTCTACCTGATTCCGAATCTGTTGACCACCGGAAATTTGTTCAGCGGATTAGCCTCGGTCCTGTTTGTTTTTTCCGGCAATTTTCAGGCGGCGGCCATCGCCATTCTGGTGGCCATCGTCTTTGATGTTCTGGACGGAACCTCCGCCCGGCTGATGAAGAGCACCAGTCAATTCGGGCTGCAATATGATTCGCTGGGCGATGTGGTGTCCTTCGGGGTTGCCCCGGGCATGTTGATTTATGTCTGGGCCTTGAGTATGCCGAAAATGCTGGGGGCGGCCGTGATGTTTGCCTTTGTGGCCTGCGGGGCCTTACGGCTGGCACGATATAATGTCATGGCCACCTCGAGTGCCGGGGAGGGGAAGCCCTTCACCGGCCTGCCCATTCCCGGTGCGGCCGGCGTCATCGCCACCCTGGTGATCTTTGATCATCATGTGATCGCGCTCGGCGAGCAGGTCAAGCCCTTTGTCGGAATTATTCTCAGTCTGGCGCTGGCCTTCCTGATGGTCAGCACCTTCCGGTACCGCAGTCTCAAGGAACTGAAAACGCAGGAACACCACCATTTCAATTATTTGGTCTATGCCGTGCTGATTCTCATGGCGGTCCTGGCCTATCCGCAGGCTATGTTGTTTGTGGTGTTTTTGGCCTATGCGCTCTCAGGCGTCATCGAACAAATTTGGACGTGGGTGGCGGGACTGTCCGGCAAAAAAGTCGAAAGACAAGACCGGCCGGAAGAATTGCCCAGCAAATGATCCCACGGTTGGAACACGGACAGGAAAACAATCCTTAACCAGCGGAACGGATGTGACCCATGACGACGCGGATGATCAGAATTTTCGATACCACATTACGGGACGGCGAGCAGTCGCCGGGGGCCAGCATGAATATCGAGGAGAAAATCCTTGTGGCCAAGCAGTTGGCCCGGTTGAATGTGGATATTATCGAAGCCGGCTTCGCCTTCAGTTCGCCCGGCGACTTTGAGGCCGTCCATCGGATCGCCCATGAAGTCGAAGGCCCGGTCGTGTGCAGTCTGGCCCGCGCCAAACCGGAAGATATTGATCGCGCCTGGGAAGCCTTGAAGGGATCCGCCAAGTGCCGGATCCACACCTTTCTGTCGGCATCCGACATTCATTTGAAATATCAATTCAGAATGACCCGTGATGAAGCCCTGAAGCGGGGAGTGGAAATGGTCCGTCATGCCCGGGGGTATGTGGACGATGTTGAATATTCCCCGATGGATGCCACACGATCGGATTTGTCCTATCTGTGTGAAGTGGTGGAGGCGGTCATTGAGGCCGGAGCCGGCACCGTGAATATTCCCGATACGGTGGGTTATACGACACCACAGGAATTCGGCCACATCATCCGCACCTTACGGGAGCGGGTGAAGGGCATCGAACAGGCGGTTATTTCCGTCCACTGCCACAACGATCTGGGGCTGGCCGTGGCCAACTCCATGGCGGCTATTCATGCGGGAGCCGGACAGGTGGAATGCACCATCAACGGCATCGGGGAGCGTGCCGGCAACGCCTCGCTGGAAGAAATCGTCATGGGGCTGCGCACGCGGAAGGATTTTTACCAGGCCGATACCCGGATTCATACGGAAGAAATCTCCAAGGCCAGCCGCTTGGTCAGCAATATTACCGGCATGGTGGTGCAACCGAACAAAGCGATCGTGGGGGCCAATGCCTTTGCCCATACCTCCGGCATCCATCAGGATGGACTGTTAAAGGAGAAAAGCACGTATGAAATCATGATGCCGGAGTCGGTCGGATTAACCCAAAGCCGCCTGGTGATGGGGAAATTGTCCGGCCGTCATGCCTTCCGTGAGGAATTGGCCCGTTTGGGCTACAGTCTGACGGAACAGGAAATGTCGGAAGCTTTTGAGCGGTTCAAGCGGTTGGCGGATCAGAAAAAGGAGTTGTTCGAGGAAGACCTTGAAGCCATCGTCAATAAGGCCGTCACCAAGGTGCCGGAACGGTATGTCTTGAAAGGCTTGCATGTGGAAAGCGGGTTGGACCGGCGTCCTTCCGCCAACGTCGAATTGCTGATCGATGGGCAGGCAACGGGAAAGACCGGGGAAGGGGATGGTCCGGTGGATGCGGTCTATCGCACCATTGCCGCGCTGACCCGGACCAAAAGCCTGTTGAAGGCCTACATCGTGAAGGCGATTACCGGGGGCACCGATGCACAGGGGGAAGTCTCGGTGCGTGTGGAGGAAGATGGAGAAACCGTCACGGGGCACGGGTCCGATACGGATATCATCATTGCATCCGCTCAAGCCTATCTTAACGCCCTGAACAAGCTCGCCGACCTGAAGGACCGGCATGCCCGGGCCGAACAAAAAATCGGCATCTGTTGATCGCCTATATCTGATAGATGGGGCTGACTGGAACCCGGAGGGAGAGGTCATGTCTTCCATGCTGTGGGGAATGTCATGCCGGCTCCTGATCACGAGAAATACGAGAATGAATGGAAAAAAGCATTTCAATTTTTAAATTGTGAGGTTTCAAGGGAACTATGAATAAGCGCATTGCCGTGTTGCCGGGAGACGGAATCGGGCGGGAAATCGTGCCGCAGGCCATTCGGGTTCTGGAGGCCGTCGGGTCCCGGTTCGGTCATCAATTTGAATGTATACCCGCTCAAGTGGGCGGCGAGGCCATTGATGCGACGGGCTATCCGTTACCGCCGGAGACGTTGGCCCTGGCCAAATCGGCCAATGCGGTGTTGTTGGGCGCGGTCGGAGGGCCCAAATGGGAAGGCTTGGAATATGAACGGCGCCCCGAACGGGCCCTCTTGGGGCTTCGGGAACAGTTGGGCCTGTTTGCCAATCTGCGCCCCGCGAAAATGTATTCGGCGCTGGTCGGCGCCTCGACGCTCAAGCCGGAGGTGGTGGACGGCATCGATGTGCTGGTGGTGCGGGAATTGACCGGAGGCATTTACTTCGGCAAACCCAAAGGGATTGAAGCCACCGCGACCGGTCACCGGGGCATCAATACGGAGGTCTATACCACCGAAGAAATCCGGCGGATCGCCGATGTGGCCTTTCAAGCCGCCAGAAAACGGAGGAAAGTGGTGACGTCGGTGGATAAGGCGAATGTCTTGGAATCGTCCGAACTTTGGCGCCGTGAAGTCATCGCCGTTCATCAAAACTATCCGGACGTCGAACTGCGTCATATGTACGTGGATAATTGCGCCATGCAACTGGTCCGGTACCCCAAGCAATTCGACGTGATCGTGACCACCAACCTCTTCGGGGATATTCTGAGCGATGAAGCGGCGATGCTCACCGGGTCCATCGGCATGTTGCCGTCGGCCAGCGTAGGCTCCACGGTGGGGATGTATGAACCCATTCATGGCAGTGCCCCCGATATCGCCGGAAAGAATCTGGCCAATCCCATCGGGACCATTGCGTCGGTGGCCATGATGCTGGCCTATTCGTTCGATCTCACGAAGGAAGCCGACCTGATTGAACAGGCCATCCAGGCCACCCTGGCGCAGGGGTATCGCACCAAGGATATTGAAAGCTCCGGAACCACGCTGCTGGGGACCAAGGAAATGGGCGATCAAATTCTCACCAACCTGGGTGCGCACTGATCATGTTCGGGAATTGGCCGTCCGGCCGGATTGGTACCCTTGCGGGTTGTGGGGAGCCGGCTTATGGCGGCGATGGAGGACTGGGAATCCAAGCCGGGTTGAACGAGCCCAAACAGGTGTGTTTTGATGCAGCCGGTAATGTCCTGATCGCCGACTCCGAAAATCATCTGATCCGGCGGGTGCTCAAAGCCTCCGGCGTGATTGAAACCATCGCCGGGCGCCCCCTGTCAGGCCAAACTCCAACGCCAACGCCCGCACCGGTGCCGGATACCCTGGAAAGGGAAGAAGACGGGGATCCGCTGGGTGATTTCGAAGATGCCCCTGGCAAAGCCTACACCCAAACGCCCGACCTCAGCGGAACCGTGCGGTATGTGATCGGGCAGGGTCTGCAGCGGGACCGGTTTGAAGGCGACGGCGGGCCGGCCACCCGGGCCATGCTGAACTTTCCTTCCGCCGTGGCCGTCAATGCCGCGGGGGAGATTTTTATTGCCGATACCTTCAATCACCGCATCCGTTGCATCGATCCCGAATCCGGCTTGATCCGGACGATTGCCGGCACCGGTCAGACCAAATGGACCGGGGATGGCGGCCCGGGCACCGACGCCACCCTGAACGAACCGGTGGCGCTCGCTGTTGATGGAATCCGCCTGTATATTGCCGATCAGGGCAATCATCGTATTCGCCTCCTGGACCTGGAATCCAGAATCCTGACGACCATCGCCGGAACGGGCGAATCCGGGTACAATGGAGATGAAATCGATGCGACTGCTGCCGGGCTGGCCGGTCCGAGCGGGCTGGCGCTGGATAGAGAAGGGCATCTGTATGTGGCGGATACCTTTAACGGGCGTATTCGAAAAATCGATCGCCACACCGGAAAAATCTCGTCGGTTGTGGGCGATGGATCGGAATTTCGCTATGACCCGGGTCTCAACGATGGATCCAGTGCTCTGTCGCGGCCGTATGGCATTGCGGTGATGCCGGAGGGGGATGTGTTGATCACCGATTCCGATAATCATCTCCTGCGGCGGTGGAATCCGGCGAAAAAAGCCATGACGGTTCTGGCCGGGAACGGCAAGGCCGGGTTCGGGGGGGATGGAGAATCCGCTGCAAACAGTAGCCTGAATTATCCGTTCGGCGTGGCCGTGGATGCGTGGGGAAACATTGCCATTGCGGATACGTTCAATCACCGCATTCGCTTCATTCCCCGCTGAACACCATGCTGCGCATGACCGGAAGGAACGATGACATCCATGATTAGAAAAACCGAATATACCGTCGCCGTGGTCGGCGCCACGGGAGCCGTTGGGACTGAAATAATTCAGGTGCTGGAGGAACGAAAATTTCCGGTGAAGGAGCTTGTTCCGTTGGCCTCCGGCCGCTCCGAGGGATTGACTGTTGAATTTCAGGACCGGGAAATCCCGGTCAAAGTCCTGGGCCCCGATTCCTTTGCCGGGGTGGATGTGGCGCTATTTTCGGCCGGTTCCGGCGTGAGTAAGGACTTCGGGCCCGTGGCGGTCAAAGCCGGAGCCGTGGTGATCGATAACAGTTCCGCTTGGCGGATGGATCCCCATGTGCCGTTGGTGGTGCCGGAAGTGAATGCGTATGCCCTCTCCGGACACAAGGGCTTGATCGCCAATCCCAATTGTTCCACGATTCAAATGGTGGTCGCTCTGAAGCCGCTGCATGATGCGGCCCGCATCAAACGTATCGTGGTGACCACCTTTCAGTCTGTTTCGGGAACCGGCAAGGAAGCCATGGAGGAACTCACCAACCAAACCCGCAAGCTGCTGGGGTTCGGCGCCGTGGCGCCTGAGGTCTATCCCCATCAGATTGCGTTCAACTGTCTGCCCCACATTGATGAGTTCCTGCCGAGCGGCTATACCAAGGAAGAAATGAAACTGGTCAATGAGACCAGAAAAATCATGGACGATATGAGTATTCAGGTGACCTCCACGACCGTGCGTGTGCCGGTCTTCGTCTGTCACTCGGAATCGGTCAATATCGAAACCGAACGGAAACTGACCGTCAATGAGGCCCGGGCCTTGCTGGCCGCCGCTCCGGGGATCCAGGTCTATGACGATCCGCAACGGAATCTGTATCCGCTGGCGATCGACGTGGCAGGGACCGATGCCGTCTATGTCGGGCGCGTCCGCGAGGATGAATCGATTCCCAATGGGTTGAATCTGTGGATTGTGGCCGATAACTTGCGAAAAGGTGCCGCGCTCAACGCCGTCCAAATCGCGGAGGTCCTGTTCCGGTAAATCGCGGTTGGGTAGGTCGTGATGATGGACATGAGTGGAATCGGGAAACTCCTGATGCTCATGGGAGTCGTCCTGCTGGTGCTGGGCGGACTCTTGATGATCCTGGGAAAAGGGGCCGGCCCGGGAGGGCCGCTGGGATGGTTGGGCCGGTTACCCGGCGATATCATCATCAAACGAGACTCCTTTACCTTGTATTTTCCATTGGCGACCAGCCTGTTAATCAGTATTGTGGGCAGTCTCCTGCTCTATCTGTTTTTCCGCCGGTGATCGTACGTGAACCTATTTGACAGACGACCGCTTATATGGCTGATCGGCATGATGCTCGGGTTGAGTCTATCGCCACTTACCAGTGATGCCGCCACCCATGAAGTCCGGGTGGGGTTGGCGCAAGGCGTGACGGTGCTGACGCTCACCGGTTCCGAACCGTTTACCGTTCGGCCTTCCTCAGGATCACCGTATCGGGTTTCAGGCGCCGTGACCGTCAAACGGCAGGCGGAGGGCTTTCTCGTAAACAACCGGCTGGTGAAGGCCGGACAGGTGTCCATCGCCGATCGGCCCGGGATCACCTTTCAAATCCGCATCGCCGGCAATACCACCGGGACGGCCGGGGCCGAACGTGCCTGGACCGTCCGCGGTGTGCTGGATTTGGTGGGGATTGGTCCGGGGTTTACGGTGGTCAGCCGCGTGCCCCTGGAAGAGTATGTGGGCGGAGTTGTCTCGGGGGAAGTCAGTTCAGGGTGGCCGTTGGAATCGCTCAAGGCCCAGGCCGTCGCGGCCCGCACCTATGTCATGTATAAGAAAATGGAAAATCGAGCTCAACCTTTCGATGTTCTGGCCAGTGTGCAGGATCAGGTCTATACGGGCCATGCCGTTCAACCCGAATCGATTCAGCGGGCCATTCAGGCCACCAAAGGAAAGGTGTTGACCTTTGATCAGCGGCCGATCTTTGCGGCCTATTCATCGACGGCCGCCGGTCCGACCGAAGATGCCTTGTATGTGTGGGCGTTGGATCTCCCGTATTTGAAAGGAGTGGATTGCCCGTTTGACGAACAATCTCCGCGATACGAATGGCAGGCGACGTTTACCCTGGAGGATTTGGAACGGCAGCTGCGGAAGGAAGGGTATCCGGTCGGAGCCGTGGCCACGTTGACCCCTTATACCTTTACACCCTCGGGGCGGGTGGATCGGGTGCGCATACTGCATTCACAGGGCGAGGTCATCCTTCGTGGACAGGACCTGCGCAGGATCGTCGGCTACTCCAAAATTTTCAGCACCCAATTTACCATCCATAAACTCGGGGCCGAGGTGGTCGTCGGAGGGCGGGGAGCCGGCCATGCCGTCGGCCTCTGCCAATGGGGGATGCGGGAAATGGCGCAACTTGGCTACGATTACCATTCGATCCTGCAATATTATTATCCCGGCACCACCCTGCTTCCGTTGGATCGAGTCACCCTCGCTTCCGACTGATCCGGCCCCCTCCTGACCATTCCTGCCGTGTATGCGACTCGCCGAATTTCAATTTCCATTTGACCCCACATTGGTGGCGACCCAACCGGTTTCCCCACGAGATCAGGCAAGGATGCTGGTGGTGGACCGGCGGAACGGCCGTCTGGCCGATCGGCGCGTCAAAGATCTTCCGGAGATCCTGCAGCCGGGGGATGTGGTGGTGGTCAATGATACCAAGGTGATTCCCGCCCGGCTTTGGGGAACCAAGGTGCCCTCCGGGGGAAAGGTCGAACTGCTGTTCGTCCGGCAGGTGGATGAGGAGCATGTGGAAGTCCTGATGAGCGGCCGTGTGAAGCCCGGCCACCGGATCAGTTGTCCCGGCGGCGGCATGGCCGAAGTGGTGGAGCGAACCACCGGGCGAACCCTCATTCGATGGCAGGGGGCCAACAGTTTTCAGGAATGTCTGACGCAGTATGGCGAGGTGCCCTTGCCGCCCTATATCAAACGCCCGCCGCGTGCCGAAGACCGGGAGGATTATCAGACGGTTTTTGCACAGGTCGAAGGGGCGGTCGCGGCGCCCACCGCCGGATTACATTTCACGCCTGAGCTGATGTCGCGATTGACCGGGGCCGGGGTGGCGTCGGTGTCGATCACCCTGCATGTGGGCCCTGGGACCTTTTTGCCGGTGAAATCCGACGAGGTGGAAGGCCATGTCATGCATCCGGAATGGTTTTCCATTTCGGAGCCGGCTGTCCAGACCATAGAAGCGGCCAGGAAAAAAGGTGGCCGGATTTTGGCTGTGGGCACGACGGTGGCCAGAACCTTGGAATCGGCGGTAGATGAAACGGGCCGGCTGAGGGCTCAATCCGGGGACACCCGGTTATTTATCGTGCCGGGCTTTTCTTTTAAAGTCGTGGATATCCTGATGACCAATTTTCACTTTCCCGAAACCACGTTGCTGATGCTGGTGTCGGCCTTTGCGGGGATCGACCCGGCCCGAAACGCCTATGACCATGCTGTCAAACAGCGATACCGATTTTACAGCTACGGCGATGCGATGCTGATTGTGTAAGGGGGGAAAGGGGAGGCGTAGGGAGGAAAATGCGAGGGAGTCAATGGCGAGACATCAACATCATCTTGCGGATGATTGGAAACTGCATCCATCCCGGATGGCCTCAAACAAGTTGCGTTGGCCTCCTTACGCCTCATTCTTAAAGAAGGTCAGGATTAATCGTCACATCGCCCCGCCCGCGTAACGCGGTTTGAAACGCCTGCAGGGCCCGTTGTTTTTTCTGAATGACGAACTGCATACGGATCTGCTCCAACACGTCCGGATCGACCGTGTCTCCTTCCTTGGCCTGGCGGGTGGCCAGTTCTTCGACTTCCTTCATTTCCGCAGGAGTCAGGGTGGTGGCTTCGGCGACCAGCAGGCGGGCCTTTTCGGCCAATAACTCCGCCTTCCGCCGTTCTTCAAATTTGTGCGGGGTCAACCGGTTATTGGCGAGCAGGCGTTGATAGTATTGGGGATCGAACACCCCATCCTTCTGAAACTCTTTTTGGTTCACGATGGAATCGTGCAATTCCTGGGTTGAGACGGCCAAATTCAACTGGTCGGCCAGATTCTGCCAGGCCTTGGTGGTGATGAGGCCTTCCAGGGCCAGTTGCCTGATCGTTTCGTCCTTGATGTCGTCCTGGTTGAGTTGCTCCTTATAAAACCGGTAGTACCGTTGCTTGGCCTGGAGCAATTCCTCACGGCTCACGTTATAATCGCCCACGGTGGCCACGACGTTGGTTTGGCTGGCTTCAAAACCCCACCAGCCCATCCCGATCACGAAGGTGACGGCAATGATAATCATCAGGCCCTTGAGCAACCAGGGATATTTCTCAGAACTTTCGCGAATGGTCCGAATCATGAAAACGCCTCCAACCAGAATGTCCTATATCTATCACTATTACACACTATACCCGATATGCGGGATTTTACGAAGCTCTGCCCGCAAAGGCAAGCGAAGGGGGGGTGCACAAGAAGATCCCGGCCGAGGCCGATGAGGCTGATGAGATCGATCCGCTTTACATGGCACAAGCGGCATGGTAAGCAACGGGGTTCAGCAACGGCATCACCCTCTTTTATCTTGAAAGGTCGGATATGAGTCACATACGAGTCCGGTTCGCTCCGAGTCCCACCGGCTACCTGCATATCGGCGGTGTGCGCACCGCGCTGTTCAACTGGTTGTTTGCCCGCCATACGGGCGGCACATTCGTGCTGAGAATCGAAGATACCGACCGCGACCGGTCTACCGAGGAAGCCATTCAAATCATCATGGAAGGCATGCGATGGACGGGCTTGGACTGGGATGAAGGCCCCTTCCGGCAGACGGACCGTCTGGATCTGTACTGGGAGCGGGCCATGGACCTGTTCGAACGGGGCCTGGCCTATTGGTGCGTCTGCACGCCGGAAGAACTGGAAGCCCGAAGAAAAGCCCAGCAGGCCAAGGGCGAATCGCTGAAGTACGACGGCCGGTGCCGGGACCGGGGCATCACCAAACCGGATCAGGCGGCCGCGCTCCGGTTCAAGGCCCCGCAGGAAGGTCAGACCGTCATCAATGATCTCATCAAAGGCCGCATCGTCTTCGAAAACAGCGTGCTGGATGACCTCATCATCCTCCGTTCCAACGGCTACGCCACCTATAACTTTTCCGTCGTCGTGGATGACGGGCTCATGAACATTTCGCATGTGATCCGGGGGGACGATCATGTCAACAATACCCCCCGCCAGGTCCCGCTCTTTCAAGCCCTGGGCTTTCCGGTGCCGGAATTCGCCCACCTCCCGATGATCCTCGGGTCGGATAAAACCCGCCTGTCCAAGCGGCATGGGGCCACCTCGGTGCTGGCCTATCGGGACATGGGCTATCTTCCCGAAGCCCTGATTAATTACCTAGTCCGCTTGGGGTGGTCACACGGGGATCAGGAAATCTTTTCAATGCAGGAAATGATCGATCTGTTCGACCTCAAGCAGGTGCAGGCCTCGGCGGCCGTCTTCAATCCCGAAAAACTGCTCTGGCTGAATGCTCAATATATCAGGACCAGCGAACCCAAGCGGGTGGCCGAAGCCCTGGTGCCCTTTCTCCAACAGGCCGGGTACGACGAGGCAGCCATCGCGCGAATCCCTGAAGGCGCCGAGGCCCTGGTGCCGCCCTTGCGGGAGCGTTCACAAACGCTGTTGGACATGGTGGAAGGGGCCGTGCCCTATCTGGCCGAACCCATGACCATGGATGAAACTGCAGCTGGCAAGCATTTAACCGCGGCCATCGCCCCCGTTCTCAAGGAGTTTGCGGATTCGGTTGAGGCTGCACCCGATTTTGCCAAAGAAACATTGGAACATCTGCTTCACGGCCTGATTGAACGGCAGGGACTCAAAATGGGCAAAGTTGCCCAGCCCTTACGGGTGGCTCTGACCGGACGAACCATCAGCCCCGGTATCTTCGAAGTCATGGCCTTGCTGGGGAAGGAGCGGACCCTCCAGCGCATCCGCGCCGGAGTGGAACGGGCCATGAACGCCCAAGGGGCGGCGGGGTAATCGGGGTTTCTTCCAATCTTCGCTTGACTGCTTCCGAGCGGTGAATTAAGCTCATCTCAGGTTGGGGGATCGTCTAGCGGTAGGACGCCAGATTCTGGATCTGGCTGCCCAGGTTCGATCCCTGGTCCCCCAGCCAACTTCTTTTTCTCCTGTCTTATTCTGAATCGTCCGGTTTCGTCGTTTCGTAAGATATATTCTCAACAGAGCCCGTGATGCTCTGACGTCATCGGTTCCCAATTTTCTTTGGTGTCCAGTGGGGGAATTTGTCCGGGTGATAGGGGGAGGAACGTGTCACATAGGGAGTGTTGATTAATTGAAATGTTCAAGGACAAATTTCCACATGGCTGCGTTGACGATCATGGCTTTGGGTCGGTTCAAAAAAGCCCGTCCAGCAAGGCCACGCATGGCTTGGTTCATCCCGCAGGGGGACACGCTTGTTTTGCGGGCGGAGCGTACGTTCAGTACGTGAGCACGGAAAAATGGCGAGAACGCCGCTGGCGGCTTTTTTCAACAGACCCACATATGAAACGAAAACAAGTCCTGGAAATCCTCACCCGAGTCAAACCGGAATTAATGGAACGCTTTGGAGTGGTCCGGTTGAAGGTATTCGGCTCCGTCGTCCGGGATGAAGGCAGGCCTGGAAGCGATGTGGACATCATGGTGGCCTTCGATGGCCCGGCCACATCCCGTCGCTATTTTGGGGTGCAGTTTTATCTTGAGGATGTCTTGGGATGCCCGGTCGATTTGGTTACGGAAAAAGCCCTTAGACCGGAGTTGCGACCAATCATTGAACAAGAGGCCGTAAGTGTCTGAGCGGGAGTGGCGATTCTATGTCGACGATATGATCGGCTTTGTTGAAAAAGTAGTGGCATATACCTAACATGTTCGGCAAATATGCCCAAATATACCCTGGCGTCAGTTGGTTGCCACTCGGAATCGACTTATCCATGGTTACCTGGAAATCGATAACGATACCCTAACCTCAATTTCTACCCTATTAGGGACCCATCATGACAGAAACAAGTGAAAGTAGCATAATCTTATCCAATGAAGGCTCATTGCCAGACTCATATGATGGCCTTGCAAAAGAGTTTATGGCTCGTGCGAACAAACTTAAAGCCGAAACAGATCGATTAATTTTACAAATTTCAGTACTACTTGTAGTGGGCTTTTTAATTATAAGGGTCTTCTCCCAACCGAGTGGGTAAAAATTAGGCCTTAGAGACCGCGAAAGGCAGGCAGGGCAAGGGGAGACGTTGTTTGAAGCAAGAGAAAAATCTGTCATGAACGCCGGATGGCAAAGAGGAAG
>JBDIVP010000002.1:0-38131 GCA_039794325.1 Candidatus Inrsubterrania sp.
TTTTCTTCGTTGCCATCCGCCAATCATGCCAGATTTTGCTCTTGCCTGAAATGCCATATCCCCTTGCCCTGCTTGCCTTTCCCGATCTCTAAGGCTAATTTTTACCCACACGATTTGGAGAAGAGCCTTTTCTTTTTGAGTTGCCCGTCGTCGTCCGTGAAGTGCTGGAAAAGCGCCATTTGCGCTTGAAAGTGAAGCACACGGAAGATCGCTATCATCGGCTGATTGAACATGTCACCGACATCGTCTTTGAACTTGATGCCGGCGGGTGTTTTCGTTTTGTCAGTCCGGCCGTGTCTCCCATACTCGGATACCTTCCTGAAGACCTGCAGGGTGTCCCGGTTTCGCGATTCCTTCACCCCGAAGAACTCTGCCGGTCGGCTCACTGGTTTGACGAAGAGGGGATAAAATGCCGATTCACCCGGGGGGCCAGCCTGCGTTTTCTGACCAAAAACGGAGAGACCCGGGAGTTGGAGATGGACGCGACGGTTATTTTCGATACTCGGCGGCAATTTTCGGCCACGGTGGGAATCGCGCGTGACATCACCGAACGCAAGAAGGCGGAGTCCTCCCTTGCGCGGCTGCGCTATAAGTACGAATTGCTGTTGAATGCGGTTCACGATGGGATTTATGCGATTGATCTGGATGGAAAAGCCATCCTGGTGAATCCGGCCGCGGCGGCAATGATCGGCCATTCCGAGGAAGAACTGCGGGGGCAAAAGATGCATCAGATTATTCATCACCGCAAAGCGGATGGGAGCCCGTTCCCGGTGGACGAGTGTCTTATTCATCAGGCCTTTCGGGATGGAAAGGTGTACCAGGTTTCGGAGGATGTGTTTTGGAGGAAGGACGGCACGCCTTTTTGCGTGGAGTATACCAGTAATCCCATCTGGGAATACGATCAACTAGTGGGAGCTGTGGTCACTTTCCGGGATATCACCGAACGCAAAAGAGCCGAGGAACGCTTGAAGGAATCCCATGAACAGTTGCGGGATCTGGCCGCCCATGTCGAAACGGTTCGTGAAGAGGAACGGACCCGGGTGGCCCGTGAAATTCACGATGAACTGGGGTCTTCCCTTACCTGTCTCAAAATGGATTTGGCCTGGATGGCCAAACGGATTCCCCTTTCCGACTCCAAAGGGGGGCCGTCTTCCCTGGCGTCCAAAATTCAATCGATGTCGCAATTTGTCAACGAGATGGTGCAACTGGTTCAGAAGGTCAGTACGGAATTGCGGCCGGCGGTCCTGGATGAACTGGGCTTGGGGCCGGCCCTCGAATGGCAGGCTAAGGAGTTTCAGACCCGGACCGGTATTTACTGTACTCTGGATTGTTATCCCGAGAGTTTGGAGGTGGAAGGCGAATGCGCTACGGTCGTGTTCCGGATTCTCCAGGAAATACTGACGAATGTCGTCCGTCATGCCGGCGCGACCCGTGTCGACATCAAGCTTCAACGGTCGGGAGGGTATTTGGAACTGATGGTTGTGGATAACGGTTGCGGCATAACGCCCGAACAGATTTCCAGTCCAAAATCCTTGGGCCTGGTAGGCATGCGGGAACGGGCATTATTGTGGAGGGGAGAGGTCAAAATCACCGGTGGGGCGGAAAAGGGAACGACGGTGGCCCTTCGACTGCCGCTTCAAAGGAAGGTCGACCCTCATATCTCCGGTGAGGATGGCAAATTATCTTTTCCTGAGATTCACTAAGGGGGACTGCGGAGGTTTGAGGAGCCATATGGTTCATATTTTGGTTGCAGATGACCATGCGGTGGTCCGTCAGGGGGTTAAGCAGATTCTTGCCGACGATTTTGCTGATGCGGTGATCGGGGAGGCTTCCAATATCCATGAAGTGCTTGACCAGGTCAACAAACGCCGGTGGGATATTGTGATTTTGGATATGACCATGCCGGGTCGAAGCGGATTGGATGCGCTGAAAGATTTGAAACAGCTCCACCCCAAGCTGCCCGTCCTGGTGTTGAGCATGCATCCCGAAGATCAGTTTGCCGTGCGAATTCTGAAAGCCGGTGCATCCGGCTACCTGACCAAGGACAGTGCCGCGGAAGAGTTGGTTACGGCCATCCACAAGGTCTTGCGTGGCGGGAAATATATCAGTGCCTCCCTTGCGGAGGTGTTGGCCATGTCCCTCTCCGATGACTTGGGAACCCCTCCCCATCTCACCCTGTCGGACCGGGAATATCAAATCCTCAGCTTGATCGCTTCGGGAATGACCCCTCGAACGATTGCCAGGGAACTGTCCCTGGGCATCAGTACTATCAATACGTACCGCTCACGGCTTCTGCAGAAGTTGAAGATGAAGAATAATGCGGAATTAACCCGCTACGCCCTTCAGCATCGCTTGATTCCCTGAATTTGTCCCCCCTGGGGAGGTGCGCCCTCCCTTTGCCGATTCCTTCATCCCTCATCCTGTGTCTTGTCGTACAAAATACGACACGGTAATCATCAAAAATATGATGCAAAAATCACCGTCTTGCTGATTGTTGCGCTCTTTTCACGGTGTTATATCTGCACCAACAAAGCGGATCGAGGAGAGAACTGAGGGTGTTGGAAAACAAACCGTGTAGACGTAAGAAGTCAAAAAACCGATGTCAGGAGGATGTCAATGAGTATCACCAAGCGACAGAAAGAACGACTCTGGTCGATTATTTTAGCCGGGGGCAATGGGGAGCGGCTGCAGCCGGCCATCAACCAATGGTTTGGCTGCTCCAAGCCGAAGCAATATTGCACCTTTGTCGGGACCCGATCCATGTTCCAACATACCATAGACCGAGCCGATCGTTTGGGGGATCCGGAACGCCGGATCATGGTGATTGCTCAAGCCCATCAACACCTCGCATGGGAACAAATCGGGCATCGGGGGGTGGGGATCGTCATCAGTCAACCGGTCAATCGTGATACGGCAGCCGGGATTTTCCTCCCGTTGACCTATGTGCGAGCACGTGATGAGAAAGCGACGGTTGTGGTCTATCCGTCCGATCATTTTGTGGATCCGGAAGAACAGTTTGCCGAACTGGTGCAGCGGGCCGTGTGTGCCACGGATTGGTTGTCGGACCGGGTCGTCTTGCTGGGGGTGCCTCCCGATAGACTTGAGGGGGACTATGGATGGATTCAGGCGGGCGGCCAACTGGGTTGGGCTTCCGGTCACCAAGTTCGGGGTGTGGATGCCTTTGTCGAGAAACCCGATGTCGGGAATTGGATGATCGAAAGACCGGAAGATAGGAAGTGGAACACCCTGGTTTTGGCCGCCAAGCTGGAAACACTGTGGAAGCTGGGGTGGCGGTGTGTGCCGGAGCTGATGCCGTTGTTTGAGACTCTTGGCGAAGCGATCGGCACCTCTTACGAGGGAACGGTCTTGGATGCCATTTACCGCCGGATGCCGTCCAGAAATTTTTCCTCGGACGTTCTTGCCCGTGCAACCGAAAAACTGGCTGTTCTCGAATTGACAGGCGTGTCGTGGAGCGATTGGGGAAATCCGGAGCGGATCATAGGGGATATCCAACGCCTTGGACTTCAGCCTACGTTTCCCTTGGACTCGCCAAGTTCCTTGGAAAAACCGTTTGAATCGGACAAGCATATGGCCGGCGCATGCCAGGCCTGATGTCTCATTCGTTCGTCTAGGAGCGCGCGATATTCCGAGAAGCCGGCTGGTAGTAATGGGGAAGATTGAGCTGTTCAAAAATGTACCAAAAACTAACCGTTCATGTTGAGGAGGAATCGTATGAATACGAAGCTGTTTGTTGGGGGACTTCCATATGCGACGACAGACGTTCAATTGAAGGAATTGTTTGCTCCCTGCGGCTCGGTGATATCCGCTCAGGTGGTCCGGGACAAATTGACCTGGCGGTCTCGGGGGTTCGGCTTTGTCGAGATGTCTACCGTCGAGGAAGCCCAGGCGGCGATTGCCGCCTGGAATGAAAAGGTCTATGAAGGGAGGACCCTCCTGGTGAGTGAAGCGAAAACCCGTATGGCCCCCTCAGTCCAAGTTTACAGTCTTCGCCGTTAGGCAAGGAGATGGAGAGTTGGCAGGGGATCAATCCATGTTTGTGAAGTGTAAAGGAGCACTATGAAATCCAACAAAACCTCGAGTGAGAAAAGTTCAAGTATGACCTCGAAACTGAAGGGGTCGGCAAAGAAAGAGGAGAGCCAACTGAAAAAGTCCAAATCCCGCTTGACCGGGAATACCGACTCGTTGACTCACGCCACTGCTGGTACGAATGGGCATGACGCTCATCCTGTCCGATCCCAACAGTGGAGTGTGGGTCAGGATGCGGAACTGCAGGAACGGATTGCCAAACGTGCGTATGAATTATATGAACAACGGGGGCGGCACCATGGGCAGGATATTGCCGATTGGTGTCAGGCGACACAAGAGATCTTAGCCGAAGAGGGCAAAGCTTAGAAATATTTTTAGAGGTGTGGTTATCGGATACCAGGGTCATACGGGGCCATGCGACGGATATACGCGGTGACGGCTCGAATGTCCTCGACATCCATTTTATCCCACCAGCCGTGCATGGGACTGAAGGCCAACCCCCAAATTATGGCCCCCCGAAGGTCCAGGTCCGATTTGGCGCGCGATTCGGGCCGGTGAAAGTTCGTTGGAGGGACGATCAGTTGGGCGGCATCGGGCCCATTCCCCTTGCCTTCCACCCCGTGACATCGAGCGCAATGTTCACGATAAACCTCTTCTCCTTTCTCCGGAACGAATGACGGCTCCTGGGCATGAAGGGGAACGGTCAGGGCCAAGAGCAGGAGCAGGTTGGCGGAGATGAGAAGGAATCCCATGGATTATTTGTTCCTTTTTTTGGCCGGCGGACTGGCATGCCATTCGATTCGAGCAAGTTTTTCCCTGTGCCCCCAACTGTAACGGACTTTTCCTTTAAAGGCTCGATTGAGATGTTTTCCCAGGCTTTGGGCAAAGTGATCGGTTGTGGTTTCAATATCGGCGCCGTCCGGGCGGGTGCGAATAGTCATGATACGTTCGAGGGCATTATTGCGTGCCGCACGGGCCTCCTCATTATGGATGAGCCCGAGCACTTCGGCCTTATGTTGATCCCAGTTGGGCCAGTGAATGGTTAAATACCCTTCGGCATAGCCATCCCGTAATTTCCGGCAGGCCGGACAGACATATTCTTGAGGGATCATGAATTCTTTTGTAGGTTTTTTGGGAAAGGCGGCACGTGCGCCCCCTGCACGGGTGCCGGTTGTTGGTCTGCCGGAAAAACTCCAGCGTTTTCGAAAATACGTCGCATGACAATCCGGGCATTCGAGTAAGCCCTTCGGGGCACCTTTCATGGAATAGGGGTCTTCCCCGGATTTTTCTTTTTCCTTAGTGGTGAAGCGTTTGATTTGGGTCAGGGGCATGACTGGTCTTAACCTCCTGGTGGCTGTATGGACGATTGTGAGTAGTGTATGAAAACAATTTTTGTGCCCTTTTTGAAAGAAGGGAAAAGTGAAAATGAAAAATGAGAACCAGTGATGATCTATACGGTTTTCCTGCAAGGTTTTCTGCATTTCCGTTGTGGGGGAGACACCAGGGGTGTCCATTCCTGCCACATTATGGGTGAGGCTATTAGTCCCACTTTTCCTCACCTATTAATCGTACGGTGAAGGTTATCCCGGCGATTTTAGACATTTTAATTCTGAAAAAAAATTGGCGGAGACTTCAAGAAGACATCAAATGATATTGCGAATGCGTTCATAGCCCTTTTTGATTTCCTCCAACGCCATGACCAACGCGGTGGAGACCGATCCTGCGGTTTTCCCGGCTTCTTCGCATACGTTCTCCGCTTTGATCCGGATGTCTTCCCATTTTTCTTCAAGCCGGTTCCATTCATCACGGGCCTCTGCCTTGGCCAGGTGAAGGTGAAGTTTCAGTTCGTCCCGTTGTTGTTTTAAGGCGGCAATTATCTCTTGAATATCCTGGCGGGAAACCTTCATGGGGCACTCCTCGGCACGTGTGAATCCGCAAAAAATTATATGAAACAATATGTTGTGAACGAATTTCTTTTCCGGTCGTGCCCAGGGAATAAGTCTGGTCTAACCAGGGCCTCTCTCGGTATCATGCAGAAAGCAGACCATGACAAATTTTGTGGCACCTTCACCTTCCGACCCTTCCGATTGTTCCGGGGAACAACTGGCCCAACAGCACTTTGGAACCTCTGCCCGGGCCTGCCATTTTTATGAAAACCAAGTGGTAGAGGCATTGAATCACCTGATGCAGGAGTTTATCGGCCGGCAGGAAATGTGTTGGATTGCCACGGCTGATGAAGGTGGAAGGTGTGATTCCTCGTTTCGGGCCGGTCCCCCCGGCTTTGTGATCGTATTGGATGCCGGCATGCTGGCCTATCCGGAATACCGGGGGAACGGGGTGATGGCGAGTGTCGGCAATATCATGAAAAATCCCCGGATCGGGATGCTATTCCTGGATATATTTCAGAGTACCGTCGGCCTTCATGTCAACGGGAGGGCCAGAGTGGTCACCAATGACGAGGTGGCCGTCATGCCGGGTATCCCCGAGCCCATGCTGGAGGCTTCTCATGTGAAGGGGGGGCGCCATCCTGAATGCTGGATCATGGTGGAGATTGAAGAAGCCTATATTCATTGTTCCAAGCATGTGCCCAGGGTCCAGAAAGTCGAAAAGCAACTGCATTGGGGGACGGATGACGATCATCAGAAAGGCGGAAATTTTTTTCAGGTGAAATCCCACTGACCATCCCTCCGGCACCGACCCGCTAATTTCTCTCCTCCACCGACCCCGCGCTCCGACTGTGTGGAATCAAAAGAGCGCAAGGGGTTTGCCCTTACCGTGTTCCGTCATAACCCCAGGGAAATATGAAATAAATATCCTTCTTCCCGCGACTTGTGTCGGTGGGCCTTGTATAATTGAAGTTTCCCCTTCAAGCGGTTTGGATGCTCGAAGGTTAACCGGAGAGTCAGACGGAAAAGAAGAACCTGTCAAGCGAGGTTCGGCCGGTGGAGGAGATGATAATCTATTATGAAGGATATAAGGACTGCAGGCAAAAGCAATCATGGCTGAGGAAGTTCCTGGGCTGCTGGCCCGTTTGAAAATTCTTTCCCCTAATCATGTCTATTTTTTGGCGCCGAAAGCCACCGTCTTGCGCGGGTATGAATACTACTCCCAAGGTCGGTTGGAGGCGTATTATTGGGATCAGGCAAAAACTGTTTTGACGGCGGTCGTGCGAGGAGGTTCCCGATATGCGGTCCGTATCAGTGAGGAGCAGGATGGTTTGCGCTATTCCTGCACATGTTCGTCCTGGTCCTCCGGCTTTCAGTGCCATCATGTCGTGTGTGCCCTGTTGACGACGGTGAATCTATTGGTGCCGGACCGGTTTCGAATGGCTGGGAGAGAGATTGTCAATCGGAAACCTCTTGAGCAACAACTTCTTTCGGGAAGCGGTGTTTCATTGCCTTCAACGGCGGCTCCCAAAGGGGTACCGTTGTTCGAGGTGATACTCCTCCACAAGGACGGATATTCCGATGTCCGCATTTCCAACCATGGAATCCCGTGCCAATCCATTGCCGGTATGCCGACCGAGTTGGCTCTTTTGTTCCGGTCATTGCAAGATCAAGCCTGGTCGTCTCAGACCGGCTTGCGGGATTTTCTGAATCATCATGGCTCCCGATTTCCGTTGTTTCTGGAAACCGATTCTGATCGGGTGCCTTTGGCATGGAATCCCTCGGCCACCTATACCACGAAGACCGAGCTGAATCTTACCGGTTCCACTGTCACGATCGCCGCCCGGTGTGTCCGGTTTGGAGAAGTTCTGGAGCGTGTGTGTGTGGTGATGGGATTTGTCGTAGACCTCAATTCCCGCCGATTGTCCCCCTTGGACTATGAAGGGGGGTGGGCGGTGTACGATCTGTTGTATGCCAATGCCAAACGGGAAGGGTTGCTAAGCGGCCGGGAGATACTGGTTGGTCCATTGTCCCTTTCCGAATGGACAGCTTCGGTTGATGTTGAGGGCAATGGTGGGGAAACGGGAATGGGGCTTCCGGAAACCAGGCCCTCGTTTGCCATCCCCTTTCGCCAGTTTCTTCGCTTGCAATTCGATTGTCCGCTTCAGGATAAAGCCAGGATATTCGCAACCGTTCAATTGAAAATCGACGGGAAAGATATGCCGGTTCCCGACCTTATCGCGGAAACAGACGGATCACTCTATCAATATCGAGTAACCCTGAAGGCCGAGCGCAAGGAATTGAGTTCGGCCCCGCTGCTCGACCAGGATGTCACCATTGTCCGGACGGAATGTTGGTTTGGGGAGAGCCAGACGAGTCCCTGTGCGGCTCTGTTTCAGGTCTTTCCCTACATCAATCACGCTCCCGCTGTCTCCGGTGGGGTCAGAACCCGCAAGCGGCGGACCTTGTTGTACGACACGCTGTTTCAGGTCTGGGGTCTGAAAAAGGGATCCGAAGCCAAAAAGCTGATCAAATCCTGCCTGTCCCGTGAAGAGTTCCGGGTATTCAAGTTAAAGGCCGAAGCCGAAGCACTGCTCCGGCGGTTTTCTGATCCCGCCTTTCCGCCCAGTGCACGTTTGGGTATCCGGGATGGGCAATGGTGTCTTGTGCCGAACCATTGGGAACGGGAAGCCTTGCTCTATGCCCTTCCTTATAACATGTTCGGAGCGGATCTGTTTGAGCATATGGAACGGCATGACGAAATGGCCCTGCCGGCATCCACCTTGTATCCCCGTTTGCCGGAGTTGTTTGCCAAGTTGCAGGAGGCGGGAATCGAACTGTTTTTTCAGGATGCGCCGATCACGACGTCCAAGTGGGAATATTCGGTCGATGCCCGGCGCTCATCCTCGATTGACTGGTTTGAATTGCATCCTGAGATTTTATGTGATGGGGTAAAAGTCGATGCCAAAGCCCTCGAACAAATTCTGCAACAAGGCGGGATGATCGAAGCGGATGGTTCCCTTCGGGTTATTGATCGTCAGACCCAGCAGATTTTGCGGGCGTTGGCCTCCCTCACCAAGAAGTCCGATCACAAAATCGGCGCGTGGGAAAAGCGGGCGGTCGTCCATGTGCCCAAATTGCAGATTTTGGATTGGGTGGACCTACGCCGGCGAGGGGTCAAGGTCCTGTTGCCTCCGGCGGATGAAGCGTTGATCGATCGATTATTGCATTTCGAACGGATTGAACCGCTTCCGCTTCCCAGATATCTGAATGCCACGTTGCGCCATTACCAGGAAGAAGGGTACCGCTGGCTGGCATTCCTTTATCAACATCGTCTGGGAGCCTGCCTGGCTGACGATATGGGGTTGGGAAAAACCCTGCAGGCCATCAGTTTGCTGGCCGGTCTCAAGGAGGGGATCATTCAACCTCCGGAACCGGTTGAGGGACCGCATTTGGTCGTGTTGCCGCCCAGTCTCTTATTCAATTGGGAGGAAGAGATCAAACGGTTCTATCCTTCCTTACGGGTCCGGTCGTATACGGGAAAGGAACGAACGACGGCGTTTGAAGAGGTGGATGTCATTCTGACGACATATGGGTTGATTCGCCGGGATATTTTATTGCTGGAACCGGTCCGGTTCAACGTTATTGTGTTCGATGAAGCTCAGGCGGTGAAAAATATCATGGCGCGAACCACCGGGGCCACTCGCCGCCTGAATGGCTATTTCAAATTGGTGATGACGGGGACGCCCCTGGAAAATCATGTTGGGGAATACTATTCCCTGATGGATCTGTGCGTACCCGGGTTGCTGGGGGATTACGAGGAGATGCGAGCCAGGTTGAAAGCGCCGTCCCCCCTGGTTTTGGAAACTATCATGCAACGGACCAGACCGTTTGTCCTGCGCCGGACGAAATCGCAAATTCTCAAGGAATTACCGCCGAAAATCGAGACGGACCTGTATCTCGAATTGACCGATCGTCAAAAGTTGCTGTACCAGAAAACCGTGACCGAAATTCGAAGCACCATCTCGACCGCGTTTCAAACGCAAACCGCCGCTCAAGCCCGGGTGATTGCCCTGACCGCCATTCTGAAGCTGCGACAAATCTGTTTGTCCTCACGATTACTGGACCCGTCTCAGACCGAGCCCTCCCCCAAAGTCACCTTTTTGCTGGAACGGCTTCATGAACTCATTGAGGAAGGGCACAGCGCCCTGGTCTTTTCTCAATTTACGTCCTTCCTGGACGTGGTGGAGGAGGCTTTCCGTGCGCATGACATCGCTCATGTCCGGTTGGATGGGTCGACCCCCACCCCCATGCGAAAGAAGCTGGTCCGTCAATTTCAGGAAGGGCAGACTCCATCGGTGTTTTTGCTCAGTCTGAAGGCCGGTGGACAGGGGTTGAATTTAACGAAGGCTTCCTATGTCTTCCATCTTGATCCCTGGTGGAATCCGGCGGTGGAAAATCAGGCTTCAGATCGGGCGCATCGCATTGGACAGCATCAGACCGTGTCGATTATGCGGTTGCTCATGCGCCATACCATTGAAGAAAAGATGATGGAGCTCAAGCGGCAGAAACTCGAACTCTATCATGCGGTCCTGGAGGGGGCCGCCCACCATGGCGGCGGGGCTTCGTTGTCACAGAAGGATTTCGAGTTTTTATTGGAATAAAAACGAAGGGCTTACAGGCGCATCGTTCGTAAGCGAAGAGCATTGGAAATGACGGAGACCGAACTGAAGGTCATGGCCGTGGCCGCGACCATCGGACTGAGTAAGAGACCGAAGATCGGATACAGCGCTCCGGCAGCGATCGGTACCCCCAGGGCATTGTAGAAGAAGGCAAAGAAGAGATTCTGGCGGATGTTCCGCATGGTGGCTTGGCTCAGGCGCCGGGCGCGGGCGATCCCGCCCAGATCGCCTTTGACCAGCGTGATGCCGGCGCTTTCCATGGCCACATCCGTGCCGGTTCCCATGGCGATGCCCACATGAGCCTGTGCCAGGGCCGGTGCGTCATTGATGCCGTCTCCGGCCATCGCCACGATCCGCCCCTCGCTCTGGAGTTGTTGGACGATGCGTGTTTTTTCCTCAGGCAGCACTTCCGCCCGCACATCGTCGATGCCGAGTTTCCGGGCGACCGCCAGGGCCGTCTGGCGGTGATCGCCTGATACCATGACCAGATAAATGCCCGCTTCATGTAGCAGCCGGATCGCCTCCGGTGTGGAGGATTTGACGGGATCGGCCACTCCGATCAGACCGGCGGCCTGATGGTCCAGGCCCACAAACATCACGGTCTGGCCGTCCTCTCTCATGGATTCGGCTTTTTCCGATAAGACCCGAAGGCTGTCTTCATTGACCCGGCAGTGCTCCCGGAGAAAGGCCTGCGTACCGAGGAGCAGCCGTTGCCCCTGAACCTCTCCCATCACCCCTTTACCGGTTTGGGATTGAAAATTTTGGGGTTCCCACAATTCCAGATTATTGGATTTTGCACCGTTTACGATGGCCGATGCCAACGGATGTTCACTGTGGCGTTCCAGACTGGCGGCCAGGCGAAGCAAGTCGTCTTCATGTAAATCCTTCGAGAGGGAAACGACCGCGGTCAACTTGGGTTTTCCTTCGGTGAGAGTGCCTGTTTTATCCACAACCAGCGTATTAACTTTTTCCATCTGTTCCAGGGCTTCGGCATGTTTCATCAAGACCCCGGCCGTCGCACCTCGCCCGGTTCCGACCATGATGGACATGGGGGTGGCTAGGCCGAGGGCGCAGGGGCAGGCAATGATAAGGACCGCCACGGCATTGATCAGAGCATGGGCCATCCGGGGTTCAGGGCCCAGAAAGCCCCAAATGAGAAAGGTGAGCATCGCAATGCCGACGACAATGGGGACAAAATAACCGGAGATCAAATCCGCCAGGCGTTGAATGGGGGCCCGGCTGCGTTGTGCTTCACCGACCATTCGGACAATCTGGGCCAACACCGTATCCTGGCCTACCCGTTCCGCTCGGATGACCAATGAACCGGTCCCGTTCACCGTGCCCCCGATCACCGGCAAACCTGGCTCCTTGGCGATCGGCAGGGATTCTCCGGTAATCATCGATTCATCCACGGCGCTTTGCCCCTCGATGACGATCCCGTCGATGGGGATTTTTTCGCCAGGCCGGATACGAAGTGTATCGCCGGGTTTGACGTCCTTGACGGGGACATCCTCTTCCGACCCATCCACGGCGATGCGCCGGGCGGTTTTGGGAGCCAACCTCAGCAGGGCCTTGATGGCGCTGCCGGTGCGGCTGCGGGCCCGCAGCTCGAGGACCTGACCCAACAGGACCAGCACGGTGATGACCGCGGCGGCTTCAAAATACACGGCGACTTCGCCGCCTGCCCCTCTGAAGGATTCCGGGAAAATGCCGGGAGCCAGTGTGGCCAACGTACTGTAGGTATAGGCGGTTCCGGTTCCCAGTGCGATCAAGGTGAACATGTTGAGACTGTGGTGCACCACTGAATTCCAGCCCCGTTCAAAAAACGGGCGGCCGCACCACAGCACCACGGGGGTCGTCAAGATCCATTGAAGCCAGTGCATGAGGGTCGGAGACAGAAGTTGGTGGACCGGTTTGCCGGGGATCATGTCGGACATGGCCAAAAGGAAGACGGGCAGGGTGAATCCCAGGCCGATCCACAAGCGCCGGCTCATATCGGTCAATTCGGGATTGTCCTCTTCTTCGAGTTCGACATCCCGGGCTTCCAGGGCCATGCCGCATGTCGGACACGCTCCGGGATGGTCCTGGACCACTTCTGGATGCATGGGGCACACATAGTCGGTTCGAGTGGCGGGTGTTCCGGCCATTTCCGGTTCCAAGGCCATGCCACATTTCGGACAAGCGGCTGGTTTGGGGGATTCCACGCCCGGACACATGGGACAGATATATGTGGTGCCGGGTTTGGCAGGTTCCGCCTCCATGGATTGGCGGTACTTCCCCGAGAGATAGCCCTCGGGATCATGGCTGAAACGATCGAGGCAGCGAGGGTTGCAAAAGAAATACATTTGGCCCGCATGCTCGAATTTTCCGGCGGCGTTCATCGGATCCACCATCATGCCGCAGACCGGGTCCTTTACCGGTTCTACTTTGACCATGCCCAGTTCACGTCGTTTGGGCTTTCCCTTTGTGGGGGGTGGATTGTGTTCCATCGCCAATGTTCTCTCGAGACCTCACCAATACAATCGAAGGGCGGAAAATGTGCCCGGGGTCATGGGGTGTTCTCCTCCCCCTCCCGGAAGGTTCAATGACTTCAATGTGAAGTTCTCCATAGGGCTCCTTGAGGGGAGGGAACCCCGCTGGAGGGCATGTTTCGACTATTCCATGAAGTATAGAAGAAGTCCGCAGGCTTGGGGAAGTAAAAAAACGGGAACCTCGATGTCTGCGAAAACTGTATTTTTATAGCTAGACGGTTAGTGCAAACAGAGCATACCGCCTTTTCCCCCTGCCTGATGACCGGGGGGCTGCGCCTTTTTTCGATGGTCTTTCTTCGGAGCATCGTGTGGAGGTTTGGACTGTTGCCGTTCGAAAGACAGTTCCTCCCGCAGGGCGATATTTTCCTGTACTGTCCGGGAAAGTTCTTTGATAAGTTTTTGATTTTGCTCCCGTAAGTACTCGATTTCTTGTTCTAATTCCTCAACGTTGAAAAAAGGGGGCATATAAAATCTCCTGCCTCTCAGGTGCCGGGCGTAGGGTGGACCCTGTATTGAAATCCTAGGGGAATCATTTCATAACAGGTTCCGAGGTATGCCATGACCTGGGAGGTCGTCATAAAGTAAGACATGTTCCTCAAATTATATCATTCATCAAAACCTCAAAACCTCTTTTCATTTTTTGAGAGAGACCATTCGATTATTTTTCGCCGTGGGGTGAAGGGTAGGCCGGCCAATGGGGGATTGATAGCGAAGAACTGCTGGAGTGCAGATCCGCACATGCCGTGCAATCTCGCACAATTGAATTTCAATCAATGGCTGTGAACCGGTGCCGCATGGCTGCTGATAACTTATCTCCTTGAATCTGCTTGGTTTTCCTGGTTTAACCAAGAAGGCATTTTTCTTGCGTAAGGAGTAGATCATTCATATTTGAATTTGAGGTGGGGACTTTCTCCGCCAATACCCAATCTATGAGGACGCGTCCATGGAATCGAGTGCCGCTTTTATTACGATCCTGTCACCCTTTTTGGCTGCTTTAAGCCTCTCTTTGTTCGGGCCCTTATGGGGAGAAAGGGTTGTCAGATTCGGAATCGGTGCCTTGACCGTTTCAACCGTAGGGGCGCTGGTCTGCCTGTACAAGACAATGGTAGGTGATGACATCCTCGTGAGGTTCAATGTGTTTCCTGAACCTTTTGCCCCGACGTTGCTGGTGGATCGCCTGGCTGCGGTGATGATGGTTTTGATTGCAGTGGTGAGCCTGCTGATTCATATGTTCTCCCGGCGGTATATGCAGGGGGACGAAGGCTATGTGAGATTTTTTACGCTGCTGAGTTTTCTCAGCTTCGTTTTGTTGAATCTTGTGACCAGCGGCAATTTGCTGTGGTTACTGGTTTGGTGGCATGTGGTCACCTGGTTGCTGCGGGAGTTGATCGCGTTTAACCGGGCAAGTGACGCCGCTCGCCGGGCGGGGCGGATGACCTTGGTGGTCCAGGGTATCGGGGATGCGGCACTTCTGGGAGCAGTCGTGCTTGTTTTTATAATCTTCGGTACCTTAGATGTGCCGGAATTGTCGAAGATTTTGGGGGAGGGCGGTCCTATCCCGGTTCTTGGTGAGGGGCTCTGGTGGGAGATGAGCGCGATGACGGCCATCACGATGATCCTGTTGCTCACAATCATGACCAAATCGGCTCAGTTTCCGTTTCATATCTGGTTACCGGGGACGATTGAGGCCCCCACACCCGTATCCGCCATGCTTCACGCCGGCATTGTGAATGCCGGAGGATTTCTCATCAACCGTCTGGCCCCGTTGTTCGGCTTCGCGCCTGCGACCTTGCACCTGTTGTTTATCATTGGCGCTCTGACGGTCTTGATCGGCGCCGCCACCATGTTGACCCAAAGTAGTGTCAAGCGGACCCTGGCCTATTCCACGATGGGGCAAATGGGATACATGGTCATGGAATGCGGTCTTGGAGCCTTTGCTCTGGCTATTTTCCACCTCTGTGCTCATGGATTGTTCAAGGCCACCCTATTCCTGAATTCCGGCGCTGGTATTCATCGGGCAAGAACCGACTGGCAGTTGCCTGGGCGCCATGCCGTGCGGGAACCGTCGGAGTTTTCTCTGGCGACTTGGGGGACCGGACTGGCCGTGACTTTGATATTGCCGTTGGTAATTTTGTTGGTCGCCCACGATCTGGTGGACGTTCCGCTCCTTGATGCCCAGGGGGCGGTGATTTTTCTCTTTTTTGCCTGGGTGACATCCGCGCAAGCCGTGTTCAGCCTCTACCGCCTTCAGACAGTGCCATCCTGGAAAATACCGGTGACGATGCTGGCCACTCTGGCCTTGATCGGGTTGACGTACCTTTGGGCGGCGGAATCCTTTACCCATTACCTGTATCCCGGTCCGGGCGAAGCGTTGCGGTATCTTCAGGCAGGGGGGTGGCCGCAAGGCTTGTTTGAAGGGTTTGTGGCCATCTCCGCATTATTGGTCGTCGGTGTCTGGGTGATATTGTATGGAGAGGCTCATGGTATGCAAATGTGGGTTCCCCGGTGGGTGCAGTCGGTTCGGACACGTCTGTACGTGGCTTTTCTCAATGGGTTATATGTGGAGGATCTCCTCGGGTATGTTCGTGCCGTCAGGGTGAGGCGATGGCATCGTTTTCCAAAATCCTCCTAACGGCAAACTGCAGAGATGGAGGAAGAGTGGAGTCGGAACGGCGTGCCGGCAAACCGGCTCTAGGGGTGCATCAGGAGCGCAATATTGAATTATTCAGGAGGGGGAGTCATGATCGAGTTAAAACTGCATCCGATGAAAGAAATCAAGATTGTGGTACAGGGGGAGCACTTAAAATTTGTGACGGACTTACTCGACCGGGTCGGGGCCACCGGCTATACCATCCTTCATAACGTATCCGGAAAGGGCCACCATGGATTTCATGAAGGCCATTTGCTGTTTAATGATACCAGTAGTCAGGTCATTGTGTTTACGGTCGTGCCCGATGAAAAAGTCGAACCCATCCTCGCAGGCCTGGGACCGCTCTTCAACCGGCATTCCGGGGCTATGTTTGTGACCGATGTGGCGGTCAGTCGCCGGGAACATTTTATTCCGAAATGATCCTTCGCCGACGAGGCGTGGTTCGGATCGGGTTCGACGGTGTCGGGTGTGCTCCGCTACACTGAAACCTTCGAGCAACGATATGGCCCGGATGGTCGAATTATTTCATCAGTCTTCCCGCATATGTCCGTCTCCTCCAAACGTTCTCGAGTCAAGCCTCCCGCCCCGGCCTATTCGGAAGTGGCCGCCGCGGAAGTGTTGGCCTGGGTCAGCGAGTGTATTCAAGGGGGGCTCTGTTTCGTGGCCGCCGGATTGCTGATTTTTGAAAATGCCCAGTTCGGAGAATTGGTGGAAGCGCCCGCCCCTGAGGCTCCGGATGTGAAACACGATTCTACCGAATCGGCTCCTCCCACTCCTTCCCTTCGCAAGCGCCTCTTTGATGAGGCCAAAATCTGGAATGGGCAACCCCTAGGGACCCGAGGGCTGAAAAAATACCGGTTGACCGACCGGAAAGGGCGTCCCCTGTTTTACGAGTGCCGGTTCAACGTGGTGCCCTATCATGGCGGGAGCGGAGTGTTGTTGGTCGTACAGGATGTCACCGAGCGAACCGTTCTGGCCAATGAAGCGGCGCAGGTGGCGCGGTTTCAGTCGGTGCTGGCCAGGATCGGCACGCTGGTGGTCAGTGACGCGCCCACTCAGGAACTGATGGATAAAGTGGTCCGGCATACGGCCAGAGCGCTTGAGGTGGAGTCATGCAAAATCCTGATTCCCCGGGAAGACGATGATCATTTGTCCGTGGCGGCCGGCGTCGGTCTGAAAAACGAGTTAATCGGTAAATTAACCATCGAGGGTGGGACGCATTCCCAGGCGGGGTATGCCATTCGAGAGCGTCTGCCGGTGGTGGTGCGGGACCTGCGAAAGGAAACCCGGTTTACCCCCTCGAAACTCTTGACCGAACACGGGGGCTTGGCCGGCATGTGCGTGCCGATGCTCATGGGTGATCGGGTCTATGGGGTGATGACGGCTCACACCAAGCAGGTGAGGGATTTCACCGACAAAGAGTTGGAATTTCTCTGTACGGTAGCCAATACCGTGGCGACGGTCTTGGAGCGGCGGCGGCGGGCGGATACGCAAATGGATTTTTATCACCGGCTGTTTATGTATGCCCGGGACGGGATTATGCTGACCGACACCGAAGGCCGGATTCTTGAATGGAATCCGGCCATGGAGCGGATGACGGGTTGGACACGGGAGGACGTGTTGGGGCAGCGCCCGTCCATTCTGAAATCCGGAAAACATTCCCAGGATTTTTATCGCCGTTTGTGGGACGCGCTCAGGTCGGGACAGTCGTTTGTGGATCGTTTCGTCAACCGCCGGAAAAACGGCTCCGAATTTCTCGTGTGGGAAAGTGTGAGTCCGGTGAAGGACGCGGACGGGACCAGTCAATACTATATGGCGATTCTGACCGATCTCAGTGAACAGGAGCAAATGCTGGAAGCCCTGCGGCATACGGAACAGGTGAAAATTGTGGGACAACTGGCGGGTGGCTTGCTGCATGAAATCCGAAACCCATTGATCGGCTTGGGAAGTCTGGCGACGCATCTGGCGGGACAGGAGACCCTTCCCGGGGCTGCGCGTGACCGGTGTCGCCTGATAGCCAGAGAAGCGGCTCGGATCGATGAATTGCTGGAATCCCACTTGGGCCAGTTACGACCGCGGCCATTCGACATCAGGCCCTGCGATCTTCCCGCCTTATTGGAAGATACCCTGACCCTGCTTCAGCCGAATGTGCGTAAACAGGGGGTAGACGTGAAAACACAGGTGGAGGCCGGATTGCCGGTTGTGGAGATATCCCGTGCCCACATTCAACAGGTCTGCCTGAACCTGGCCATGAATGCCATCGAATCCATGCCCAACGGTGGAGAGTTGATCATTACGGTACAATCCGAAATCAAACACAGTCCGGGGGTGGTCATGATGTTTTCCGATACCGGCAAAGGAATTCCGCCCGCCGACTTGGAACGCATTTACGAACCCTTTTTTACGAGCGGCAAGGCCAAGGGTGTCGGTCTGGGACTCACGATCACCAACGACCTGGTCCAGCGGCATCGTGGGCAATTGACCATACACAGTTCTCAAGGGAACGGGACGGTGGTTCAGGTGTGGCTTCCCTTGAAGCAGGAGTGACGGCATGGCCTGGCAAATTCTCCTCGTGGAAGATGAAGCGTCGGTTCGTGAGGCCTTCGCCTTGCGGCTTGCGGATCACGGGTATCTGGTGCAATCCGTGGCCTCGGGGGAAGAGGCCCTGGCGGCTTTCAATGAGGGTGAACCCGATATTCTCATCCTGGATTTGGTCATGCCGAACCTATCCGGGCTGGACGTGTTATCCAGTGTCAGCCGAATGATACCGGCCCTGCCGGTTATTGTGTTGACGGCACGGGGGACCGTGAAGGATGCCGTTGAAGCCATGCGGCTGGGTGCCTTCGATTTTGTGGCCAAATCCATTGACATGGAAGATCTGCTTCACGCCTTGCGGCGTGCCACGGATCTGTTGTCGTTGCGCCGGCAGGTTCGATTACATAATGGACAGGATGAGAATCGGTACGCGCTGGAACACATTGTGGCCCGAAGTCCTGCCACCCGCGCCTTTCTATCGGATATTCGTGAACTGGCTAAAAATGACCGGGTCACGGTGCTGCTGCAAGGGGAAACCGGAACCGGCAAGCAATTTATGGGGCGGGTGATTCACTTTAACGGTTCCCGGGCCCAGGAGCCGTGTATTGAGGTGGATTGTCCCTCGATTCCCCGTGACCTGTTTGAAAGCGAGCTGTTCGGGCATGAGAAAGGTGCGTTCACCGGATCTTCCGGGAGGAAGTGCGGATTAATCGAGTTGGCCGAACGGGGGACCGTGCTCTTCGACGAAATCGGGGATCTCCCCCTTCCCTTACAAGCCAAGCTCCTGCGGGTGCTTGAAGAGCGGACGCTGCGGCGGGTTGGGGGGGCGGCGATCATTCCGGTTGAAGCCCGGTTCATGGCCGCCACGAACCGGAATCTCAAGGAAGCGGTCAAACAAGGCGAATTCCGTGAAGATCTGTATTTCAGGCTCAATGTGGTGACGGTGACGATTCCCCCCCTTCGGGAGCGGCGGGAAGATATTATTCCGCTGGCCGAACGGTTTCTGGCGAGTTCGGCCATGATGCTCAAAAAGCCCGTTCGTACTTTAAGCGAAGAGGTCAAAGCTCTTCTTGTCCGCTATCCTTTCCCCGGCAATATCCGTGAATTAAATAATTTAATCGAACGGGCGGTGTTGTTTTGCGCAGGGGATACCCTTGAATCGTCACATTTGCCATCCGACGTTCGGTCGTCTCACCAGCCCGGTTCGACCGGAGAGCCGAAAAAACCGGAGCCGGGCCCCGATGCCCATGATCCCATGAATGTGCAGATACGCTTCAGGGTCGGCGAAACCTCCTTGGCGGATTTGGAGGATGTGATTATTGCCGAAGTCCTTGGGCGCACGCATGGGAACAAAACCCTTGCTGCCAAATATTTGGGTATTACACGGTGGACGTTGGATCGTCGCCGGAAACCCCACTCCTGATCTGAAGATTCACTGGAGCGCCTGGGAGGTGTCCGGATTTGAAAGAGTGATAGTCTTTTCTGGTTGTGCGTATGAGCACGGAGGTGTGCCATCGCACTCTTTTGCGTGTTTTTCTCATCCTTCCCGCTTGAATCGTATCCGGCGATTGGCTTGTATCTAGGCTTCGTTCGGGCAAATCTTCGCTGAAAAAACCGGTTGGTCTTATTCTTGCTGGCTATGAACAAGTTTAAAGGCAGCGGTTTTTTATTATTGAGGTACCCGACATGACTGCATATCCCTACACCGACAGTCAACGGATGGAACTCCGGTCGTTTGTGAGTTTGGCCGGCGAGGTCGTGGCTCCGCTGTGGCCGATGAGAACCTTCATTTCCCGCAATCCGTTACAAGGATTGGAGGATCTGAATTTTGAGGAAGCGGTGCGGCGCGGGGAACATTTATTTTCCGGTCGCGGCTATTTATCCCGTGAGTCCTATCGCCAGGCGTTTCTGAAGGGCCGGATTCATCCCGGTTTTCTGGACGAAGTGCTGGCCCCTCTGGCCTCCGAGTCGTTTATTCGGTTGGGTGATCGCCGGGTGTCACAATTGGAGGTGTTGCGGGCGACGATGGTGCACGGCCTTCGGCAGCCCGAACAGGGCCTCTCTCCTGAACGTGCCGATCCGGGGCATGCACGAAACGGTTTCACCCATCGCCTGGAATGGGTCAAGGAGCGACTCCCCCGATATGAAACACATGAGGAGGCTTTGCAGCACCGGCATGAATCCGATGAGTGGCTGACACGGGAAACGGTCGGCATGTGGTGCGATCGGATTCTTGGCGGCGATGTGATGGCCCAGATCGATCGTCAAATGATGAAATGGTGTGCGGCCTTCTGTGACGAAGGGGAAGCCGCCTGGGCCATGCCCCATCGCGAGGAAACATTTTTTAGGGCGTGGAAGGCATCGGCCCAATATGATTTCAGCCTGGCCTGCCTGGGAATTCGTCATGCCGGCGACCGGATCCGCCGGTTGTCCGATCGCCCGGAGGATGTGTTGCTCGAGTCGCTGGAGCAGCTTCAGATTCCCAAGATGGTCTGGCAGGAATATTTAGCCTTGCACGTGGCGGCCTTGCCCGGTTGGGCCGGCTTTATCAAATGGCGGGCTGAGCAAACCTCCTATCCCTGGCAGGAGGCGTATCGCATCGATTTGGTCAAGTATCTGGCCGTTCGATTGTTTTATGAGCGGGAGTTGGTGTCGGTATGCTTTCGGAAAAGGCTGGGGTCGGAAGGAAATGTCGGGGCGGTGCGTGAATATGGGCGACGGTTCCCTTATGCCTGCTGGATCAGGCGAATGCTGGCGTTAGGCAGGGTTTCCGATCAGGCACGGGCCGAAGCCGCTCGCTTATCCCGGTGGCTGAAGAAACATGATGCGGAGGCCTGGGAAGCCTTGGGGCGGCGCTGGTATGACGACGATCGGTATGCCGGCGGGGAACGCTCACAACTGGCCCATGCCGGGATGATCGTCAGATTGGCCGATGTGTTGGGTGTGAAACCCGAGCACCTTTCCCGCACCCCCATCGAGGATTTGAGGACGTTGTCGGATTGGCTGCATGGTTTTCCGCCCAGACTGGAAAGTCAGAAATGGCTTGATGCTTTCGAACTGGCCCATCAACAGAGGATCCTGCAAACCATTCATACCCTACCCACCACGGCCGGCGAAGAGACGCAGGATCGGCTCCTCGATGCCGTTCGGCCCCTGGCCCAATTCGTGTTTTGTATTGATGTGCGCTCGGAAGTGTTTCGCCGCCATCTCGAACGGCAGGGAGGGTATGAGACGTTCGGCTTTGCGGGATTTTTCGGCCTCCCGATCTCCTATCGTTCGTTGGACGAGGCTCATGAAATCGATCTCTGCCCGGTGCTCCTCAAACCCAAGCATATTGTGCGGGAAGTGCCCCGTGCTCATCAGGGGGATACCGCGCAACGCCGGAGGACCACCGCCACGTTGGCCAAGGCGGCCAAGGAATTATTGCATGACCTGAAGCATAATGTGGTCACTCCCTATGTCATGGTGGAGGCCATTGGATGGTTTTTCGCATGGCCGTTTATAGGCAAAACCCTTTTCCCGCGATGGTATCACCGGGTATCCGCCTGGTTCCGCCGAGTGGTCATGCCGCCCGTCGGTACCACCTTAACCGTGGATAAATTAACGAATGCCGATGCCCATGAGATGGTCTCCGCCGAGCAACGCATGCAGATTCTGCGGTGGTTGCGCAATCACGATGGAATCGAAGGGCGTTCGTTGACCCCTGAGATTTTGGAGGGAATCCGTTTACAGGCCTTGAATGCCGATCAGGAATCCGGAGGGGGCTCCGGGCCCTTGGCTCAACTCTTTGGGGTTTCGCAATCCCGGGAAAACGAATTGCTGGACATGCTGATCCGGGAATGCCGTTTGACCTCAAGAGACACGGCGGTGCGAATCGACCGGCTCACGCGCACGGGGTTTACCACGACGGAACAAGCGTATTATGTTGAGACGTCCCTGCGTCTCATGGGTTTGACGTCGGTATTTGCGAGGTTGGTGTTTTTGTGTGGTCATGCCAGCACCTCCCAAAACAACCCTTACGAATCCGCGCTGGATTGCGGGGCCTGCGGAGGGAGTCAGGGGCTTCCCAATGCCCGTGCGTTTGCCGCCATGGCCAATCGTCCGGAAGTCCGGAAGATTCTTGAACGCCGTGGCCTCGTGATTCCACCGGACACGCATTTTGTGGCGGCCGTGCACGATACCACCACCGATCGGTTGATGGTGTCCGATATGGAGGATGTTCCACCCACCCATCGAAAGGAACTGGCTCGGATCCTTGAAGACCTGGCGGCCACCACTCACGCGACGACGGCGGAACGGCATATGCTGCTGTCCAACACCGAAGAAACCGCCACCTCCCGCTCGATTATTCGTTCCATTGAACGGCGAAGTCTTGACTGGGCGCAAGTGCGGCCGGAATGGGGGTTGGCCGGAAACTGTCTGTTCATCGTCGCCGGCCGGCGATTGACCCAAGGGACGGACCTGGGAGGCCGGTCCTTCCTGCATTCCTACGATCATGCGTCGGACCAGGATGGCAAATTGCTTGAAATCATCATGACGGCCCCCCTGATTGTCGCCCAATGGATTAATCTGGAATATTACTTTTCAACGGTCGATTCTGAGGTGTATGGAAGCGGCAGTAAGATTTATCACAATGTGACTGGGGGAATCGGGGTGATGACGGGTAATCAGAGTGACCTTCGTATGGGGCTTCCCCTTCAAACCGTCATGAATGGGTCTCAACCATACCATGAGCCGCTGCGTCTGACGGCCCTTATCGAGGCTCCCCGTGCCAGGGTTGATGCGATTCTGGCTCGCCAACCTTTTTTGAAGAATCTCTTTGATCGCAAATGGTTACGGCTGATCGTGCTCGAGCCTGCCGATCGGAAATGGTATCGGTACCAATGCGCCATAGGCTGGGTGACCATTGCGGTGGAGGAGAAAGGTAAAACCGGGGTTCCGGTCCCCGCCTTAAGTGCTTCCTCTTAGTGGTTCGGTCTGGTTGTTCTCAAAAAGTTCCCGCCGATTGTCCGTTTTCCAGCAGGCCATACGGATGGTTGAGGAATCGTTCCTCAGCCGCCCGTGTGCCTTTTCCTCCCAGACTATAGAAAATGGTTCCTGTTGGCTGCAGTTCCCCTGAACCTGCCGGTCCTTGACGGGCAGGTTCTGTTCCGCGAGCGTAGGCGCACGGGGTGGTGTGCATAGATTCACATTTCGCACCATTCTGAATCCGCTCATAACGCTCTTCTTGCCCTTACCCCTCAGGACCCTGGCAGCCGGTGATGATTTAATGGGGAATTTCAGAAAACCTCTGATCATGGGTGGTGTGGTTCGGCTTGGAATGTCCTTTGCACTTATGAGTGGATCGAATGGGATCGGATGGTCCGATTCCGAATGCCGATCAAGGGAGGTCCAGGATGGCGAAGCATGTAGTTACCATGATTCCGGGGGAGGGTACCGGTCCGGAGATTTGCGAAGCGGTACGTATGGTCATCGAGGCCAGTGGAGTTGATATTGAATGGGAATATGAAGAGATCGGTCTCGACTGTCTTGATAAATATGGGACGCTGTTACCGGATAAGACCGTTCAGAATATCGCCAAAAATAAAGTGGCGCTCAAAGGTCCGACGACGACGCCTATCGGAACCGGTCATAAGAGCGCCAATGTGACCTTGCGCAAGGTCTTTGACTTGTATGCCAATGTGCGTCCGGTCCGTTTGATCCCGGCCTTGAAACGGCCTTGGGAGAAGCTGGATATCATTAACTTTCGGGAGAACACCGAAGACTCGTATGCGGCCATTGAACATATGGTGTCCGACGAAGTGGCTCAATGTTTGAAGGTGATTACCTGGCCAGGGTCCTATCGTATTGCGGACTTTGCGCTGAAATGGGCTCAGGAGAACGGGCGAAAGAAAGTGTACTGCGTGCATAAGGCCAACATCATGAAAATGACCGACGGCCTGTTCCTTGAGGCCTTCCGCAGTGCGGCGAAAAAGTATCCTGATATCGAAACCGGGGATATTATTGTCGATAACTGTTCGATGCAATTGGTCCGGAACCCGGGGCAGTTTGATTGCCTGGTGTTGCCGAATCTATACGGAGATATCGTCACCGACTTGTGCGCCGGCCTGATGGGAGGACTGGGATTCGCACCCGGTGCCAATGTGGGGGACAACTGTGCCATCTTTGAAGCGGTGCACGGATCGGCTCCCAAATATGCAGGGATGAAGAAAGTAAATCCTTCAGCGGTGCTGGTTTCCGGGGTGATGATGTTGCGGTGGTTGAATGAGAAAGAGGCCGCCGACAGAATCGAGCATGCCATGTATCAGGTCTTGGATGAAGGAAAGCGGGTGACCTATGACGTCGGAGGAACAGCGAAAACCGACGAATACGCGCAAGCCATTATCGACAAAATGCAGGCCGGGAAGAAATAAAGGAGAACATCATGCTGACATTTACGAAGGAAGCAATTGCGACCAAGAAACAACAAGAGGTCAAGCTTGTGGGAGTGGATATGTATATCATCTCTGAAAAGGGGGTGCCCTCGTTCAAGGATGAAACCTTTGCCCCATTCAAATGTGAATTTATTTCGAACCGCGGAACCAAGGTCTGGCCGGGTTACGTCAGCCCTGATCTGTTGATGGTGAATTGGTACCGTTGCCGGTTTATGGCGACGAAAGACATCCAGGATGCCGACATCAATACCTTTCTGGATACGCTCAACCGGGAGGGCTGGTGGTGGTCCGCAGCCCAGAAACTGTGGAATTACGATGGGCAACCCGGTTTCAGCAAAGCCTATTAGGAGGACACGCCGTCCCCATATAGCGATCGCTCTGCCCGGTTAATTGACGGGGTGGACGTCTTCACAACGTCCACCCCAAGCCTGCCTTAATCATGAAACCCCTTCACTGAGATTAGAGAACGATCCGACAAAGGATTTCGTCTTTGCACAACGGCCAGTGTTTTGGCCGCCGCTCTCTGATGGCTAAGTCATGGGAGAAAGAGACAGTCAGGCGAGGTGATAGGAGTCAGAATTTTGGGGGCCGATGTGAGATCTTGCCTTTTTCCCAGATGAAGTAGAGAGAGGGGATAACGAGAAGGGTCAGAATGGTTGTGGTCACCATGCCGCCGATCATCGGGGCGGCGATGCGCTTCATGACATCCGCGCCCGTGCCCTGGCTCCACATAATGGGCAGCAACCCTAACAGAATCGCCGAGGCCGTCATGAGTTTGGGGCGGAGCCGCAGCACCGCTCCTTCAAGTATGGCTTCCCGAAGATCGCTCACTGATTGAAGGCGGTTTTCCCGTTGCCGACGGGCACAGGCGTCATCCAGGAACATGATCATAATCACCCCGGTTTCCGCCGCCACGCCCGCCAAGGCAATCAGCCCGACCCACACGGCCACGCTGAGATGATATCCGAGAAAATCTAAATACCAGATGGCCCCGACCAAGGAAAAAGGAACTGAAAGAAGAACGAGGAGACACCGAGGGATTGATTGGAAATTAAGATAGAGCAACACAAAAATGAGAAGCAGCGTCAGGGGAATCACGATCTTCAATTTTTGTTGCGCGCGTTCGAGATATTGATATTGTCCCGCCCATTGCAAGGAGTACCCTGGAGGAAGCTTCACCTGCTCGAGAACCAGGGCTTTGGCGTTTTGCACGTAGGTGCCGAGGTCTTGTCCTGCGACATCCACAAAGACAATGCCGGCTAAAGACCCGTTTTCATCTCGCACGGATGGCGGCCCCGTGGTAGAAGAAATGCGGGCAAGTTGGGCCAAGGGAATCTGTTCTCCGTTCGGCGTGGTCACCAGGACGCGCTTGAGCGCTTCAGTATCTTGGCGTAATTCGCGTGGATACCGGACATTGATGGGATATCGCTCTCGGCCTTCCACCGTCCAGGCAATATTTTTTCCTCCAATCGCCGATTCGATCACATCCTGTACGTCCTCAACGGTGAGTCCATAGCGCGCAGCCGCATGGCGGTTGACATCGATGTCCAAATAGTATCCTCCTGTGACGCGTTCGGCATACACGCTTCGTGTTCCTGGAAGGCTTTGCAGCAGGCCTTCAATTTGTACTCCTAGTCGTTCCAATTCTTCTAAGCGCGGTCCCAGAATTTTGATTCCCAGGCTGCTCCGAATGCCGGTGGCCAGCATTTCCGTTCGCGTTTGAATGGGCATCCACCAAATATTCGGCATGCCGGGAAACCGTACCTGCTTGTCCATCTCTTCGATGAGGCCGTCCCAGGTCATCCCAGGCCGCCACTGGTCTTGCGGTTTCAGCGTCACGACGGTTTCCGCCATGCTGAGCGGCGCGGGATCAGTCGGAGTTTTTGCCCGTCCCATTTTCCCGAAAACTCGTTCGACTTCAGGAAATTCTTTGAGCAACCGGTCCTGGGTCTTGAGGACTTGAGAGGCTTCCTTGATAGAGATTCCCGGCAAGGCGGTGGGCATATACAGAATTGTCCCTTCATTCAGGGGAGGCATGAACTCAGCCCCCAATTTTTCATAGAGTGGAACCACAGAGATGATTCCCATTACCGCCAAACCGACGACCAGCCATCGGGCCCGCAACACGCCTTTCACGAACGGCGCATAGGCCCACACGAGAAACCGGTTCAAGGGATTCCGGCTTTCTCCCAAGATCCGACCCCGAATGAACCATCGCATCAGCAACGGGGCCACGGTAATGGAAACGAGGGCTGCAAAGAACATGGCAAAGGTTTTCGTGTAGGCAAGAGGTCTGAATAAACGACCTTCCTGAGCTTCCAGGGTAAAAATGGGAAGGAACGAAACGGTGATGATCAATAGGGAAAAAAAGAGGGGCTTCCCCACTTCTTGGGCTGCCCGACTGATGACCTCATCTCGTGTCCCTTGGCGGCCTTCTCGTTCCCACTCCTCTAACCGTCTGTGGGCATTTTCCACCATGACGATGACCGCATCGACCATGGTCCCAATGGCAATGGCAATGCCGGAAAGGGACATGACGTTCGAGGTGACGCCGAGGTAATACATCGCAACAAAAGACAATAAAATTGCGACGGGCAGCAACAGAATGGGAACCACTGCGGACCGCACATGAAACAAAAAGGCCACGCTGACCAGGCTCACGACGATACTGATCTCGACGAGTTTTTCCTTTAACGTCGCAATTGCTCTGAGGATCAAGTCTGATCGGTCATAAACAGGGACGACGCGGATTCCTTCGGACATGGAGGGCATCATCTCTTTCAATTTCGCTTTGACGCGGTTGATGACATCGAGCGCATTTTCGCCGTAGCGCATGACCACAATGCCCCCCACGACCTCGCCTTTCCCGTCCAGTTCCGCAATACCGCGGCGAAGATCCGGGCCGAATGTGACGTGAGCGACATCCCGGATGGTAATGGGCGTTCCCTGCCTGTCTGTGCCGAGGGGGATCGTTCGGAGATCCTCAAGGGATTGAACATATCCTCGACCGCGTACCATGTACTCTCGTTCACTCGCTTCAATGACACGGCCTCCCACCTCGTTGTTACTCCGCCGCACGGCTTGAATCACTTTGCTCAGGCCGATGGCATATCCTTGAAGCTTTGTGGGATCGACTTGTATTTGGTATTGCTTGACGAATCCCCCGATGGATGCCACTTCCGCCACCCCTGGCACGCTTTGGAGCCAATACCGCAGATACCAGTCTTGAAACGATCGGAGGTCCGCCAGACTATGTGTGCCGCTCTCATCCACCAACGCATATTGATAGACCCATCCAACGCCCGTGGCATCGGGGCCTAAGGTGGGAGAGACCCCTTCGGGCAGTTTTCCAACGACGCCCTGCATGTATTCCACAACCCGGCTTCTCGCCCAATACATGTCCGTTCCGTCCTGAAACACGATGTAGACGAAGGAGAGGCCAAGGAAGGATTGCCCCCGCACGTATTTAATGCGCGGGGCGCCAAGCATGGACGTGACAATAGGGTAGGTGATCTGATCTTCTACCAAATCCGGGCTGCGGCCCGGCCACTCGGTGAAGACAATCACTTGTACGTCTGAAAGATCAGGTAGCGCATCCAACGGCGTGTGCAAAACTGCCCAAATCCCCCACCCCATGAGAAACATGGCGGCGAGACCCACCAAAAATCCGTTCCGCGCGCTCCACGCAATGATGCGCTCAATCATGTTGAATCACTCACATTCCGGACATACCAGACATGTTTCCTCCACCTGCAACGACCGAAAACGTTTCCTGAATATCGGTTTGTCCCTTACGTTGGATGACGACCGTGAGATCCCACTGCCCGGCCATGCCCAGGTTGACCTTGGCTTCATAGATTCCCGGCTTGCTCGCCGTCATGGGAACGGTGGCAGGAATCATCCCGGGCATCCTACATCTCACCCATATGCGCCTGCTCCATTTTGATTCCGCCCATCCCCAAGGCGCCCATCATGCTTGTGGAAGTCATGAGCTTGCTTTCCGAATCGAGGAGAAAGGTGCCTGAGGTGACGATGTGCTCGCCTTGTGCAAGACCTTCGACAACTTCATAGTAACGTCCCATCTTCGGACCGAGGGTAACCTCTCGTGGTTCAAACAAGCCTTCGCCCCGGGCCACAAAGACGACTGTTCGAATACCGGAATCGATCACCGCCTCCTCAGGCACGGCAAGCGTTTCTCCGTGGTCCACCTCAAGGCGCACGGTTCCATACATGTCCGGTTTCAACCGCATCGTGGGATTGGGAAATTCCAAGCGAACCTTGACGGTACGGGCCTGTTTGTTGAGGTAGGGATATATGTAAGCGATCTCTCCGTGAAAACCCTCGCCTGGATAGGCGTCCAGAGTCAGTGTTGCCGGCTGTCCCACTCGCACGAACGGCACCTCATACTCGAAGATCTCCGCCTGCGCCCACACGGTCGAAAGATCGGCAATGGTGTACAGGGTCATCTCCGGCTTCACGAACATGCCTTGAAACGCCTTCTTCTCCACGACGTATCCGCTCGCCGGCGAGTAGATCGTCACGTACGTCTGCGGTTTACCCCGTCGGGCCAGTTCCCGGATCTGCGCCTCCGTGAGCGTCCACAACCGCAACCGATCACGGGCCGATTCGAGCAGCAATTCCGCCTGCTCTCGAACGTCGACGAGCGGGCTTTCCTGGATCTGCATTTCTGCGTGCAATGCCAGGAGGTATTCCTCTTGTGCAGTTACCAATTCCTGGCTGTACAAAGTGAATAAGGGTTGGCCTTTGCGGACCGATTGTCCGGTGTAATCCACGAAAAGATCATCTATCCATCCGGAAAGGCGAAGATTGACGTGCACCAGACGTTGTTCGTCATACTCGATTCTCCCCACTGCGCGGATTACGGTCTGGAGCGGATGCGTTTCAACGACGCCTGTTTTGACACCGATCAATTGGCGCTCCAATGGTGTCACCATCGCGTAGGCTTGGCCGGGGCCTGTCTTGCTTGAGGGAGGCGTGGCCTTCAGTTGTCCGCTCCGTTCCGTGGTGCTTGAGGTCTTTGCCGTCATCTGCTGGAGAGCGTGCCACGCCGATTCTCGAAACACAAACGTTACGACGATCAGGCTGACAATCCCCAATCCTATGATCAACCACCGGCGCTGTGACGATGTGAGTGTACGCATGGTCTACCTCCCGTTACAGGTCCGTTCCGACGACTCGTTCGAGTTGCGCCACCTGTTGTTCTCGATCCGCGAGCCCCCGAACATATTCAAGTTGATAGGCGATTAAATGTTGTTCCGCGTCGATCAGATCCAAAAAGTCAATTCGATTCGTCCGATAGCCCGCATTGGCGGCTTTGAGCGTTTGCCGGGCTTGCGGAAGAACAGTGGTGCGGTACAGGTCCAACACCTCCTGGGTGGCCTGAATTTTTGCCGTCAGCTCCTTAATTTGAAACCGGGTGAGATTTTCGATTGCCTGCTTCCTGGAACGGGCCGCGCTCTCTTGCGCCGCCGCTTCCCGCACGCCTGCGTCATATTTCGGTTTTGTCCAAAACGAAAACGGAATATTCACGGTCACATTCCCCCCGAATCCGTCATCGGCATTGAAGTTTTGCCAGCGTTGCAGTTCCACTCGAAGCTGGGGATAGTACCTGAGTCTGGCCAGCTTCGAAGCCGACTGAAACTGAGCAATCGCCAGGTTGGCTTCCTGCACCTCGGGTCGTAGCCGAAGTGCCTGATCCACGAGTTGTGGCATGGAGCGCATGGGAGGGCCGGAATGGGGTTCCCGCGGAACACCAAGAGGCTCATCAAGGTTGCGATTGAGAAGCGTGTTCACCAGGGCCTGCGCCGTCTGTCGGCGTTGCTTCAAAACCGGCAATTGCTGAAAGAGCTTCGACAGCTCAACTTGCGCTCTAAGCACGTCGACCTCCGTTCCTGTCCCAACCTTGAACTTGGCATTGGCGATCTCAAAGAACTGCTTGAGCAACAAGATCTGGGCACGATGAATCTCAATGGCTTTGTGCGCATAAAACAACTCATAGTACGCAGCTTTGACGGCGGCGGTAATCTCACGCACTTTGGCAACCAAACGCTGTTCGGCTTGGCCCGCTTCATGCGTAGCCACCGTTTCTTTTTGAGACAAGAGCCCGAGAATAGGAAATTTTTGAGCCACTCCATAAATGGTTGTTTCTGTCCTGGTCACATCCAACGATTCGGGTGTATTCCACAGTTGAATCTTCAATTCGGGGTCATCCAGCGTCCGAGCTTGAGGAACCCGTTCATGTAGGACCTGAGCCTGCTCCCGTGCGGCTTGTATCTCGGGATTGTTGTGAATCGCTTCTTGAACCAGTGGAGCAAGCTCCAAGATCTGTTCGTGCTTGTCCAAAGGATTAGCCTGGAGTGGACTTGTTGGCACAAGCCACAGTATGGCGAATGACACCATCAACAGAGGTGTGAACATTGTGTGGTGCATGGTTCGCTCCGCTCATTTAGAGGGTGTATGGCCTACTCATTCATCTACCAAGGAAAAAAGAGGGTAGGGAATGAGAGGAAGACTCGTCGATTCGGCCCGACGATGCCGGGTCGAAACCTGGTCTTGCGTTAATTCAGAAAATGGGTGCCGGAAAGAAAAACGGGGAGGGTATCAAATACGGAGAACCGAAATTCGCAGGAGAATATCGGTTTCAAAGACAAGGTGCCCGGTATCAGGCGGGAACAGGAATACCCTCGGCCGGAGAAGGTCGGGAAGCAGCGAGGGGGCGTCCCCAACCAACGGGAGAAGAGAAGGACCGATTGTGGAATTGTCCTGACCCGACTGTACCGCGAGGGTTTTAAACCCATCACAAAACTGAGAAACCGGTTCTTCTCCAGGCATGGTACAATCGCTTCCTTCGGTGAGCGATTGGTCATTATAGATCGGAACGACACAGGCGTACGCATTGAAACTGAATGCAAGGAAAAGACCGATGAGAAGGAGAGCACAATGTTTTTGGTAAGTGTTCATCGCAGCTTTTTAATTGTAATATGGGAAATTATTCTAAGCAAGAGGAAGTCACCCCCTGACACGGACCTTCCTCATACCGGGAACCCTGTTCGTCATACCCTTGCTAGAGTAGTGCGTCTAACGCTACTTTACGCTAATCCCGAGGCCGTCATTCCCGCAAAAGCGGGAATCCAGTTCAGAAAGGCGGATGCGGTCACGTATTTCGATGACCTCCGACTCTCCGTTGTGCAGTAACACGCCTTCCTCGAATGATCAAAAACGCTCACGCGGTGTGCCCGACACTCCAAGACGTTCCTGCCCCCAAGGTATCATGGCTTCTGTCTTGTAAAGCGGCAATAGATAAACGGTTGGATTTTTCCTCCTGGAGTGCGGTGGAGCTGTTCGAGCGACTCAACAAGCTCAAAGCCATTCCCGAGTTCCGTGGCCAACGATCGGGGATCGTAGCGCACCACCGGCAAGCCGCTGCATGTAGGCGGGGCGTCAGGCCCGAAAGTTGCGATGATTACGTGGCCCTGTGCACCGACGACGCTGTCCATGGCCTCGATGTATCGGGTTCGATCCTCGGCGTCTGTGAGAAAATGAAACACCGCCCGGTCGTGCCATACATCATACGTCTCGGATGAACGAAAGCCGGTGACATCCCCTTCGACCCAGGTCACCAGGGACGCGCGGTCGCCCACTCTGGCTTTGGCTCGTTCCAAGGCGGCGGAAGAAATATCGAGAACGGTGACGTGCTCAAAACCCTGATCGAGGAGATGATCTACCAGTATCGAATCGCCTCCGCCCACGTCGATGAGGCTTCCGGTCTTTTGAACGCCTGTCGACTCGATAAGATTCAACGACATGATTGGGTGTGTTTGGTACCAACCGACCTCATCGGCGGCTGTAGTCAGATAGACTTCTTCCCAATGCGCCTTTCTTAATTGATTCATCACGTACTCTTATGGATGGTCGGACACCGCTCGGTGAACATCAGTTGCTCTCATTAAAAAGGAATCATATAAGCAACATAGGTTCAATGGGAGTTGTCTATTCATTCAGATTATACGAGTGTGCCGCGTGTGACACAATCTGTCCGGCGAAACAACTCATACCCAACAACGCTCAACGATACGGCGAATACGGTTGTCCTTTAGCTTAACGGCGTGCCAATCCCGGCAGCCCGTAAATCCTGTTCATTGGGACCACCTGTCGCACAACATCCGGCTATTTGACCATCAATTACCACGGTCGGGATGGTGTGCATACCAAGCATCCGCGCCCGGTGAGCGATGGTCTGATCCTTCATGTCAAGAATGGTGATCTCGCATGAGGGACAGGCAAGTTGATTGACAAGAGCAATGCTGTCTTCACAGACCTGACACCCGGCACTGAAAATTTCAATGTGACGTTTCGTCTTCATCTGAAAGCCTCCTTTTTCTTGAAAGTCCCGAAACACGTAATGATGGGACAATGGTCGATAGGGCCTGTTCCACTGCATGTTGCCACGAGGCGGCCCAGAGCCCGCTTCATTCTGTGAAGATCGGTCATTCGTTGCTGAATGGCGGAAATTTTAGCGACCGCTCGCCGTTTCACATCGGCACAAGTGGCGTTGGAGTCGGTTCCTAAGGAAAGGAGTTCGGCAATCTCCGACAAGGAGAAGCCCAAGTCTTTGGCCCGTTTGATGAATCGGATGTTGTCGACTGCCTCTGTTGGATATTCACGGTATTGACCGTGAATGCGCGGGGGCTGTACCAGGAGTCCTTTTCGTTCATAGAACCGAATGGTTTCGACACCCACACCGGCCCGTTTGGCAACTTGACCAATCTTCATATTCAGTAGGATACACTCCGTACCATAGTACCGAGTCAAGGGGGATGTTGTCTGTCTTTGACGGCGGGCTGGTCTCTGCCCTCACGGTTCTAAATGTCCGCAAGTCGTTTCTGTTCAATATACAACGATGCGATCTGTGGAAGAAAACAGCTCCACCATTTCCTTGAGAGGAATGGGAATGACGACAGCATCTATGCGAGAGGGATCGATTTGATAGAGCAGCATCATGGTCTGATTGCCATATATTTCAACCCCCTTGGCCTTCAACAATCGAAAATATTCGCCGTAATCGTGTGGAACCTCCTCAATGGGGACGTGCATTTGTTCGGCAAGGCTTTGTCGTTCCCGGTTGGGCAATACTGCTCGGTCCAAGGCCGTGCTGTCGGATCGAAACAGGCCGGCGATCCAGCCGTATCCCTTGGTCACGGAAGTAACCGCGCTGACATCCACCAAAATTTTGACTTGGTGTCCGGCTTGTGTCAGGGCCCAGGCTACATTCGGTACGGCGCAAATTTGGGCGTCATCTTCCGCCAGAGAGGTTTTCATATGGATTAGGATGTGTGCCGCCTCACTGAAGGTAAGTGGGAAGGGCGTTCCGAAAACGGCTAACAAGATTCCTAAGGCCATGGCTTTCCTCGCGAGACGCATGATATTTCCCTCCTCTCGGATTTTCGATTGATTCTTGTGATGGCCGGTCCTGTTGAACAGGTGGACATGGCTGGTCGCCATAGGAACAAAAAACGCAACAATCTCCAGGGTTGGGTCGCAGCAAGGATCGGCAACTTTCACATTCGTATACGATCAGACAGCGATCTGTGGGCATGATTTCAACTTTTTGAAAACGGCAGGTTGGACACGTCATAGTTGATTTTGGAGAAAGGCTATGGAGTTCCTCGAGCATCGAATTGTTCCTTTTGTTATTGGCAAGACTGGTTTCTTCGCATTGTTCCCTCATGTTACAACCTGGAGTGACTACAGATGCAAGACCATTATTTTCCCCCATATTGGGGGGGAGATTTATGCTTATTGGAGCCCTTTCGCGGTGGACCGGTTGCCCTATTGAAACGATTCGGTATTACGAACGAATAGGCCTTTTGAAAAAACCATCGCGCACCTTAGGGGAGCATCGTGTCATTATGATAAACACCAATTGAGTCGGTTGGTGTTTATCCGGCGGAACCGAGAACTCGGGTTCTTGCTACAGGCAATTCGTCACCTTCTTCCGTTGGTTGACGGCAAAGGGTATACGTGTCGGCAAGTGAAAAATCTCGTGGAACAACATCTGCACGTACTTAGGAGAAAAATAGGCGATTTAAGGAATTTACAGAAAACACTGAACGGTATGATCGTACAGTGCCAGGGAGAAGAAGTGCCGGATTGTCCTGTCATCAATACCTTCTTGGGGAATATCCCAGGAGGAGACCGGTACAAGACATGTTTTTTCAGATATCGCTATGGGGTTCACTATTGAAGAAAAAGGACAAGTCCTTATTGGAATGCGACGGAGGGAGAGGATGACTGAAGGACGGCTTTGACGGACCCAATGGTGACTTTGGCTTTCATCATGAGGGGGGTATGCTCCTGATCATTCGTCAGCCAGACCTGAATGTTCCCTTCATTGAGAAAGATCCCTTGAAACGGCATGATGACCAAGACGCGCAAGGCCGGCACCGTTCCCCAGGGACCTTTGATCGATTGGAGTTTTTCGATTCTGGCTTCCACCTTATATTGCTTTTTGTCATGGAAGATGTCGATGAAGTATGAGGTGCCGGGATCAAGGGACGTCTGCCGGCGAAGGAAGTAGAGGCAGGAGAGCACATCGTGAATGTCTGCCGAAATGGTGTTGCTGGACGTTTGGCCGTTTTTTGTGACGGAAGCCTTTCCTTCACGGCGATTGAAGGTAATTTCGATATCGTCATGCCGTTTGCCTTCCCGCCGTTGGAAGACCATTTCAAAGGGGAGAAAGGAGTGGGCATCGACAAAGGATTCCACGCGATTTTTCACGGGGAAGAATTTAGACAGAAAGGGATTCGAAACGGCCGTGGTCACCAGCCGGAGCGTGGGTTGGTGTTCGATGGGGGAGGAGTCGGTAATCTCCATGGTCGCCGATCCAACCGGAATGCCCAACCAGGAAATCATGTACCGATAGGATTCACCGGCTTGAAGGGCGTGGGATTGCGAATGGTCAGCCTGCCCGGTGTCCTGTGCGATAACCGGTGTCATATTGAGAAACATGCTGAAACAAACAAGCAGGGTCGAAGCAGCAATGCGTCCCACTTGTTCGTGGCGCCATGCTTTATGTGTCGTGATTTCCATGAGGGCAATCCGTATGTCCGGGAATGAGTGAGGCCGACACATCATTTGGCTTCTCGGCCGGGGGAAATGGGATCTGCCGTTGATTCCTCTGCAATCCGGTTGCTCGCATTATACCAAATCTCTTGTGGTTATTTCCCGATGGTAATGGGCAACGTCGGGACTCGTTCAACGTCGATCACGGTCATTTGATACAGTTGAGAGAGGATGCGGAAGACGTCCAGATTCTGAGCGCCTTTGGTGACCGTAGGTGACGGGCCTTGAACCGAGTACCAACGATTTTCGAGTGGGACGGCAAAAATGGCATCCGGTGGCCTGGTATCCGATTCGCGAATATCCAAAATCTTAGGGGGATTATAAAAAACCCCTGACGTGCGGGGATCCGGTTCAACGAAAAATTCCGGATCTTCCTGAATGCCGCGCCCCAAAAAGATAAGAATCTCGTCAAAACTTCGAAGATCGATCCGCCCCCGCCAGGGATATTCCCCCCCCGGAAAGCCCGGCCGGATATCTACGAAGACATGGGCGATCGAATACCGGCGTGCCTCCTGGTCCAAGGCCCGTCGTTCGCTGTTCGAGAGCAGAGCCGGATCGTAGTTAGTGATGATAATCCGGCCGGTGATCAGCTTGCTGAGGGATGGAGGATCGTCCTCTTGGGAGACAGCCCATTCAAAACCCTGTTCCAGAGCTTGGGTCGTGAGGGGGTGATCCGGCGAAAGAGGCCACGTTTCATGGTAAAGCAGGGGGCCGATTCGAAGTGTGTGTTGGCATTCAAGCCCGGAAAGATGCAACGCCCGGCGGCGGAATTCGCTGTATTCTTCCGGGTGGTGCGGGAGATTATGGTACAGGCGTGGTTCCGCTTCCCCTTCAATGATAACTTGGATTTCGCGGGCCATCAGGCGAACCAGCAGGCCGGGGTCCAATTCCTGCCGATACAGAAACCAAAACTTGGTTTCATCCAGTTTACCGAGAATGCGATTGGTGAATTCCTCGCCCTGGATCGGAATGATAGTGACGGTGGGGCTTTCTCCCACACTGACCCCGAGGTTCATCATCAGCAGATTCGCTTCCCGGGAATCCGGCGTGGGATTGCCGAATATCTGCCCGCCAATCCCGGCATTGGATCGAAAATCGAAGGTGGCCGCCACGCTGGTTACGGTCGTGTAATGGGCGGGGAGGTGGTGGCGGGCTCGTGCAATGTTTAGGAGCAGCATCTCGGCTTCTATCCGGTTGACGGTGTGGTCATAGGCCATGACGGCCTGATGAATGGCCAGCGGAGACAAGCATCCGTTTAGATTAAGCATGAGGGCCAGGAGGCCAAAAGCCATGGCAAACCGCTGGATCCGGACCCGTTTTCTCAACGAACCAACCTGATCATGCATAAGACCGTTGTCTCCTTCTTCCTTACGGTTACGAGGTAGATGTTTCACGGAAGACCAAAAACGAGGCCAGGAGGGGGTGAGGTTTATGACTGCCGATAACAACATACGTTCGGGAACAGTAATGGGGTGGGCTGGCCGACTATGATTTCCTGCAGACGGGGTGTAGGGATGCCGGAACGAGTGTTTGGTGGATACAGCACATATGCGTGTGTTGACGTTGTGAAAAGAGGGCTCGGAGTGGACCTCGCATGAACAGGTCTAAAGAAAATTATGAGGGACTGAATCAGAAATAGGATAGCGATTGTCAGTGCGTGTGCCAGCTCTGCGGGTGGGCATTATATTACCGTAGTTTTGCTCGTAAGATTTTCATGTTGAGTTGAAAAACCGCCTGAGAACCTCGGTAGGATCGGCTGAAAGCGAAATCAGTCTATCCCACAAAGAGATCACCCAGATGGGTATGCGCAAGCCTAACGGAAAACGGGATCGTGATCAAGGGCGTAACGGGGCCGGCCAATCCGACGAGCCGCGGCCCACGGCGATAACGCCGGGCACCCCGTACGGCGGATGGTCGGAGCGGTTGACGGCGTTGGGGGGCCGAATGGTCTTGGTGATGCTGCTGGACTGTTCATTGGGTTTCAACGCCGCCGGGGATCGTGCAGTCGGCCTCGCTGTTGCGCCGGACTGCTGGAACCGCTTCGACTTTCCGGATCGGCGTCGAAAGGAGGCGCGTGCGTTTTATATAGCAGAAGGTCACTCCCCGGCTGCATCCCCACCTTGTTCCTTTTCTTTATGCTGGAGGGCATTTTTGATATCAGTGTGCCAAAGCCACGTCGTGTAAATCGCCGGAATCACGAACAGTGTAAGAAGCATGGCCGATG
>JBDIVP010000003.1:0-36748 GCA_039794325.1 Candidatus Inrsubterrania sp.
TTCCTCTTTGCCATCCGGCGTTCATGACAGATTTTTCTCTTGCTTCAAACAACGTCTCCCCTTGCCCTGCCTGCCTTTCGCGGTCTCTAAGGCCTAATTTTTACCCACTCGGTTGGGAGAAGACCCAAATAAAAAGACAATAAAGACCCCGAAGGCAATAAGGATATCGCCCAGATTGGTGCCGAGGATACCCGTATCCCAAACTTGCCGGACCTCTTCAAGAAACCCTTTTATGTCAATCATGGTTACTTCGGGGGGCTCGGTTATGACCCTTTGAGTTTCCGGCGAAGTTGAACGAAGAGTTTTCGTTTGGCTTTGGTGATTTCCGGGTAGGATAGGTGCAGTTTAGATAAGGTTTTGACCAGGATATCCGCAACGGCCAGTCGCATAAACGGTTTGTGATCGGCGGGAATGGCATACCAGGGCGCCCAGGGCCGAGATGTGGCGTTCAAGGCGGCTTGGTACGCGTCCATGTATTTAGGCCAGAGTTTCCGTTCTTCCAGGTCTGCCTCAGAAAATTTCCAATGTTTCTCGGGTTCCTTGAGGCGATTATACAGGCGTCGCCGTTGTTCGGTTTTGGAGATATTCAACCAGAATTTTAAAATAACCGTCCCGTTCCTGGCCAAATGGCGTTCGTGGTCTCTGATGGATTCAAAGCGATCTTCCCACAGTGTGGGAGCGATCCAGGGCAATTTTTGGTTGTTCAGATTTTCCGGATGAACTCTGACAATCAGGACCTCTTCGTAATAACTTCTGTTAAAAATGCCGATCCGTCCCCGTTCAGGGAGTCGGCAGGCCGTCCGCCAGAGAAAATCATGATCCAACTCATTTGAGGAGGGTTGTTTAAAGGAAAAGACCTGGCATCCGGCGGGGTTAATGCCCCTCATGACGGCCCGGATGGTTCCGTCTTTCCCTGCGGCATCCATGGCTTGAAAAATAAGTAAAATGGCGAATTGGTCTTGGGCATACAGCCGGCGCTGGAGCTCGTCCAGTTTGTGGATACATCGAGTGAGCCCGGCTTCGCAGTGTTTCTTTGCCGGTAAAGGGGAAGGGGGCCTTGTAGGGGCATTCAGGAGTTGAAACGACCCGTCAAATGGCACCAAATATGGATGGGAAATACCCTCAAACATCGTTGCGATTGAAATCCCGCGGATTCATTATGGAAAGCAGTGGCCGAAGGGAAATCGACACATGCGAAAATTCGGAAACGGGTTCCTATGGTACGGGATGGTGTTTGGAAATGTCGAGTCTCGCAGGCTTGGGGGAGGAGTGATGTTAGATCGTATGGGTCGAGTCCGGCTTGGGAACTTCGATTTCCATTGCGGGAAATTCGTCATGAAGTGCCATGGCAAAGGCTAGTGACTGCCGTTCCTCGCCATGCACCACGAACACTTTCCGAGGGTAAGGGCGAATACTCCGAACATAGGCGAGTAGATCATTTCGATCGGCATGTGCCGAATACCCATTTAACCGGACGATCCGTGCCCGCCGTCTGGTCGGAACCCCGAAGATCGGCACGGTTTCCCATTCCTCAGCCAGTTTCCGCCCCAAGGTGTGTTCGGCCTGCCATCCGACCAGGACCACCACATTGGCCTCGTCTTCGATGGTATGTTTGAGGTGGTGCACCACGCGGCCGCCTTCACACATGCCCGACGCTGAGATGATGACGCATGGCCCGCGTCGCCGATTGAGCTGTTTACTGTCTTTGGCCGTAGAGACATAATGAATATATTTGGCGGCAAAGACATCGCCCTGCGAGGTAAAGGTCCGATAGGTCTCTTCATCGTAGCATTCGGGGTGCTGGCGAAAGACCCGAATGGCTTTTAAGGCCAGGGGGGAATCTATGAAAATCGGAATGGGTGGGACCTCACCGGTTTTGACCAACTCTTTGATGCGCATAATCAGTTCTTGTGTCCGGCCTACCGAAAAAGCGGGGACGACGATCTTGCTCTTATGTTGAATCGCATGTTCGACCAATTGCTTAGCCAGGCGTTTGCGCTTTTCCTGGCCATTTTCATGTAGGCGATCGCCGTAGGTCGATTCAATGATCAAGACGTCACAGGGTGGAGGTGGCCCAGGGTCGCGAAGAATGGGCATACGGGCTCTTCCGAGATCACCGGAAAATAAAACTGAAGTGGATGTCCCGCGATTCTGAAATCGGAGGTGAATCGCCGAGGAGCCCAGGATGTGCCCGGCATCATGAAACCGGACCTTAAGATTTGCCGCCGGAGTAAATGATGTATCGTACCCCGTCCCTCTGAATTGACGCGTGATGTTCCGGACATCCTGCATGGAATAAAACGGCACAATGCAGTCGGAACCTCGTCGTCTTTCTTTTTTATTGATGTACCGGCAATCGCTTTGCTGGATCCGTGCGGAATCCTCCAGTAAGATTTTGGTGAGATCCGCTGTGGCCGGGGTCATGTGAACGTCCCCGCGATATCCTTCTTTTGCCAGGATCGGCAAGGTACCGGAATGATCGATATGGGCATGTGAAAGGAAGACTGCCTGAACAGACTTGGGGTCGAACCCGAGATGTGTATTCCGTTCGCGAGAGAGGTTGCGGGGCCCTTGAAACATGCCGCAATCCAAGAGAATGCTTGAATGTCCGGCTTGAATAAGGTGCCTGCTGCCGGTGACGGATCGGGCTGCGCCGTGAAACGTAATGTTCATGGTGATGCTTGGTGGGTGTGCTCCGATGCGATAATGGCCCAGGCTTCGGCGGCTGTTTCCGCATAATGAAACAGCGAAAGGTCTTCCGGGCTGATTAGTCCGTACTCCACAAATTTTTCCCAATTAATCAGGTCTTCCCAAAAGGCTTTTCCCATCAGGACGACCGATACATCCTGCACTTTTCCCGTTTGAATGAGCGTCAGGGTTTCGAACAATTCATCCATGGTTCCGTATCCGCCGGGGAAAACCACCAGCGCCTTGGCTCTGTTCAGGAAATGCATTTTCCGGAGGGCAAAATACCGAAACTGAAAGCAGAGGGTGGGAGTAATATAGGGGTTCGGTTCCTGTTCATGGGGTAGGGCGATATTTAATCCGATGGATTTCCCCCCCACGTCGGCGGCGCCCCGATTGGCCGCCTCCATGATGCCGGGCCCACCCCCGGTAATGATGACAAATTGGCAGGATCCCTCAAGTTGACAACTGGCGGAGACCAGTCGGCCGAATTCGCGGGCTTCGTTATAGTAGGGGGACAGGGTCAGTTGCTTGCGGGCGATCGCCGCGTTCCGTTGTGTTTCAGGATCATCCGGCGATTGTTGGAGGGCCTGTTCGGCGCGCCCGAGTTTGGCCTGTGCCGCCTCCGGTTCAAACAGTCGGGCGCTGCCGAATACCACGATGGTGGATTGAATGCCTTCGTCCTGTTGAATGAGTTCCGGCTTAAACCATTCCAATTGAAGACGGACAGCCCGCAATTCATCTCGTTGCAGAAATTCAGAGTCCGTATCAGCGCGCCGGTACGAAGAGGACCACCGGTGGTGAAAGAGCTTTTCAGGAGAGTCAGGCATAAAAAGTTGAAATGTACACTTCCAATTGGCGAACGCATTATAAAGATCCATTCACCAAGAAGAAACCAAGTGGAAGTCTTTTCTTTCTCTTACTTGACAGGTACAAGGGAGGACTCCCAAGAGCGTCCCATGGATAGGCCTTTCTGATGGACCAAAAATTCACACCAAAAACAATTGGTTGAATGCTAGAAATGCGTTATAGTGGCGGCATGGGCATGTATGATGAGGTAATCGAATGAAGGTTCCCACCCCCCTGGTGATTGCAGATTGTGCGGGATGTCCCAATCGGCCTTATTCGGATATTTGCGACATGGTTCCGGCGGTTGAGAATTCCTTGGGGGTGATGAAACGACGGGTGATGTACCAGGCCGGTCAATTTGTCTTTTATGAGGGACATGTTTCCTTGGGCCTGTATGTGGTTTGCCAGGGACGGGTGAAGCTCACCCGCGTAAATAGAAAAGGGCGGCAACGCCTTGTGGGTATTGTGGATTCCGGACACCTGGTGGAGAAGCAGGCCTTTCAAGAGCAATCCGTTCATCAGGTGACATGTGAGGTTATGCAACTTTCGCAGATTTGCTTGGTGGATCGTACTCATTTCTTGAAAATTCTTCAAAGTCATGGCGATCTGGCGGTCAAACTTGTTCAAGTACTGAGTAAGGAAATATCACAAGCCATGGGTGTGGCCGATCGGTTTGTATTCACGCCGGCGAAAGAACGATTGGCCAGGGTGTTATTGGATTTGAATGATCAATTCGGCCGGCCGGTGATCGAGGGAATGTTCATCGATCTCAAATTGAGCCGTGAGGATTTAGCGCAAATGGCAGCTGTTACGGTCGAAACCGTGGTGCGCCTGCTTCATGATTTTCAAGACAAGCAGCTCATTGCCATTCAGGGGCGGAGTATTATAATCCGGAGTCCTGAAAGGCTTGGAAAAATTGCCGTCCTCTCTTCGGTGTTTTAGTTCTTCCAATTCTCTTTCCCGGTTTCTCTCCCGCATTTGTTTGGCTCCCTTCAGCTTCCTTTCTGACGTGCTATCGCTTTGTCTTGTGTGAAGGCTTACCGGTTTCTTTTCCCAAGTATAGGCTAAAAGTTGTATTCCAGTTTCATTTTCTCCGTGCGGCATTTCAAGATCGTGGGCCATTAGGCCTATGCAAATAGTTGATGGATATCAGTTTTGAGCTGTTCGTGGTCAATGAGCCTCCCTCCTCAATTTCTTAGGATCACCCCCAACAGTTTAAGAACCGCTTCATTCTCTATCCATTGGATGGCCGGAGCGGTTCACGGGCCCGGGGCTATCTCGTATCTGGAAGGTGTGGTGGTTGTAACAAGCAAAGAAGGAGGCGCAACATGAGGAAGGTCAGGGAATTAACAAAAATGACCATGTGTGGAGTGTTGGTAGGGTGGGTTCTAGGGGGTATCTGTTTTGGACAGGGATTGTCCGTGGATGAACGGTTGGAACGGTTGGAACAAAAAACGCTTTCGGTCTCACCCGGAGCCGAACAGGAAACAGGCCATATGGTCTTTTTTCGAGGGGGTTGGGCGGGGCTTGTCAACGATCGGTCCAATGAAGTCTTTACCGATGTGTTTGGAGCCAGCGGAAATACGAACGACGGTAATTCCGGATATTATGTGGGCGCAGGGCTGGATTTGGTATTGTCCCGTAATTCATGGGGTATGTTGCCTGGTGCCTGGGTTTTGGGAGAGATCGGAGTGGAGTTTAAGCGTTGGAATTCGGATAGGGTGGCACAGGCGGTTCCCACAACCTGTGCGTTGGCCGGTGTGCCGACCTGTTCGGCTGATTTTAACAAAAAAGTGCAGTTGACCATGCTGACCGTGAATGTGGCGCCCAAAATCATGTTTATGGAAGGCAGTCGTTTCCGTCCTTGGATCATTCCTGTGGGACTGGACTTTCATGTGATCAGCCCCCCTTCCAACAATACGACGGTTCTGGATATCGGCGTGCAATTTGCCGTTGGTGCCCAATATCGGGTATGGAAGGCCATTCATCTGGGAGTGGATGGTCGGTTTCATCTGGCAACCGGTCAGACCGATACGATTAATAACTTCGGGACAACCGGAGCGTATCTAGGGATTGCGTTTTAAACTTCAGGAAAAAGTCTCCAATATTGCTTGGTAAAAAGACGACGCCCTTTGTCTTTACAACGGTTGATGAACGCGAGGCAGGGTCGGCGACGTGAGTGCTTGGTTCGAACAAAGAAACGCGGTTGGGAGCCTGCGGGAGGGTAAGGACAGTCCTGGAGCCAGGCATGGAATCCCGGTACAATTGTTAAGTGAATATCGGTGACGTGATTTTGATCTGGGTCCATGTGACGGCGGCGACCTTTTGGGTGGGAGGTATGTTGTTTCTTTCTTTGATCGCCGTTCCACTGCTCAGTCAGGTTCCCGATTCTCATTTTGTTCCTGTTCGATCCTGGTTCGTGAGTTTGGCACGGCGGTTTCGAACTTTCGTATGGGTAGCACTGTTGGTGTTAATAATTACCGGACCTTTTCTTCTTCCTCGTGTCCTCGTCGGGCCGTTATCGCCGTTGACTTGGCCTCCCGTCATTTGGCTTAAATTATCCCTCGTTTTGGCATTAACGGTGGTTTCTTTTTTACACGACCGGGTGTTTGCACCCAAAATTCATATTGTAAAACAAAAGGATTTTACGGAATGGTCGCGTGGAGAACGGTTGCTGGTGCGATTAGCCCCGTTCATCGGGCGTTTAACCCTGTTGTTGGGGTTGGCTGTCCTCTTTGCGGCGGTTATGGTTGCACGGATGTAAAGTGGACAAGGAGAAAAAAGCCGAGGCCGTCTTTCAAACATAAGCCTTTACCTAATAATCCTTGACTATATTATCTGAGTAATTTTATTTAAGTTATAGTTCTCCATTTTCTTTATTCCTGGAAAATCATATAATTCCTTCCAAGAAAATCAGAAATATATAATTTGGTCCATGGTTTCTTAATGAGCACGCGAACGGCAAATGTGAAGATGATGGGAAGTGGGAGTGTATAAAATGAAAATAATAAAAAAAGAAAATTACGAGAAGCCGGTATTGACCAAACACGATCCTTTACGGGATGTGACGGCAAAATGTTCTCCCAATTGCGCTTCCCCTGCCTTGTGGTATCAATGGCGGCAAAATTAATTCAGCCTGGTTTTCCCTCGTCCAGTTGATTTTAGATTCCTGTTTTTTCTTTCTCTCCGGGTAAATTGCTCGATATTACCAAAAGGGCAATGGGTTCCCTTCTTTCAATCCGCAGCCTATGGTTCACCCCGGCAACCGTATCCCTGATTTTTCTTCATTGAATGGACTTATTTTCTTGGGTGATTTTCCTTTTCATAAGCCTGATTGGGTTTATAATAAATATTGGACCGGGTGTTAGAGATACAATAATGGCCGGTTGGTCATAACGAAGGCCATTACAGGCAAGATCAAGTAAATTCGGGCCTCTTATGGCAAAAGCCCGAGGAAAGTCTGAGTCTCTTTATGATTGAAACGATTCAAGCCTATTCCGTTCATGGCGAATCGATAGTGGTGACGGGAGCCGATCCTGCTATCATGGAACCGATTGGCAGATTTCTCCGATATTTTGAACAGCCCTCCGAGGATGATGTCGACGGTCTGCAAATACAATTCACTGCAGTGAGGTCACGTGAAGCCATTCCTATTGCCCGACCTTCTCTCGACCAGCGAATAGAGTCTCATCCGGCTGAGGGAATTGACGAAGATTTTATCGGGGCTTGGCAATGTGATGTGTATGCCTGTGATGGGATCCTAACAGTCGATCTCCATCGAAATGGCATGTTAATCATCGATTATCGTCAGGGTATAGGCCGGGGATACTTGGTCAACCCCGAAACGGTTCATCCCGATATTCGGGTCAGTTATTTCCATTTTGTTCTGACCGAATTATTAAAACGTCAAGGTCTGTATACCCTGCATGCGACTGCCATGGAAAAAGGCGGTCGAGGGGTTCTCATTCCGGGTTATAGCGGCCGGGGCAAGACCACGGCATGTATTTCCTTGCTACGGTCGGGCTATCGATGTTTATCCGACGATCATCCCTTAATGAGGATTGATGAGGGTCGTATACGGCTGTTGGGCTTTCCGGAGAAAGTGGATGTCACCGATCAATCCAGGGATTTTTTTCCTGAACTCGGCGGATTATCCCCCGGCAAACTGCACCAGGGGCTGATAAAAAAGTACTTTTACATTGAGGATGTATACCCAGGGGGAGTGGCTTTCTCCTGTGAACCCCGCGTGTTGATTCTTCCTCAAATTGTCGAGGAGCCGACCAGCCATCTTGAACCGATTTCCAAGCGGCAGGCTTTCGAAGAAATCCTTCCTCATGGGCTGTTAGTGTATGACAAAACCATTGCCCCAAAGGAGTTTCACGCCTTATCGGCTCTCATCCAGACCGTTGATACCTATCGTTTGTTTTTTGGAAAGAATGTGTTGGACCTTCATCGAATCATCGATCCGTTAATCGCCTGACTGTCCCGTTGCGGGATGATTGTGTGCATCCATTCCGGGTTCTCCTGCAATGTCCCAATAACATCCACCCGGTGTATTGACCGTACCTGGTAAATGTATGTTCCTGTATAGTGCTCCCCTTCCTCTCACATCAAAAAGGATGATTGAGGTTGTGATGGATTGCGAGGTACCGGTCTGTCGCATGCCTTGACCACTCCACCCATTTCTAATCTCACCGATACACCTGTCAGATGTGGTATTCAACAATGACTGATACGGGCTTTTTCGCTGAAGAACAGTTACTGCTCGCTTTGGCCAAACCCAATCCCAAAGAGAAGGATGTCTCTCATGCGGAAGCAGTGCTTGCAATGCCGGACTTCAAGTGGTCGATAGTTTTGGATTTGGCGAGAGACCATTGGGTTCTTCCGATGCTTTCCTGGAATTTGAAAAGGGAGGAAAGAATTTGGGAGCGGGTGCCGAAGCCGGTTCGAAGGGAACTGACAGTGGCTCAAATTTTCGCCCGCCAACGGCGGGCCATGTATCATAAGGAGCTGGCTCCCGTTTTTGAGGATTTCCAAACACAACAGATTTCCTTCGCCCTCATGAAAGGGGCGGTGGTCATGGAAACCATTTATCCTCAAGGTGCCCGCCTGTTAAACGACCTGGATATCCTTATTCCTCTAGAACGCCGGTCTCAGGCCTTGAATATTTTTTTGAAGTATGGATTTCGGCTTATTGCCGAGATTCCGGATCCCATGGTTCGCCATCAATTGAGTTTGGTAAAAGAACAAGGGGTGATTGGGTTAGCGGTGGATTTGCACTGGGATGTCTATCCGAAGGGAAGACCCTTTTACTTTGATGTAAACGACGTATTTGCACGAACCCGCTTGCAAAGCTTTGGTGCGTTTCAGGTCCTGGGGATGTCACCGGAGGACACGTTTATCCATTACGCCACTCAATTAGTGAATGACATGTTCCGGCACGCCTTTGTTCGATTCGGTGATTTGTATGGGCTAGCGTCCTCCGGCCTTGATCCCAATCGGTTGGTGGCGATTGCTTCCGCTACCGGGGCTTCCGGGGTGACCCACACGGCCCTGAGTGCTGTTAATCTCCTCGGTCATCGGGTCTCGGATGAACTCCTGAAGGATTTTTTGAAAACTTGTCCGGGGGGGGGGATTGCGACCGAATTTCTTATGAATCCCCACTGGTTTTTCGGTCGTGGGTTGTTACCCTTAGGAGCTGGTCCCTTTCTGACCTCACTGTACTTTGCCGATTTCCAGTCTCGCCTAAAGTACTGGGTTACCTTTCCACAAACCATTTATCGTCATGAACGAAAGGCCGGGCGATCAACCATTGTTGCTTATTATTTGGCCATCCGTGCTATGGCCTCCATGCTTATGGGTGGCTGCCTTGTCTTGCTGTCCGTTTTTAGCCCTGCGCCTGTCAAAAAAATCCTGAGAGATCAAATTTGGCGAACAGGTATCTGAATTGGCCTATCCATTACTTCACCGGTTTTCCATGCCAATGGATTGCCATCCATTCGCTCCTGACCACGTCGAAAGGTTGATGCCATTTCCTGCCCGGCCACGGTTTTGTCCCGGTTGAGAACAGAAACCCTTTCTTAATGAACTATGGGGGGAACTGTTTATTAGATCAATTAAGGAAGGAGGGCGAATTGGCGGAGAGGGTGGGATTTGAACCCACGGTCCCTTTTGGGGACAACGGTTTTCGAGACCGTCCGAATCGGCCACTCTCGCACCTCTCCGTGTCCGTCATGTGATAGGAGGGCAGTGCAGACGTTTGAAGGGTTCTGCCTCATACCCACCTGTTCCTATGCATAGGATAATGATATTATGAAAAAAGACAGCCGTCGATGGGGTGGCCCTGCACCTTAGCGAGGCCACCCCGTCCTGTCAAGCGGCTCGTAGGGAAACCCCCGATCTTAATTCAAATGGAACCAAGAACCGCCTGACTTTTTCGACTCTCCGACGGGGGGACGTGTGTAGGACGAACGATCCGGTTGCATGCTTCGCACAGCAGAAGTCCTCTCAGTTAAACGGAAAGATCGCAATGAGCCGGTGATGCGGTTTCGTCACATAGATGGACGGTCATCAGGCCATCGGATCATGGTCACATGTCGGGGATGTTGATAGGCGGGACTCTTGTCCAGGGTAAGACAGGCGGACCATAAAGAAAAGATGGGTGAATCGGTGAAAGGTTTGGGTGGTGCGATGACCCTCTTGGTCCTTGCTTTCACGCTTGGAATATTTGGTGGAGGATCTGAACAAATATTGTATGCCGGTGCCGGTTCACCTCCCCCTTCTCCTCCGCCTCCGACCGTGACCGCAGGCCGGACTATTGTCGGACATGTGATTGAATGCGATCGTGAGCGTTGCCTGATTCAGACTGAATTGGACGAGGAAGTTGTGGCCTTGGTTGATACGACAACGTTCATGCCGGATCCGTTGAGGCCTGGAGACGAGGTCGAAGCAGTGGTGTTGGCCAACGGAGTGGCTCGGTCCATCGTACTTCTTTCCGGTGACCGTGAAAGGGATCGGTGATGGGGGATGGTTGATCCATCCTGTTCCCCTAATTCATGGCTGGTTGGGCTTTCCGGATGGTGGTATCGATCAGAATGGTCTTTTCTGAAAGTTCATGAAAAGCCTGGAGAAGTGCCCGGGTGATAGGGCCGCCCAAGCGTGAAGGACCATAACGAAAGAACCAATCTTCGGCTGTTCCGTGCAGGATGACCTGTTCTGGTTGATGAAGTCCTGACGTCGATTTATTGTTAATATCAACACTCAATGTCGCATGGGCTGACACCAGCCAAACCAGCCCCCAATCCCGCACGTCAAGTTGGCATTCCACAATCTTTCCCGACAAGGTCACATCGGGCCCTCCTTCCGGTTGTCCAACTCTGGCCTTTGCGAACCAGGCCTGCCACCCCTGTTCCTGCAACAGATATGTGGCCAACATTTGGGCGATCACATCTCCCAGATCTCCTCCCGCAGATCCGTAGAGGGTTTCCTGTCCCGTCCACAGACGTGATTGACCCAGAAATCGACTTTGGAGGCGGGCATCCACGAACGGTTCAACAGCAACCAGGAGGTGGTCGGTTTTGGAATGCTTCATCCCCATGGATGGCGGAAACCGCCGCAATTCCAGTTGGATCAACGGTTCGGCGACACAGGCCGTTAAAAGTATGCCCGTCAAACACAGAACTGGCAATCGGAAAGAGCGATTCTTCAGGAGTGAGTGAAACGGACTATCCTGGAATGTCCGCATCGGTCAGACGAAACCCCAGAAATATGGCGATAATATACTGATTGAAGTATTTGGTTCCTTCATAAAATGGTGTGGACAGAATATGTTGGCCGGTTTGGATATCATACACGTCCAATGAGACTCGAACCATGGCTTTGATGTATTCATTACGATAGAGAGCGATTTCCGGTGAAGCGATAGGGAGGAGCGCGCTTTGCATGGAAGGAAGTCCTAACAAATTGAGTCCCTGTTCCGTGCCTAGGGTTTCTGCGACCAGGCGAACCAGGTACCCTGCATGTTTTTCATCCTTGCGGATGCGCATGCCCAGGGCCCCCAGCCGGTTACTATAGGTTTCACGGAGCATATTGACCAGTGTTGGAGGACTGGGAGCCACTGCCTCAATGACGATAGGGGCTCCAGGTGGCAGTGGGAGGGCCAGGTGTTTGGCGCTTTGGTTCAATGCTTGGCTGAAAAGTAATTGTTCGAGGGCGGTCCGTTGTTCCATCCAATTGGACGGTTCCCTCGCCAGGGTGCAGGCATTCAACAACATAAGGAACAGAATAACAATCAGGAAAGAAGAGGCTAGCCTTCTCAGGGGATGTGGCCGCATGGAAGCTGGGACTTGGGGCTTGTGGTGAAGGATGGAGTGCCCGCCCTGGATACATCTTACCTGGGATTTTCCAATTGGGTGTTGAGGCATGGCACTAATCAATGAACTATGACGGAAACCCGATGGACTGCGCAACCCGTTATGGTTTTGGAAAAATCCGATCGGGTGGGAGTCTGTATTGAATATCGAAACTTCTGGAGTCTTGGAATGTTGTATGATTCGTGTTTCACGAGGCCAAGGAAAGAGACGAATTGGGTGGAGAGGATTACTCCGTTGAGGGCATCCCTCCGGTTACCGCGTGTGTTCCGGAAGGTGCAGGGAGCAAGTGCCTGCATAGGAAGAAGAAAGATGAGAATGGTTGTCTATGGGAACCGCCGATTGATTTTGGCGAAGTTGCCTGAAAAAGGTTTGCAGAAGCCGGCGAGATTCCGAAGCACGACACTCCGGCTTGACTGAAACGCGGTGGTTGAACCGGGTGTCCGCTGGAATGTTGCAGAGCGACCCACAGGCGCCCGCTTTCGGATCCCATGCTCCGAAGACCAATCGGGCGATTCGTGCTTGCAGAACGGCACCGATGCACATGGGGCACGGTTCCAATGTGACATACAGTGTAGCGTCCGTTAGTCTCCACGAGCCCAAAACAGAAGCTGCTCGGCGGATGGCAAGGATTTCGGCATGCGCGGTGGGGTCTTGTGACGCTTCACGCTGGTTGTAACCGGCGGATATGATTAATCCATCGCGCACAATGAGGGCCCCCACCGGAACTTCTTCCTGAGCGAAGGCGGCTTCGGCTTGTGCCAAGGCCAGAGCCATAAAGAAATCATCTTCGGTTGCCGGGTCCTGGGATAGGATCATGGAGTTGCGGATCAGGGGGAGAAAGTTTTCGTTCCGATGTTCCATCGGACTATAAACATGGTAACATGACTCCTATTTCGACGTATAGCGAAGTTCAATGGAATCTTGAGTGAAGTTCCCGCTTCTGGATTGCGAACAAAACACCCTTCCCACCCCGGACCAACTTCAAGCCATCTGGCGACAGTTGGCTGCAAGGTATTTTCACAATCGATTGCCTACGATCAGGATCGAGTGGAGTACGCGATTGACGGCGTCAGCCGGAATGTTTGTCAGCCGGATCGGACCACGTGACCGGCATGCCTCTCCCGCTGTCCGGCAAGGGACGGGCAGGCTTATTCGTTTGTCTGCCCCGTTATTATCCGGGCAACCAAACGAAGAGGTGATCCGGGTCTTAGCTCATGAAATGATCCATCAATGGGAGTTTGATATCCGGAAACGGCGCCCATCCCATGGTTTGGAGTTCCGGAATATGATGTATCGTATGAATCAGGATGGGTTGGGAATTTCCATCTATCACGGGTTGCATGATCGTGTGGAGTCTCGCTATCGATTTGCCTGGCACTGTCTCATGTGTGGATATACCTATCATCGGCAACGACGGACGATAGTGCCGGCGAGGCATCGTTGTGGACAATGCGGTGGCGGTTTGCTGGAATCTGACATAGCCGGAGGCTCCATGAATGGGGAGCCACGAAGTCAGTTGCCTCAACAGAACAGCTTGGCAGCCACAGCCGTGCAGCTAACATTTGTCTTCTGATTTCCGGAAAATCACCAGGGATTAGGCCAAGGGGCCTTTAAGGAGTGTAGTGAAGGTCGAGACGGTCGGGTGTGAGGCCAAGAGTCAGCGGCGGAAGGCGTCTTTCCCTTTGATGACATCGGCTAGCAGTTGATCGGCCAACTTGGCTGCACGCCGGTATCGCCACCATCGAAGCACCAGCATATACACAATGATGGTGCCGAGAACTAGGAAAAGGCCGGTCGAAAAATCATCCATAGAACGCAGTTTAGAAGAAAAAAAAAGCAGATAGCAAGGTGGGGGTAAACCTCAGGGTATTTTTCGGGGGCCAGGTCTTTTTGAGGTGGCGAATGGCTCATGGAAAAGGCGGAAAGGCCGACGACCGGACCGCTGAAGAGTGTTGAACCGTACGGAAATTGTTAATATTCCAATGGATATTCTTATTCTTGTTGGGGCGTTGTTGGTCATCCTGCTGGGAGCGGAGGCCTTTACGAATAGTTTGGAGCATTTTGGCGAACGGCTTGGTATTTCCGAAGGGGTCACCGGGTCGATTTTTGCCGCCATCGGGACCGCTTTGCCGGAGACCATGGTGCCATTAATCGCCATTTTATTGGGGCCGGGGTCGGAAGCCTTGCGACATGAAGTCGGAGTGGGGGCGATTCTCGGAGCCCCGTTGATGTTGTCGACGGTGGCCTTTTTTTTGGTGGGATGGTTCGCAGCTAAAGCCCGAGGGTGGCATGGGACGTTGAATCCTGAGCCGACCGGCTTTGCCAGGGATCTGGTCTGGTTTAACTGGGTGTTTTTCTTCGGGGTCATTGCCACCTTCGTTCCTCAGGAATTGCCGATGGTTCGAGGAGGAATTGGTGTATCCCTGGTCATCATGTACGTGGTGTATTTATATCACACCATACGTTCCTCATCGGTACTGGTGGAGGATGGGCACGGGACTGAAGCCGATCATCCGCTGTACCTCACTAAAGCCGGATTTCCCGACAACTTGCTCGTGATCCTGGTCCAGCTGGGATGCGGTCTGGGCTTGATCGTGCTGGGGGCAAAAGGTTTTGTGTATGGGATTGAACATCTGGTTCCTCGATTGGGAATCTCGGCGTTGGCGTTGTCCTTGTTGATTATTCCTGTGGCTACGGAATTGCCGGAAAAAGTCAATAGCATCCTTTGGATTCGCCGCCGCCGGGATACCCTGGCCATGGGAAATATCACAGGGGCCATGGTATTTCAAGGAAGCCTCCTTCCGGCATTGGGGATCATGTTGACCGCCTGGGTGCCTCAGCATGAAATTTTAATGGGTATGGCCATGACCCTGGTGGCAGCGACCTATTTGACCTTTGTTATCCGTCTGGGTTCGTTGAAGCCCATTCATTTGGTTGTCAATGGATTGTGTTATCTGACGTTTGTTGTGGCGGTTTTGTTCTGGTAAAGGTTACTGGAGATGTCATTTCCTGTCATTCTGGTAACAAGACGCCTTCCTGAAAAGGCCTGGGGTCAACTGATGACTCATGGTCGGCTGGTCCGGTGGGAAGGGGATTGCCCGGCACCGCGTGAATGGTTGCTGGGACATATGGCCGAAGCGGAAGGAGTGGTGTGTTTATTGACCGATCGGATCGATCGCGAAGTGCTGGATGCGGGAAAACGTCTCCGGGTCCTGAGTACGATGGCTGTTGGAGTGGATCATATTGATGTGGCCGCCTGTACCGAAAAACAGATTCCGGTCGGTCATACGCCGGGGGTGCTGACCGATACGACCGCCGATTTGGCCTTTGCCCTACTGATGGCTTCCGCCAGGCGGATCGTGGAAGGTGCGGAGTATGTGCGTCGCGGTGAATGGACCACTTGGCACCCGGATTTATTGTTGGGGCATGATGTCTATGGGGCCACCCTTGGCCTTGTCGGGTTCGGTCGAATCGGGCAGGCGATGGCACGGCGTGCTGTGGGGTTTCAAATGAAGGTGTTGGTGGCCGAATCTCCACGGCATGGGACGAGGGGGCGATATCCGGGAGCGTCGGAGGGGGAGACACCCCGCCGGGAATCGTTGGATGAATCACATCTTGATTCCGGTCTGATTCAATACGCTCCTTTTGCGGATGTGCTGGCCCAGGCGGATTTTATCAGTCTACACGTGCCCTTGACGGCAGAAACACGTCATATGATCGGGGAGAAAGAGTTCCGAGGGATGAAGCCTACGGCTGTCTTGATCAATACGGCTCGCGGGCCCGTGGTGGATACGGGGGCTTTATATGAAGCCTTACGTGACGGAAGGATTGGGGCGGCGGCTCTGGATGTGACCGATCCGGAGCCGATTCCTGCCAATCACCCGCTCTTGGCTTTACCCAATTGCCTGATCATTCCTCATTTGGGCAGTGCTTCCGTCGCCACCCGAACCCGCATGGCCCTTATGGCGGTTGAAAACGTGATAGCCGGCCTCAAGGGAGAGCGGCTGCCGTATTGTGCCAACCCTCAGGTGTATAATGCCTCGTAAGCATTTTGTTGGGTAGAAGTCATCGCCATTTTTTTAATTTAGGGAATTTTAGATTGATGGAAACATTTTTTGCCCCATGTCCGCGTGGGTTGGAAGGGTTGCTGGTTCATGAATTTGAAACCATGGGTGGAGGCCATATCCGGCCTGCATCCGGAGGCGTGGAATGCCGTGGTCCATTTTCACTGTGCTATCGGATGAATTTGAAAAGTCGTCTGGCGGCCCGTATTCTGTGGCGGGTAGGGAGTGGCACATACCGAAATGAACAGGATCTGTATCGTTTGACCTTTGAACTGCCCTGGCATGAACACTTCCGGGCCGCCTGCCGGATCAAGGTGAAAATCGTTGCCCACCATTGTTCATTGAAAAGCCTGGACTTTGCCACCCTAAGGATTAAAGATGGCATTTGTGATCGGTTTGTAAAGGAAGTGGGTAGGCGTCCTACAGTCCATCGACAACAACCGGATATTCCTATTGTGGTGTTTTTAGAAGGGGACCAGGTTGTCTGGTATGTGGATACTTCAGGGGCGCCCTTGTTTAAGCGTGGTTGGAGAAAGGCTGCTGGAGAAGCCCCTATTCGTGAGAACCTTGCGGCGGGGATTTTACAGCTCGCCGGGTGGACCCCTGAGCAGGTATTGCTGGATCCGATGTGCGGGGCGGGAACGTTTCTTATTGAAGCCGCCTTGATGGCAAAAGGAATTCCTCCGGGCAGTGGGCGGAATTTTGCTTTTTCCGAATTAAACAATTTTGATCCCAGTGCGTGGGCCAGGGTGCTGGGAGCATCCACACACTCATCGGCTCCAAAACTTGCCCTGTATGGGTGCGACCGAGAGGCTCCCGCCTTGGATATGGCGCGCGGGAACAGCCAGGGCTTGGGATTGTCGGACATCCATTGGACTCAAGAGGATGTTTTGAATCTGAACCCACCGGCTGAACGGGGAATTGTGTTGACCAATCCCCCCTATGGCGTAAGGATGGGAAATCATGCAGAGCTTGAGGATTGGTATCCTCGGTTTGGAAATATGCTGAAACAGCGATTTGCCGGTTGGAGCGTGTTTGTTTTTACGGCCGATTTGCGGGCACCCAAATTGATACGTTTGGCTCCTTCGCGAAAAATTCCGTTGTGGAACGGGCCTTTGGAGTCACGACTGTATGAGTTTCGGATGGTGCCGGGGGGAAATCGGAAAGCAGTCAGACTGATCCGGAACTCTGAAGAAAGGGCAAAGGTTTAAAGTTTCGGTGTGCCGGAAATATTCAACAGGGTAACTCACACGTCTTCGATGCATCGGAGAACATACATCCATTCATCACAGGAAATCGGACGGGTGAAGAGTTGACAGTTGGTCGGCAAAGGGGAATGGAACCGTTTTGAAAGGGCATGGGTGGATTGGCCAAAAATCGCTACCGGAATCTGACGTAGGGAACGATTCTGCTGAATTATCCTGATCATGTCATGGGGAGAACGGTCGGGCAGGGTGTCCGAAAGGAAAATCAGGTCAGGTGTCGGGGCATCCATAAACGGGTATTCTTGATTGAGAAATTTGATGGCCTGGTCGCCGTCCTCGGCTTCATAAATTTCCACACAAATGATTTGCGCAACGACCAATGCCTCCTTTAAGGCTTCCACCTGGCCGGGGTCATCTTCGATCGTCAGGATTTTGATCGTATTTTTTACCGCTCCTCTCATGCCAATCGTTCCGTTTTTTCTTTGTTCCTGCGAAAGCGATGTATAAACCCCAGGTTTCCGGCTTGGCCATGTCTGGAAAAGGTGAAAAGTAGCCTTGATCATGTTTTCGGTTGAACGGTTGAGGAGTTGAGGCCATGATCAATCGCAGGTAGGGGCCTGATGTCGCATACGTTGAAACGTCTAAGTGGCAACGCATAGCTGAAGACAGAGTCAATAGCCAATGGTGTCAAATTAGGGAGGAATTCAGTTCAGGGAACCGGCTGGAGCATGCCTTGGATCAGAGGCAAAGCTTTGGAATGGGTTGCCACGATCCCGGCAATGACGGGTTGTGGTTGATTCCAGGAAATAGGCTGATATTGTCTGTCCAGGATGAAACCACCCGCTTCCTTGATCAGAAGGGCTCCCGCGGCAATATCCCATTCGTATTGGTGCCCCAGGCTGATCAATCCATCCGCATGTCCCGTGGTGACCAGGGCAAGGGAATAGGCAATAGATCCCAACAACATCGGGCATTGGGCGGATGTCATCCATTGATTCAGTGTCCGTTTCCTGACGGAAGTCGGATTGATCATAAAAGTGGGAGGGGCGGTCAGGGTGTCTGAGAGACGAATTCCTCGCCCATTCAGGTGGGCGCCTTCCCCGGCGATCGCCGAAAAATATTCCTGGGTGGCGGGATTGACGATAACCCCCAATACCGGTTGGCCGTGTTCGATCAAGGCCAAGGAAATGGTGTACTGCGGAAGATTTTTCGTAAAAGGGCGGGTGCCGTCTATGGGATCCAAAACCCATACCCGCGGCTGGTGGAGTCTTTTGGGGTTATCCGGGAATTCTTCCGAAAGCCATCCGTCTTTGGGGAATGCCTGTAACACCGCTTCCCGCAAGATGCGATCGACTTCAAGGTCGGCATTGGTCACGGGGGATCCATCGGGTTTGGTATGAATAATCAACCCTTCATATGAGAGTTGCCGGATTCGTTGGATGGCGGTTCCGATGGCCTGTTCGATGATCGAGAATTCACGGGTAAAACGAGAGTAGTCTTTGAAGCGGGTTAATTCTCTACTGGTGTTCATAAATGGTATGGATTCTTTCTCCGGATTTGAATTCTTCGGGGTACCACCGTTGTTTTCTTTATCATACCCTCATATTCCCTTCGGAACATAGTAAAAATTGAAAAAGAACGGATATACACGAAAACTCAGTCGACGGTCGGCGCCCTTGGTATGCCTGCCCCAGTGGAGCGATGTGTGTCACAGATAGGCGGGCAAAGATGAAGAGCATGATGGAGCGATGGCGCGGGACCGCCGGACCCAGGCGGATTTTCCTGATTGTCCCTGCGAAAACGGGTCGGATGTCATGAAGGATAAAGGGGCGTAATGCCGACGATTACGGTAAACATACGGATGTCTCTTCTCCGGTTTCAAGCCTATTATGAAGGCGTAGCGGAAAACGTGGTGGTTCGGGCTGCTGATGGACGTGTGGTGCAATTCCCGGCCAGGGTGTTGCGCCCGTTTGTCACGCATGGCGGAATACAGGGGACCTTTGAGTTGACGGTGACCGCCCGGCACCAATTTGTTTCCATCAGACGTTTGACGGATGAGCGGGAATTCGGAGCCTCGTCATGACCGAATCCCTGCCCTTGTTCGGGTTGTTTATGAGTGCCTTTCTGTCGGCCACCTTGCTGCCCGGGAGTTCGGAGGTGGTCCTGGGGGTGTTGGCATTGCAAGAACACTTTTCGCCGTGGGGCCTCCTGGGCGTGGCGACGTTGGGCAATACTCTTGGAGGTATGAGTTCCTGGGTTTTGGGGTTCCTGCTCAGCCGTCGGTATTCCCTTGAGGATTTGCCCAATCCGGCCCATCGGCAGGCGGTGGCCAGAATCCAATCGTGGGGGCTGCCGGCCCTCTTGTTCTCTTGGGTGCCATTTATTGGAGATCCGTTGTGTGTGGCCGGAGGATGGTTGCGTATGAATTGGTGGTGGTCTCTGGTGTATATGGGAGTGGGTAAAGGTCTTCGGTATGCCATCCTTTTGAGCTTGTTGCCGTTTGGCGGGAACTGGGACTCTCCGTGACGACCTCCCCGGTCAGGGCGCGCTCCTGTAGCCTTTAAATCATGTTTTTGGTAAGGTGCGCCCTGCTTACCGGCTGAGTTTTATGCTGGATGGTTTGGTCCGGCCATCAAAAGGGTTCATGACTATCAATCATTTCAGAAACAGACAAATGGAGTACATCTCGTGAAAGTTCCGCTTTTGGATCTGAAGGCTCAATACGTTACCATTGAACAGGATATCCAGCGGGTGGTGGGAGAGATCTGTGCGGACCAGGCGTTTATTTTGGGTCCGAAGGTCCAGGAGCTTGAGCAAAAAATGGCGGAATATATTGGCGTCCCTCACGCCATCGGGGTCGCTTCCGGCAGTGATGCCCTCTTGCTTTCGTTGATGGAATTGGGTGTCCAGGCTGGTGATGAGGTCGTGACGGTTCCGTTTACTTTTTTTGCCACGGCGGGTGTGATTTCCCGGTTACAGGCTCGCCCGGTTTTTGTGGATATCACCGCCGAGACTTGGAATCTGGATCCCGATCGATTATCGGATCGGTTGACTTCCCGGACCAAAGCGATCCTTCCCGTGCATTTGTTCGGGCAGTGTGCGGATATGGAAAAAATCATGCAGGTGGCACAAGCGAGAGATCTTCCGGTGATTGAGGATGCCTGCCAAGCCATCGGAGCTTCCCGAAACGGGAAAAAAGCCGGATCTGAGGGAAGGACGGGATGTTTTAGTTTTTTTCCGTCTAAAAATCTCGGCGGTTTTGGTGATGGGGGCATGATTACCACACAGGATTCGCAGGTGGCTGATCGGTTGAAGTTATTGCGGGTCCATGGCAGCCGATCCGAGTATCACCATCACCTCATCGGGATCAACAGTCGACTGGATGCCCTGCAGGCCGGGATTTTGCTGGTCAAATTCCAACGGTTGAACGAATGGACCCGCAAGCGACAGGAAAATGCACTCCGCTATCAGAGATTGTTCGAGGAAGCCGGATTGCTCGATCGGATCAAATTGCCTGTCGTTCATCCAGGCAATCAGCATGTCTATAATCAATTTACCATTCGCACCTCCCGAAGGGACGAACTCAGTGCGTATCTCACCCAACGGGAAATCGGCAACCGTGTCTATTACCCGGTGCCGCTTCACCTTCAAGAATGCTATCAGGACTTGGGATACCGTAAGGGGGATTTTCCTGTTGCGGAACAAGCCGCCCAAGAAGTTCTTTCCCTACCCGTATATCCTGAGCTGACCGACGATCAGCTGCACTACGTGGTGGAGACCATTAAATCCTTTTTCGATCAACGGTAAAATGCCTGGGGAGGATAGGCAAAACCGTGAAGTCAGGGAGTGGGGGGGTAGTGGGCACGGATCAGGCTTCGAAGGCCCCCTCGAGCGGTGAACTCTCCCGTGACGGTCGCCGATACCGGGCGACAAGCTTTGACGACGTCGGCAAGGATTCGGTTGACTGCATTCTCATAAAAAATTCCGAGATTGCGATAAGCGTGGATATACATTTTGAGGGATTTCAACTCCACGCAGGCTTGATCGGGTATATAGGTCAATCGAATCGTTCCAAAATCCGGAAGACCGGTTTTGGGGCAAATCGCGGTATATTCCGGAATGTCTATCGTGATTTCATACCCGGGATATTGATTCGGCCATGTTTCGATCCGCGGCAATCTCTCGCGGATGCCGCTTTGGGCATGGCGTTCAGAATAAGCGGATCGAATGCGGCGGTTGGATTTTTTCATGAGCTATATTCAGAGCCAAGGGTTCATAAAGGAAATGGGTAAAGGGTCCGTAGTCTACTCATTTTCGAAAATGGGGTGCAATAACTCCCTATCCTTTTCTTGAGAATGGGTAACCTCTGGGCTATAATCGCTCCGCTCTTTGGAAATGGAAAGGGCTCCTGCCGGCATGGGAAAATGTTGAACAATTTTAATGACTTCTGGCTTTTAAACGCACAGGCCGGATTTTTGTAACCGAACCGGTATTTGGTGGGTGCCGGGACTTAGCCGGAAAAAATTATACACATGCCTTTGTGGAGCAAGTGATCGGAAGGATGTTGGGATGATTGAAGCGGAAGATTTCGTGAAAGGCCTGCAAGGGATCGGATTTGACTTCTTTACGGGAGTCCCTGACACTATTTTGGGCGGAATAATTGCGTACTTGACCGAAGAGCGGCTCTATACCCCGGCGGTTCGGGAAGACGAGGCGGTGGCCATGGCTTCCGGAGCCTACTTTGGTGGGAAAATTCCTGCCGTGCTCATGCAAAACAGCGGATTGGGGCAATCCCTCAATGTGTTGGCCTCACTGAATTTAATTTACCGCATTCCTTGTCTGCTCCTCATATCCTGGCGGGGATTTCAGGGTAAGGATGCTCCTGAACATCTGGTTATGGGCCAAACAATGACGAATGTACTGGATACCCTGAAAATTCCTCATCGAACCGTGGAGGCGGATTCGATTCCCAACGATCTGCAATGGGTGGCCAGAACGTTTATGGAGCAACGAATTCCCGTCGCCCTGCTCCTGAAAAAAGGTATTGTAAAAACAGTTCAGCCATAAAGACTCACAGAAAAATCGGGTATAGAATGCGATGGAAGGAGGCGAGTAGTCGGGTATGATCGGACCTGAAGAAGGAGTAATGCAGAGTCGGGCGCAAGCCATGGCGGCCATTCTGGAATTGTTGACCGATCAACCCTTGATTGTTTGCAACGGGTTTCCCTCCCGGGAAGCCCATAAGCTTCGTGATCGGCCGTCCAATTTTTACATGATCGGCTCCATGGGGGCGGCGGCCGGGATCGGGTTGGGTCTTGCCTTAGCCAAACCGGAAAAAACAGTAGTGGTGTTTGACGGGGATGGTAATGTCCTGATGAGTTTGGGGTCGTTGGCAACCATCGGGGCCTTGAAACCCAAAAATTTCATACACATAGTCTTTGATAACGAAGTCTATGGGACGACCGGCAATCAACCGACTTATTCTCGCTTGGTGCCCTTGGATAAATTGGCTCGTGCAGCCGGATATGTCAACGTTGAACGTGTGTGGGAGAAGGAAGATATCGTGTACGAATTTCAATCCATGTTGAAGCAGGAAGGCCCGAATTTCTTGTTAATCAAGGTCAATGAACAACTTGAAGAAGCCGACCGGATAGAAATTCCTCCCGCCGAACTCACTGCACGATTTCAAGGAAGTTTGACCTGATCGGCTGGGGTGGGTTTCGACATCCGGCTCATCCGAAACATATTGATCTTCAGAAAACCAAAGGAAATCTTTCATGGTGTTATTGAATCCGGGACCGGTCAACGTGTCCGAGCGAGTTCGCCGGGCATTATTGCAACCTGATATTTGTCATCGGGAGTCTGAATTTTCTGAATTATTGGAAGACATTCGGCAAAAATTAGTGGCGGCCTTCGTCCCCGGTGGAAAAGAGGAATACACGGCGATTGTCGTGACAGGATCGGGTACCGCTGCCGTTGAAGCGGCCGTCATGTCCAGTTTCCCGATGGGGAAGCGAGGATTGGTGATCAACAATGGGGTGTATGGTCAACGGATATCATCGATGTTGTCGACTCACCGGCTGGGCGTTCCGGACTTGAAATGTGAATGGGGTATGGCCCCGGATCCCAATGTGGTCGAACTGGCTTTGAAACAGCATCCGGAGGTACAGACGGTGGCTTTGGTTCACCATGAAACCACCCTGGGAGTGATCAATCCGGTGAAGGAGATTGTGGAAGTGGTCGATCGGATGAACCGGGTCAGTATTGTGGATTCCGTAAGCGGATTGGGAGGGGAGCCCCTCGATATCGCCGGATCAAAATTATATATGGTGGCCGGGGCGGCTCAAAAATGTATTCAAGGGTTTCCAGGGCTTGGCTTCGTTTTGGTTCGCAAAGGATTCATGGAACGTGTCATGAAATATCCCAAACGCTCATGGTATTTGAATCTGGCTAATTATTACGAAGAGCAGGAACGGGGGAGTATTCCGTTTACGCCGGCCGTTCAGGTGTATTATGCATTCCGGGAAGCCCTGGATGAGTTGTTGGAGGAGGGAGTGGAAAACCGGATCCAACGGTTTAAAAGCTATGCCACCAAAATTCGGGAGAGTTTGGAGTCATGGGGTGTGAAGCCCGTTCTGCCTCCCTCGGTTCGAGGTCATACTTTGACCGCTTTTCATTTGCCGGATGGCCTGACCTATCAACGCCTGCATGACGGGCTGAAACGAAGAGGGTATGTCATTTATGCGGGGCAGGGGAAATTGGAGTCCTCGATTTTTCGAGTGGGGAATATCGGCGCCCTGACCCCCGAACATATTGACGGATTTTTGGGGGCCTTCCAGGAAACGTTGCAGGCTGAGAAAGGACAAGCATGAAAGCCGTCATTTTTGCCGCGGGGGTGGGTCGCCGGTTACAGGAAGTCAGCGGGGGGCGGCCCAAGTGCCTGATCGAAATCGGCGGGCGGACCTTGTTGTCACGTCATCTGGATGTTCTCACGAGTCTGGGGGTTGCCCCCATTGTGCTGGTTGTGGGATTTGCTCAGGAAGCCATACGAGCCGAGATGGCCGATGATCCCCGTGCCCCGCTCATCCGCTGGGTGGTGAATGAGCATTACACGCGAGGGAGCATCACATCCCTGTGGGCTGCCAGGCATGAACTGACGGAGGATACGGTGTTGATGGATGCTGATGTATTGTATGATCCGGCCGTTCTGGACAGGTTGGTGCGGTCGCCGTTGCCCACCGCGTTATTAATGGACCAATCCGTTCAACAGCAGACGGAAGAGTGTATGGTGGCGGCCAGGCAGGGCCGTGTGGTGCGTCTGAGTAAAACCCTTCCCGAACATTATGATCAGGCGGGTGAAGGAGTGGGGTTTCTCAAAATTCGGAAAGATCATATTCCCGCATTGCTTGATTCGGTGCAAGCTCAAATCGAAGCCGGCCGGTTGGACATGGAATATGAAGACGCCATGCAGGATTTTTTTGAAAAGATTCCGGTTGGGTATGAACCCATCGGAGGCCTGCCATGGATCGAAATTGATTTTCCGGAAGATGTGCAGCGGGCCGGCCGTGAGATCTTGCCTGCTATCGAAGCGATGGAGAATAATAGCCGGGAACCTGTAAGTCGATAGGACATCCCAATGGATGGTACGCTGAAGCAGGAAACCACCTATGCGGTTGACACGGCGATTCTCTTGACGTCATCCGGTGTGTTTTCTCCGGATGGAAGCGGTTTGGGTGAACCGATTCCCAGTGCCTTGACCTGTGTGGGGGGGATGAGCCTGTTTCAACGGGCCGTCTTTACGCTTCAACGGGGTGGGATTTCCAAAATCTGGGTGTTGGCGGGGTCCGAGGAAGCCGCACTCCGACAGTTACTTCATGAGGATCCCAGGATTCAGGCGGCCGTCCGGTGGCTCCCCACCCGTGAATTTCCTCCCCATGACCCTCAAACATGGGAAACACTGGCTGAAGAGGTGAATGGGGCTTGCATGGTCGTGGGGTGTCATACCGTTTATTCCACCTCTCTCGTTCAACAGCTCAGACAGGATGGAGCGAATGGGAAGGTAATTGTGGTGGTGGGCCATCCTCACGAAGGGTATCATGCGGGCAATCCCGGTATTGTCTTGCGAAGGGAAGGGCAGAATGGGCATGCGACATCTTCCGTGATGTTTCAGGATCAACACGTCGGGAATGCCAATCCCGTAAAGCGGGAGGTGCCGGACGGCCAACCTCCAAGGCTTCCCTTGGTGGGCGATATGATGGTCTTGCCCTCGAGGTTACTGGGAATTTCCGGAGTGTTGAATGCCAAGGGGACCAATCCTCTGAGATTGGCCTTGGAGCAAGCCGCAGTGGAAGGTATGGTCCAACCGGTGTCCGGCGCTTCGCATTGGTTTAGGGATGTACGAGGGCACAAAGGTCCTCAATTGGCCGAACGTACGCTGTTGCGATCCCTGCAATCCATGAAAGGGGGACTGGACGGGTGGGTGGACCGCCATATCAACCGGAAGCTTTCCGGCCTGCTGACCAGGGGATTTTTGCGGTTGGGTTGGAGTCCCAATTTGATTACGCTGATTTCAATGGCCATTGGTTTGGTGGCAGCCGGATTTTTTGTCCCGGGCACATGGGAAATGGCACTGATCGGGGCCCTACTGTTCCAATTGTCAGTCGTGGTGGATTGTTGTGACGGGGAAGTCGCTCGCTTGACATTTTCAGAGTCGCGTTTCGGTCAGGAGCTGGATATTTGGGCCGATAATGTCGTGCATATGGCCATTTTTGCCGGCATTGCCGGTGGCGCGTATTTGAATGGGCCCTGGGCTCAAACAGAACTTCCTTTGATTTTAGGGGCTTCTGCAGTGTTGGCCAATGTTGCGTCATTGTTTTTGGTCAACCATGCCCGACAATTACGAGGGCGACCGAGTGTGTTCCGTCGGTTAACCGAAGGGGAACGGGCGAAAATCGAATTTATGCTGAGTCGTGTCGCCAACCGGGATTTCTCGGTCATGGTGCTGGGCAGCACCATTTTGGGTGTGCTGCACTGGTTTTTAGGCCTGGCGGCGATCGGATCCTGGGTGTTCGTCATGTCTGTGGCATGGCTACTTCGCCGGACTCTGCTGTCTCGTGCTTAACCTGCTTTTCCTGATCATCGGCCTGGCGGCCCTGATCGGGATTATCCTGCATATCGGTCTGGAACCGATTCTTCACGCCGTCTCTCAAATCGGCCTGCTCCCCCTGCTCGTTATTCTCCTTCCCATGATTCTCGTGTACGGCTTGGAAGCATTCGGATGGCAACTGACCTTGGGACATCATTCCCGGCGTGTGGGCTTTCCCCGCCTGTTTGCCATTCGGATGGCCGGCGAGACGGTCAATGTCACGACCCCTGCCGCCTACGTTGGGGGGGAACCCTACAAAGCGTATTTGCTGAAACGATATGGGGTACCCATGGTGGAAGGGGTGGCCTCGGTGATTACGGCCAAAACAGCCATGACTCTGGCTCAGGTATTATTTATTTTGGTAGGGGTTGCCCTGGGGGGTTGGATAATCGGTACCTCGGATCATTATTGGATGGCCATGATAGTGAGCTTGGGCCTTCTGACCTTTGGCATGGTCATGTTTGTGCTGTTCCAACGATATGGGATTGGCAAGGGGGTGCTGACCGTCTTTCGGGCCTGCGGGATCCGCCCGGCATTTTTGGAAAAGCGGGAACGGCAGCTGCTTGAACTGGACGGGATGATAAAAATATTTTATGAAGAACGACGAAAAACCTTCTTTGCCGCGTTGCTGACTTTTTTTGCGGCCTGGATGACCGAAACGTTGGAGGTGTATGCCATTCTGTACTTCTTGCACGTGAGTGCTGATGTGTGGACCTCCCTGTCCATTGCCGCGCTGACGGTGTTCATCAAGGGTGGCACATTTTTTATTCCGGGCAGTCTTGGCGCACAGGAAGGAGGGTATACCTTACTCCTGGTCAGTTTCGGCTATTCGGAAATTACCGGTATTACCTTTGCGCTCATCCGACGATTGCGGGAGGTCCTGTGGATTTTGTTTGGTCTGGTCTGTCTGATGTTTCTGAAAGACGGTCAATCATCGTCCGATCCTCCGCTTGTTCCATCGTCGGACATGTAGACGGTGCCGGGGTGCAAAGGTTTATTTTTTTAAGGAAATCATGGTAGAAATTTCTGCGTTTCAAATTATCCTCACAAGGACGAGTGCCTGTGGTGAAAGTGGAATGCCAGCAAACCGGTCCGAATAACCGGGAGAAAGGATGTCTGAGGGATGGATATTCAATTGGGAACGAATACCCTGCGAAATACCAACGGTGTGTTCATGGCCCATGGGATGGAACAGCTCCGGATCGGACGTCGGGAATCCGACGGAAGACTGACCCTGACCATGGGGGTATTTATGCCTACCGGAACGGAAGTGGGGACGTTGAAGGAGAATGCCTGGGAAACCAATCCCGGCGGCCGTTTTGTGTTGAGCGAAGCTCCGGACATGGTAAAGGTGGAAGATACCACCTTGAAGACCGTCGTTATGCATGTGGTCCATATAGATGACCGGACCGTCTCGATCCCCGCTGCAAAATTTTACACCTCCAAAGGCGTTTTGTCAGAAATTTCCGCCGAATGGTGGCGGGTGGGAAACAAGATGGAGCTGCAGAATGTGGAAATGGATCTTGAGGGGGGAGGAATCGAGTTGCCGGAGTAAGGTCCAGAACGGACCTGGGTGTGGTGGGGTTGAAGAGGACCGGGAAGGAAGTTAAGAGGCCGGGGTTTTGGCTCGCTCCAGGAGACGGCAATAGGAGCAGGTGCCGGCTGTCGTGGGTTGCCCGCAGGTCGTGCAGGGGCGCAGGGTGGCCTGATCGATTTCGGTCATGGACCGGTCCGGACCGTCCATTCGTTTCTGTTTGTCAAGAAAACCCCAGTAAAATCGTTGCTTCGTACCGGGCGATTCAACTTCCAGTCGGTTCAACACGTCCTTGTACACCAACATTTTGGCGCCTTTGGCCATCGGGCATTCTTCGACGACATAATCGATCCGGTTGATGACGGCATAGGCGGCGATTTCCCGTTCGGTCAGGCGATAAAGGGGTTTGACTTTTTTGGCGAACCCTTCAAGGGAGGCGGGCAAACTGGGCGCCTGCTTTTGAAGAAATTCATCCTGCCACTGAAGAACGTTTCCCAGCAGGCGGGCGGCTTCATCATCAAGATTATGTCCGGTGGCCATGACATCGTATTGGTTTTCCCAGGCAATCCGATTGAATTGATAGCGTTTGACGGTTCCACAGGCCGAGCAGGTGGGGCGTTTGATAAGATTGGCCAGGTCTTTGATGCCGCTTCCGGTCTCTTCTTCCACGCAATGGATGCGAAGTTGTGCCCCGGCCGGTTCGGCGATGTCGTGGGCAAACCGCTCGACTTTCTCCTTGGACCGGTCCGAGTATCCCGGAATGCCCAAATCGACATACAAGGCATCGGCCCGGTACCCCAATTTAAGCAGAATTTCCCAGAGCGTCAGGCTGTCCTTCCCTCCGGACACGGCGACCAGGATCCGGTGATCGGGGCTGAACATCCGTTGAGAGGAGATCGCCCGCTGGACCTGAGTCCGGATAAATTCGGTTAGGCAGGCCCCGCAAAACGCAATATTATGCCGGGGTAAGCCCAGGACTGCACGCCGTGGACATTTTTTGCAACGCAATCGCTAACCTCCGGAAATGACCGGACGGATTTCTATCGTATCTCCGTCAGCCAGTGTTTCATCTTCCGTCATGAGATCTTGCCCGCGAATGACAAGATAGGCCTCCGGAATGAGATTCAACTCTTTGAAAATCTGGCGCACTTGTTTGGGGCCTGGGAGTTCGATCTCGCGCGCGGGATGTGAAAGATGAATTTTCATAATTGCCCATCATAAAGTGCCGTTTGCAGCCTTGGCAAATATGTGCCGGACTCGAAGGCAACCGGGGCCGGGTGTCCGTTGGCTCAACCGGAGTCAGAGGATAAGTCAATCGAAAAGGTTTTTCGAATTCCTGGAAAAGTGATATGATTCTTCCCGGCATAGGGACAGCAGAATAAAAGACGCCTCCACAGGGTAGGACGAAGACGATTTCCGTCAAATCACATGTCTTGTATGTTAATCAGGCCCTCGGCCACCCTCCCAGCCATCGAATCCACATCTTTAATCCTTAAGAAAGAGGCTGTGTATGAATCCTTTACGGCAACTTGGTGAAGTCCGACAAAGTCCCTGGTATGACTATATTCGCCGGTCGCTTATGACCTCCGGACAGCTGGCGACGCTCATCGAACAGGATGGCTTGATGGGTATGACGTCGAATCCGGCTATTTTCGAAAAAGCCATCGCCGGCAGTTCGGATTACGATGACGAACTAGCCGCCCTTGTGAAGGAAGGCAGGGGGGTACAGAGTATGTATGAGACACTGGCCGTTCACGACATTCAGGCGGCAGCCGATGCTTTGAATCCGGTGTATCAAGCCACCGATGGCCGGGACGGGTATGTCAGCTTGGAGGTGTCACCGCATTTAGCCTTTGACACTCAGGCCACCATCGAGGAAGCCGTGCGCCTGTGGAAGGCGGTGTCCCGAAAAAACGTGATGATCAAAGTCCCCGGGACTCCACAGGGATTGCCGGCTGTGGAAGAGTTGATTGGGCGCGGTATCAACGTCAATATCACGTTGCTTTTCAGTGTCGAAGTCTACAAACACGTCGCGAAAGCCTATATCAAGGGCGTGTCCAGGTATGTGGCCGGTGGTGGAGATCCCAAACAGATCGCCTCAGTGGCCAGTTTTTTTGTGAGCCGGATCGATACGCTTGTGGACCGATGGCTTGAGGCCGCTATTGAGAAAACATCGGATGGCGGGCGAAAAGCCACCCTGGAACAATTAGTCGGCAAGACGGCCATTGCCAGCGCCAAAATGGCCTATCAGGCGTTTGAGGAAATTTTTTCTTCGCCTGACTTTCAAAAACTTCGGAATCAGGGCGTACGCGTGCAACGGTTGTTATGGGCCAGTACGGGAACCAAAAACCCGCGCTATCCGGATACCTATTATGTCGATAATTTGATCGGACCGGAAACCGTGAATACCATGCCTGAAGCCACGTATCTCGCTTTTCGCGACCATGGACAAGTCCGTCTCACCATTCAGGATGGGGTGTCGGAGGCTCGAATGACCTTGGCCCGATTGGCCGAATCGGGAATTTCTTTGGAGGAGGCGGCTGAAAATTTGTTGAGTGAGGGAGCCAAGTTATTCGCCGATGCCTTCGATCAGTTGTTGGGAGTGATCAGCAGGAAACGGCAGGAACAATTGGGTTCAGCGTTGGATCGTGTCGAATGTGCTCTGGGAGTCCGGCAGGAGGCGGTTGACCAAAAGTTGAGGGCCAGCCAGGACCAAGGGCTGGTGAGAAGGGTGTGGGCCAAGGATCCCACCCTCTGGCATCAGGATCCGGTCCATCACAAGATCATTCGAAATGCCATGGGTTGGCTGACGGTCCTTGATGCACAACGCGAAGAGGTGCATCGGTTGTTGGCGGTGACCGAAGACGTGCAAAAGGCAGGATTCCGGCACGTGTTGCTCCTGGGAATGGGAGGCAGCAGTTTATGCCCCGAAGTGTCCCGTATGACCTTTGGAGTGGTGCCGGGATATCCCGAACTTCATGTGTTGGACAGTACCGTCCCGGCCCAGGTGCGTGAGTTTGAACGTCGCGTGGAATTATCCAAAACCCTTTGCATTGTGGCCAGTAAATCCGGATCGACGACCGAACCGCTCGTTTTCCAAAAATACTTCTTTGAGCGGATGCAGCAGGCGGTCGGCCAAAAAGCCGGTGACCATTTTATTGCGATCACCGACCCGGGTTCATTGCTTGAGGGTATGGCTCGGGAGTTGAGGTTTCGCCATGTCCTTCACGGAGTCCCGGAAATCGGCGGGCGCTATTCGGCGTTATCCAATTTTGGCATGTTACCTGCGGCGTTGATGGGAGTCGATGTGAAAGGTTTGTTAAATCGGGCCGAAGCTATGCGCCAATCGTGTGAAGCGGCGGTTCCTTCTTCTCATAATCCGGGTGTAGTCCTCGGTGCCGCCATAGGCGTGCTGGCTCAGGCGGGCCTGGACAAGCTGACGCTGGTGGCCTCCCCGCCATTGTGGGATCTAGGTGCCTGGTTGGAGCAATTGATTGCCGAAAGTACAGGGAAGGAAAATCTGGGAATCATTCCGATCGATGACGAGCCGCTGGAGGGGCCGGAGGTGTATGGTCATGATCGCGTGTTCGTCTACCTCCGATACGAACAAGGAGTGGATCGGGAACAGGAGGCCAAACTGGCGGCTTTAGAACAAGCCGGCCATCCGGTGATTCGGATTCATATCGGTGACCTTCTCAATTTGGGACAACAATATTTCCTATGGGAAATGGCCACCGCCGTAGCCGGATCGATTTTGGGCATCAATCCGTTTGACCAACCGAATGTCCAGGAAAGTAAGGACTATACTAAGCAATACCTGGAAACCGTCGTGCAAACGGGCAGATTGCCGGAGACCACGCCGTTGCTAAGCGATGGCGATCTCCACCTCTTTGCGGACGAACAAAATATGAAGGCGTTGCAAGGGACGACTTCTTGGGAACAGGCCGTGGCCGCCCATCTGTCGCGTGTGGAGTCCGGAGATTATGTGGCGATCAACGCCTATGTTGAGCGAACCCATGCGGTACACGACCGGTTTCAGCGGATACGGACCATTATCCGAAACCGGAAACACGCCGCCACCACTTTGGGGTATGGGCCGCGGTTTCTTCATTCAACCGGGCAACTTCATAAGGGAGGACCCAATTCCGGAGTCTTTCTGCAAATCACGTGTGATGATGCCGATGATCTGCCGATTCCCGGTGAACCCTATTCGTTCGGCGTGTTGAAGTCCGCTCAAGCTTTGGGGGACATGCAAAGTCTCACCAGCCGAGGCCGACGGGTCATTCGACTGCACCTCGGAGCCGATGTGGAAAAGGGATTGGCCCGGCTTGAGCATGTTCTTCACAAAACATGTTGAACCCGTGTGGGGTCAGGGGAAGCGTGATCGCTTCATGGAGAAAAGGGGGCACGCGGGTCTCATTGCCCTCACACGTGGCGCCAGTGACGGCCGTCGGTTTCGATTAACCGATCGGCTTCAACCGGCCCCCAGGTTCCCGCCTGATATTCCGGCAACCATTTCGACCCATGGGTCGCCCAGCCGTCGAGGATGTCCGTGACCCACGCCCAGGAAGCTTCCACCGCATCCCGCCGCATAAACAAGGAGGCATCACCTGCCATGACATCCAATAATAATCGCTCATAGGCTTCAGGGGAGGGGGCTTCAAACGCGTCCCCATATTGAAAATTCATTTCGACGGGATGGGTCTGGGCTTTCGTGCCCGGCACTTTGGAAATTACCCGGAGAGACAGCCCCTCTTCTGGTTGAATCCGGAGTTTTAAGACGTTGGGGGCCTGAGGCAGTTTGGGATCGGCATTGAACAAAATCTGCGGAATATCTTTAAATTGAACGGCGATTTCCGAAGCCCGTTTCGTCATGCCCTTTCCCGTACGGATATAAAAGGGCACGCCGGCCCACCGCCAGTTTTCCACAAAGACTTTTAAGGCCACATAGGTTTCGGTCGTGGAATCGGGCCGGACCCCTTCCTCTCGCCGGTATCCCGGTACCTCTTGCCCGTTGATTCTCCCGTGAGCATATTGGGCGCGAACGGTCATACGTTCCACGTCCGTTCCGCGGATGGGGCGTAACCCCCGTAACACATCCATTCGGACATTGCGCACGACGTCGGGTTCCAGCGAGTAGGGTGGTTCCATTGCGATCAGGCAAAGGAGTTGTAAAATATGATTCTGGACCATATCCCGTAAGGCACCGGCGCCTTCGTAATAGGCGGCACGGCTGCCCAATGTCACCGCTTCACTCACCGTCAATTGCACATGGTCGATGTATTTATGATTCCAGAGCGGTTCGAAAATGGAATTGGCAAACCGCATGACCATGATATTCTGCACGGTTTCCTTACCCAGATAATGATCGATTCGGTAAATCTGCGATTCGTGGAACACCCGGCCGATGGCCGTATTGATGGCTTGGGCCGACGCCAAATCGTGGCCGATGGGTTTTTCCACGATGACCCGTGAACAGGGGGTTTCCTGAAAAGGAGGAGCGATCAAGCCGGCCTGGTGCAGCCCCTCGCAGGCCGAGGAAAATGATGTCGGGGGAATGGCCAAATAAAAAATGCGGTGCCCCGGCATGTTGAATTGCGTTTCGAGTTCCTCCAGACGCGTGCCGATGGTCGAATAATAGGTGGAATCGCCGATATCCCCAGAGCAATAAAAGAGGCGGCTGTGGAAGGTCTCCCAGGCGTCGGATTTTAGAGATTGGCGGGAGAATTGCTCAATGCCTTCACGGGCAATCGCCCGAAATTCCTCATCGGAAAGGGTTTTGCGCCCCAGTCCAAGAACGATAAAGTTTTTCGGTAATAATTGGTCCAGCAGGAGATTGTACAGAGCCGGAAGAAGTTTTCGCTTGGTCAGATCTCCCGACGACCCGAAGATCACGATGGTACAAGGGTGTGGCGCCGCTGCGCGGTTGACGGTGATCGCCGGCGGGAGTCCGGAAGGAAGGTCGGGTGGCGTCATGGTCAAGGCTTTCCTTTATCTGATTGCCGGACGGCGTGCCCGCCGAACGCCTTTCGTAACGCTGCCAGCATTTTTTCGGCGAAGGATTCCTCTTGGCGGGAACGGAATCTTGTAAACAAGGCCGTGGTCAGTGTGGGGACCGGAACGTCCCTGGCTATGGCTTCCGAGATCATCCAGCGGCCTTCTCCGGAATCCTGTACGTACCCTGTCAGGGAGGTCAGTTTAGGATCCTCATTCAGAGCGCCGGCGGCCAGCTCGAGCAGCCAGGATCGGATGACACTTCCGTGCATCCATAAGTCGGCGACTTTGGCCAGATCCAGATCGTATTCGCTCTTGGCCATGAGTTCGAAGCCTTCCGCGTATCCCTGCATCATACTGTACTCAATGCCGTTGTGCACCATTTTAACGTAATGGCCGGCACCCACGTCTCCGACATGTGCCCATCCGCCTTCGGGAGCTAGGGTGGTGAATACGGGAGCTAGGCGTGCCACGGCCTCCGGTTCTCCACCGACCATCAGGCAATAGCCGATCCGGAGGCCCCAAATACCCCCGCTGGTTCCGGCATCGATATAATGAATTCCACGTGCCCGGAGGTCCTTGGCCCGCCGTACGTCATCATGAAAATTGGTGTTTCCACCATCCACGATACTATCATGGGATGCTAATATTGTTCCAAGCTGTTGAACCGTCTCTTCGGTCGGTGCGCCGGCCGGGACCATTACCCACACCGCACGAGGAGGAGTGAGTTGACGGACCAAGTCTTCCAATGAATTGGCGGGCACTGCGCCTTTTGCCTGGGCTTGAGCGGTCGATTCGGGGTGACGATCATATGCCACGACGCGATGTCCCCCCTGGCATAACCGGGTTACCATATTCATTCCCATTTTTCCGAGTCCGATGAAACCAATCTCCATACGAATCGCCTCCTCCGTCTATGGTCTATGAATCGAGGTGCACGCACCGCCTGCAATGATCGGAAACTCACCCTCAAGGGAACTGGGGTGGGGATGATCCGTTTCGCCGAGCCATCGTGTGCGAGGCCCGTTTGGTATTGAGCGCCAGGTCAAGGTTGCAGGCCGCGGTAATTAATCCAAAGTGGGTAAACGCCTGTGGGAAATTTCCCAACTGTTCTCCGGAATGGGAAACTTCCTCGGCATATAAACGCAGATGGTTGGCGTAGCTTAACATTTTTTCAAAGATCAGTCTTGCCTCGGATAATCGTCCCGCCTTGGTCAAGGCTTCGACCAACCAGAAGGTACACATACTGAAGGTCCCTTCTTCTCCTTCCAGTCCATCCGAAGCGGCCGTGTGAATATCGTAGCGGTAGACCAAGCTGCCCAGGGCGAGTTGTTCAAGGGTCCGATCGATGGTGGAGAGGATGCGCGGGTCCGTCGGAGAGACAAAAAACACCAGGGGCATAATCAAATTGGCGGCATCCAGAGCCCGGCTGCCATAATGCTGGACGAAGGCCCCGACTTCGGGATTCCACCCCTGATCCATGACCTGGTGATAGATGCGGTCCCGTTCCGCCATCCAGCGGGTCCGATTTCCCGGAAACCCTCGCTTATCGGCCAGACGAATGCCCCGATCCAGCGCCACCCAGCACATCACTTTGGAATACACGAAATGCCGACGTCCGCCTCGTACTTCCCAGATACCCTCATCCGGTTCCTGCCAGTGGACGCACACGTAATCCAGGAGCCGGCAGAGATTGCTCCAGAGGTCGTGCGAAATCGAAGACCCGTGTTTGTTGTAGAGATAGACGGCATCCATCAGAGCGCCATACATGTCCAGCTGAAGTTGCGTGGCGGCGCCGTTGCCGATTCGGACGGGACGGGAGCTTCGGTGGCCGTCCAAATGAAGCAGTTCTTCTTCAGGGAGGTCGCGCCGGCCGTCGATACCATACATCAATTGCAGGGAACCGTCCGGATTCAATTCACAGCACCGGGTATTCAACCAATCCATAAACCGCCCGGCTTCGACCGTAAAGCCCAACCGTAAGAGGCCATAAATTGTAAAGGCCGCATCCCGGATCCAGGTATACCGGTAATCCCAATTGCGGGTGCCGCCGATATGCTCCGGCAGACTGGTGGTGGGGGCGGCCACAATGGCACCGGTCGGCGAATAGGTCAGAAGCTTCAGGGTCAGGGCCGATCGGTGAACGACCTCACGCCAACGCCCGTCGTATTGGCATTGCCCCAGCCAGCGTTGCCAAAAGGCGGAGGTATTGTGAAAGGCTTCAAGGCCCGAGGCCGGAGTGGACAGCAACCGGTCTCCCGAATGACCCTCCGCATATTCCAAAAAAAAGGAAAGCGTTTGGCCTTCATGGAGGGTAAATTCCTGAAAGGCCATGCCTTCACGCACGTGGAGCTTGATGGGGCTGACCAGTCCGATCGAATGATTGCCCGATTGAAAGATGATGCCTTTGTGGCGGACTTCCGTGTCGTGAGGAGTCCGGCCGTAATTGAAGGCGGGAGCACATTCAAGGCGGAAGCGAAGGGTGCCCCGGACCACAGACAGCATGCGAATGATCTGATGCCGGCGTGGCCGATATCCGGCTTCATCCGATTCAACGGGCATGAAGTCGGTGAGTTCCCCGACTCCGTCATGTTGAAGGAAGCGGGTTAACAGGATGTTGGTTTCGGGAAGGTACATTTGACGGGCGTTGCCGGGTTCGATGGGGGAAATCAGAAAGTGTCCGCCCGTTTTATGGTCGAGAATCGCCCCGAATATGCTGGGAGAATCGAATCGCGGCAGGCAACACCAATCAATGGAGCCGTGTAATCCCACGAGAGCGATCGTGTGAAGGTCTCCGATAATCCCATAATCGCCGATGTTGTGGTAGCTCATGGGTGTTGTAAGTCCCGGGGCCTTCAAGCTATACGTGGATATCGATGATACGGGAGGTGCCTTCCAGG
>JBDIVP010000004.1:0-36335 GCA_039794325.1 Candidatus Inrsubterrania sp.
GGATGGATGACGTAAACAGGCACGCCCTACTTCTTTTATACCAAGGGAACCGTTGAGAACGCCCTTTACCTCAAAGATGGGATCATTTTTTATTACGGCCACCGATACCGGGGTGGGAAAAACGACCTTGACCGGGGCTCTGCTGCTGGCCTTCCGGCAACGTGGGCAAACGGTGGGTGTTATGAAACCCGTCGAAACCGGTATGGCCTCCGGTCACCCGGCTCAATACGATACCGGACGCCTTCGCTCCCTTCTTGCTGATCCCCTGCCTCCATGGGAGATTACCTGCCCCTATGGCTATGATGCGCCGTTAGCCCCATTGGCCTGTGCTCAACAAACCGGGATTACCATTAACCTATCAACAATTTTTAAACAACATGCGCTCTTAACCCGGCAATACTCCCTCGTTCTGGTTGAAGGGGCAGGCGGCCTGTTGACTCCTCTAACCCCGACACAGACCATCAAAGATCTTATTGCCATTCTGGGCATTCCCTGTGTAGTCGTCAGTCGCACGGACCTTGGTGCCGTGAATCATACCCTTCTGACCCTCTCATCCCTCAAAGAAGAGCAGATCCCCACTATCGGAGTGCTTCTGAATGAACCGACCCCCGCCAATCGTGACCATAGCATCCTGCAGCAACGCGCGACCACCTGCGAACTGCTCCGCGCATTCTCTTCCGTCCCCATCTATGGGCCGGTAAGTCATACGAAAGAAATGAATACTGACTGGCAGGAAGGCGTACGTCAATTATCCCGGCACGCCGACATTCAACGGTTGGTTACGGCACTGATTGAAAAGGCATCATAAATCGGACAAACATGTCATGGCGATTCGCCGCATTCAAAATACCTGAAGCCACAGCCACACCGTCGGCACCGGCTTGAAGCAGCGAGGGGACCAATTCAGGCACAATTCCCCCAATGGCAAAAATCGGAAGCGTCGTCAATGACCGGACGGCCCGCATTCCTTCTACTCCCACAACCGGTTCATGATCAGCCTTGGTCCCTGTGGTCCGTATCGGACCGAACCCCACATAATCGGGGCGCTGCCGATCGGCCTCCTTGACCTGAGCCGGTGTATGGGTGGACAATCCAATCAGCATATCGGCCGGTAAAATGGTCCGGGCAAATTCAAGAGGGAGATCCTGTTGGCCGAGATGGACTCCATCAGCCTCTACCGCCAATGCCAGGTCGCAACGATCATTGACGATGAACAGCGTTTTCCCTCTCGGCGCCAGGGCCCTCAAGGCTTTGACTCGTGTATAAGCCTCTTGCATAGAGCTGGTTTTATCCCGGTACTGAACAATTTGAATCCCGGCATCCATGGCTTCTCTCATAACCTCAAACAACGAACAGCGAGAAGCCCAGGCGGCATCCAGGATAAGGTATACCCCATGCAACAGGGCCACCCGCTCGTCGCGGGGAGATTGGACTTGTATCATGCCGAATGCAGGGCAATGAGCCGGTCAAGAAATCGGGTTGACACCGGCCCTTTTTGAAAATCAGGATTGTCGAGGATTCGACGGTGTAAGGGGATGCTTGTTTTGATGCCCTCCACCACAAACTCATCCAGGGCCCGACGGACACGAGCAATGGCTTCCTGGCGATCTCGTCCGTGCCCAATTAACTTGGCAATCATGGAGTCGTAAAAAGGATGCACCACTCCCATAGCGTCCATGGCCGTGTCCACCCGTATTCCTGGTCCGCCTGGTATATGAAATTTGGTAATCGTTCCGGGGCTGGGGGTCAGTTTCTCCGGACATTCCGCATTAATTCGACATTCAACGGCATGACCGGTCAAATGAATATCTTTTTGTCGATAGGGCAATTCCTCGCCTGACGCTATACGAATTTGTTCTTTAATTAAATCGATCCCTGTCACCATTTCCGTGACCGGATGTTCAACCTGAATCCGGGTGTTGACTTCCATAAAATAAAACCGGCCATTTTGATCAAGGAGAAATTCCACCGTTCCGGCATTCCGGTATTTGACGGATTTCACGGCCTCAACGGCGGCCTGCCCCATTTTCCGTCTGAGTGATTCATCCAGAGCCGGTGACGGCGATTCCTCCAACACTTTTTGGTACCGCCGTTGAATGGAACAATCCCGTTCGTGGAAATGGACGACATGGCCATAATGATCCGCCAGGACCTGAAACTCAATATGCCGCGGATCTTCAAAAAACCGTTCAATATACACCCCCGCATGACCAAATGCGTTTTGAGCTTCCAATTGCGCCGATTCCAATGCCTGCAATAAATCTCCCTCTTCCCACACGACCCGCATACCCCGACCGCCTCCGCCGGCTGAGGCTTTGACAATCACGGGAAACCCCAATTGCCTAGCGACGGTCAATCCCTCTTTGAGATCCATGATTTCGCCTTCGCTGCCCGGCAATACCGGTATTCCCCGCTTCTTCATATGGGCCCTGGCTTTGGATTTATCGCTGAGCAACGCGATGTGTTCGGAAGAAGGACCGATAAAGGTAATCCCGATCGATTCGCAGACCTCGGCAAAATGGGCGTTTTCAGCCAAAAAACCATAACCGGGATGAATGGCATCCACACCGGTAATTTCCGCGGCACTCAAGACATTGGGAATATTGCGGTAACTGAGCCCGCCTTCCGCCGGCCCCACACAAACATGTTCATCCGCATACCGGACATGCAACGATTTGGCATCCACGTCGGAATGAATCGCCACGGTTCGAATCCCCAGTTCCCGGCACGCACGAATCACGCGAAGGGCGATTTCCCCCCGGTTCGCTATGAGAATTTTTTTAAACACCAGTCTGGTTCCTCAACACAATCCCCTTCATTGGCTCGCCACTTGGGAGGTTTTCCCGGCCACGTCAGCACGACGGCATAAACCATGTTCGGAACATTAATGGGTTGGTTGCGGATCAATCAGAAATAACGGTTGACCGAATTCCACAGGCGTCGTACTTTCAACTAAAATTTTGACAATCCGCCCATCGGCTTCAGCCTCGATTTCATTCATGAGTTTCATCGCTTCCACAATACAGAGGACCTGTCCTTTTTTCACCATATCCCCCTCTTCCACATAGGGATTGGCATCGGGGGAAGAAGCACGGTAAAAGGTGCCTACGATCGGTGACGTCACCGTCAAAAATTGTCCGGTATCCGCTTGAAAGACGGAACTTTGGAGATGGGATGGAGGTGGCGGTTCCACCACCACCGACGGTTCCGCCGGCACCGCGGGCGGCGGTTCACGACGGACTCTGATCCGCATACCCTTTTTTTCCAGCTCAAGCTCCGTCAAGTGGTACCGGTTGAGCAGTTCAACCAAATCTTCGATCTCTTTTCTGGAAGAATCCGCCATGTTCAATCCAAGCCGTATTGGAGGGTCAACAATTGAAGAATGAAGGGAGACATGATTAACGCACCCGCTCCACATACGCACGGGTCCGCGTATCGATCTTGATGGTCTCTCCGACTTCAAGGTACAGGGGAACTTTAATGACAGCCCCGGTTTCCACGGTAGCCGGTTTGGTTCCACCGGAGGCCGTATCCCCCCGGATGCCCGGATCGGCTTCCACGACCTTCAGCTCCATAAAAATCGGCAATTCCACCGAAATCGGTTGGTCATGATAAAGCAGGATTTTGACGACCGTATTCTCCTTTAATAAATCGGTATTCTCGCCCAATTGGTTCTTCGGATAGGTGAATTGTTCGTAATTCTCGGTATCCATAAAGGTAAAATCATCACCGGTACTATACAGAAACTGCATATCCCGTTCATCGAGGTTGGGCTCCTCAAACTTTTCACCGGAGCGAAAGGTCCGGTCGAGGACGTTTCCAGTCCGATACCCCTTAAGCTTGGTACGGACAAATGCCCCACCTTTCCCGGGTTTGACATGCTGGAACTCCACAATATAATACGGCTCACCATCCAGTTCCAAACGAGCACCATTTCGAAATTCAGCAGTAGTAATCACCCGACCACACTCCCCTTCTCATGTAAGTTTTCAGTAAATATTCCAGCTCGTCATATACCTACGATACCCTCGGTTGCCTGAGGGCACCCACCAAAGCCCGTAGCCCCAACAAATAACTGTCACACCCAAAGCCGGAAATCTGGCCCAGCGCCACAGGAGCGAGGTAGGAGCGCCGCCGAAACCGTTCCCGTTTATGAATATTCGATAAATGAACTTCAACCAGAGGGATCCCAATCCCCACCACGGCATCCCGCAGGGCAATACTGGTGTGAGTGTAGGCCGCCGGATTAAACAGCAGTCCCTGAAATCGTCCGGCGGCTTCCTGGATCCATGACACCAATTCCCCTTCGACATTTGATTGCCGGCAGTCCACGGACACTTCTAATTCCTCCCCCAACCGCCTCAATGCCTCATTTATTTCCTTTAATGTCTTGTTTCCATACATACCCGGTTCGCGGGTGCCGAGCAGATTCAGGTTTGGACCATGTAAAACCAGAATATTCACACCCATGCTCCTTCAGGCAGGATTAACGAGGCAGACGACATTCGATCTGACAGAAAGGCATGTCTACTTGGAAGAAGAATGGAACAGGAAAGGTTTCAAGCGATTGTATCAATGAGTGCCCCGTGGGTCAACGCATCGTTCTTTCCCGTCTCATGGCCTGGCCATGGCCGTACGATTCTTCAGCTCACGGCGTAATTCCAGCATTGCCCGGGTATCCCGTTCGCAATAGGACTGTAAATCCTGGGCGATTTTAGCCCGCTCCATCAGATCCGGCTCCTCAAAAGCCATCCGCCGAAACATGACCGACGCAACCGCCCCGTTTTGAATACCGAGATCCTGATACCCCAGTTGGGGCACGAGAGCAGGCAACACCGATTTGATGGAAAACGACCCCTGAAAGTCGGGATGATAGTAGTGCTGCTGAATGACCGACAGCAAGTCCCACAGCCTTCTCGATAATTTTTGTAAGGCCGGCTTCAGGTGGGGCAGCCATTCGCCCAACGCCTGCAATAAATACCGTTCATTTTCCGAATAGACGCAAATCGTTCCGGTTTCCCCCAGACTTTCCATTACGCTTAAAGCCACCTCTTCCCTCGGATCCCGGCCATCAGTACACAAATAATGATGGTGGATGATTGTTCCATCCGGATATTCAATATGATTCGACCATTGAAATGGAATCGGACGGTAGGGGCGGGTTTTCGGAAAAATAGGGATGGCGGGCATAAACGTTTCAAAATCAAGGTGATGGACCGGATACCGAACTGAGTCCAGCCGCGCACGAAGCAAGGGGGACACCCATTCCACCGCATTCTTTACCCGCTGCTGAATAATGGTCAGCGGAAACCCGGCAGGAATATCATCGATGCTTTCCACCCCCTCTTCCCTCAATGTCTTTTGAATCGTGGAACTACCCGGCAGATGATAAATCCATCGAGGAGGTTTATGCTGGGTACAGTGTCTCCAGAAGGGACATTCATACGGCACATGACAATGCTCATCCGGCTCAACAGATGGTGGCTCAGATTGGGTCAAGGCCGCCCACATGTCTTCCAACTGGGAGAGAAGGATTTCCCGGCGACGCCTTACCGCATCAGTCATATCGACCAGGGCAAACAGTTCGGCCAGATTCAAGACCTGCCCTTCAAAGGCATATTGCGTGTTCAGGTGCATAAGGGCGCAGGAATCAACCTGAATACCCGAATTCTCCAGAACGGTCATTTGAATGGCCAGATCATCCAGGTGAGTCGGCTTCACTTTGGAAGTCGCCTTCACTTCAATAAGCCGCCATCGGCAGGCATCCAATCGCTCCAACACATCGACGCGGACCACAATACCCTGCCAAATAAATGCACCTTCAAACAGAGCCGGGATAGTGGGATCCTCAACTAATGCCTGCGTTCGAGTCAGGGCGGCAGGGATTTGTCGATGAGTTTCTTCCACCAACACACCGCCGGGAAAGTTTTGGCGGGCGACCGCTCCCACCTCCGTTCCCATATCCATAATCGCCCGACGATCAGGTGTCGGCGGAGTGGCCAGCTCAGGGTGATATAGTTCCAAATACAATCGCTTCAAACATTGCAGACCGGCCAGAAAACGGCTTTTCGACAGTCGATGAACCGGCAGGGATGGGGTCAGCCCCTGAGGATTGTCTTGCCCATCCGGATCCAAGGACCCGGCAACCCGGTTCATGCTATCAACAGAATCACAAGATGAAGGATCGTTTCTCATAACCATTGCCTATCTGGGTTGGGCTGTTCCCTTCCCTCCATCATTATCTCAACGACAGGAAAGAGTCGGATACCCCACCCCTCCTGGAGGTTTACCCCCACAATTCCAGTCCAACGCTGTCCGCATATTGCCTTCCCTTGGCGGTCAAACAATACCGATCAGCACACTGCGACAAATACTGTTGTTCGAGTAACCGTTCGATGGTTTGTACCCATACAACATCATGCTCAATATCGTGTACCCATTGGAGGGGCACCCCCTCCGTTTTCCGTAATCCGAAAATTACCCGTTCCTTTCGCTGTTGATCAATCGGCAAAATTTCCCGCCCCTGAATAGGGAATTCCCCATGAGCCAATCGTTGGGAGTATTCCAATACATCCGGGACATTCCCCCATCGCCCCCCCTGCAGATACGATTGAGCACTCGGCCCCAAACCCAGATAATCCTGCCCCTGCCAGTACCGCAGATTATGACGACACACATGCCCGGGTTTGGACCAATTGGAGATTTCATATCTCGCAAAGCCGGCTTCCCCCAGGCGTTCTTCGGTGACTGACTGAAAATTCATTTCTACGTCCTGATCGATCTCATGTATGGCGCCCCGTCTCCATTGATGATACAGGCGGGTGCCTGTTTCAAGCGCCAGGGCATAACAGGAAAGATGGGTCGGCTCCAATGCCAGAGCCTGATCCATAGACTTTTTCCAGCTTTCGATGCTTTGCCCCGGAATTCCATAGATCAAATCCAGATTGATATTTTCGAGCCCCGCCCCCCGGGCCTCCCTCACCGCCTTCCAAACCACAGTTGCCGGAGGATCCATCCCCAGGGTTTGCCGTTCCCGCGGATCAAAGGATTGTACCCCGATGCTTAGGCGGGATACGCCCAGCTGCCTCAAGGCCTGCGCATAGTCGGAATTGAGTAGTTCCGGAGTTGATTCTACGGTGATTTCCAAGTCAGGGCCCATTTCCCAACAACCGGAAACGGCATGGAGAATCCTGGATAAGAATTCAGGGGCAAGCGTCGTCGGAGTCCCTCCGCCAAAATACACGGTGGAAATTTTAAAGCCAGAGACGTCCTCTCGAGTTCCCCAAAACCCGATCTCCCGTATGACATCCTCCACAAATTGTCGAATACGGTGTTCTTCCTGGATCACCAGATAAAAGGCGCAAAAAGAACACCGGCGCGCACAAAAAGGCACATGCACATACACCCCCAGGCCATCGCTCCTCCGGGTATCTCTTACCACCACAATACCTGCCTTTTCATTCCAATCCCATCACCCAGTGGCGCCGCATCGATGTGAATTGCAGAACTGTTTCACCCTCGCACTACGTTCTCCAGCTGCGGCCTTTGTGAAGCATGGTCGCTTGAGAGGATGGCGGTACCTGCCCCGCCTCTCACGGATCATCATGAAACCGTTCCCGATAGATTCGGGAAACACCCCGCTGATGAAGCAGGGCGATGACTTCCGCCACCATTTTTCGTCCCCCGCAGACATACACCGCACATTCATCCACGTTCTCCATAGTTTCCAGAATGCGGGTCACCCGCCCCCTTTCCCCTCGCCACTGTGTCCCCGGTTGCGATAGGGTCAGGATATAGGAAAATTGTGGAAATCGGGAACTCCACGCCTCCAATTCCTCCAGAAAATAAATATCGGCTTCGCACCGCAACCCCCATAACAATGTCATGGGTTGAGTCCGCCCGTTTTCAAGAACAGTGGCAATCATGGAGCGAATCGGGGCAATGCCGGTGCCGGTGGCGACAAACAGAAGTTTTTGATCCGGATCATCCTGCAAATAAAAGGACCCGAATGGCCCCTCCACCATCAATTCCTGGCCTAGTACCTGATTCCGCAAAAATTGCGTGCCAACTCCCTGCTCTCCTCCATTGAATACTAAGGAAATATGATCCCGCACACTGGGAGGAGAGGACACGGAATAATAACGCCGCACGGCCTGATGGGATGAAGGTGAAGGGATGGTTATCGCGATAGATTGACCGGGGCGAAAGGTCAGAGACGGTGGCTCCATGACCTTGAGTGCCAATTCATGCACCTCCGCGGTCAACGGACGAATACCGGCTATTTTCACTCTGTATGACCGGGTTTCCATACCAGCAATGTATTGAATCTCGCCGGACCTGGCAAGCCGGAGAAAATGATTGTTACTCCACTCGTTCGACTGAAATAGTGTTTCCACGAACTTCCCGCACCCTGTCCGTCCAGAAACAGATAGATGATGCAATATGAGAGCGGGAACCGGCAAACAAGAACAATCCGGCGTTGGATGCAAGGCACAGAGTTGCTTCTGCCCCTCGGCATGGAGCCATTGAGGCGGAATGCGGTCTATGAGAAGGTTCGTCTCCTATTCATGAATTCCGGCAAGATCCAATACGAACGCATAGATGAAGGCGATTTCTTTGTATTGCTGAAAACGGCCGGATATCCCGCTATGGCCGGCCTCCATATTGGTTTTGAGGATCAGACGATGCTCGTGGATTTTTGGGGCTCGCAGTTTTGCCACCCACTTGGCGGGCTCCCAATATTGCACCTGAGAATCATGCAGGCCTGCGGTCACCAACAAATGCGGATAGACACAGGAAGATATATTGTCATAGGGTGAATACGACAACATATAGTCATAGTAGGGCTTCTGGTTGGGATCCCCCCATTCATCATACTCGCCGGTAGTCAAGGGAATGTCCGGATCCAACATGGTCGTCACCACATCCACGAACGGCACCCGGGCGACAATTCCACAAAACCGTTCCGGACGCATATTCATGACCGCTCCCATCAGAAGCCCCCCGGCACTCCCTCCCATGGCAAACAGAGCCTGTGGATCGGCATATCGGTGCCGGACCAGAAAGTCGGCGCAAGTCAGAAAATCCATAAACGTATTTTTTTTCTTGAGTAATTTCCCGTCTTCATACCAAGCGCGCCCCAGCTCCTCCCCCCCGCGGACATGGGCCAACGCATACACAAATCCCCGATCCAGGAGACTTAGACGGGGAGAACTGAAGGTGGCATCGAGACTGTGCCCGTAGGAACCGTATCCATAGAGTAACAACGGATGAGTCCCATCCGGTTGAAACCCTTTTCGGTAGACAAGCGAGATGGGAATGGCCACCCCATCAGGAGCGGTCGCAAACAGCCGTTCGGTCCGGTAATGCGTAATCTGAAAATCACCCAGAACTTCTTCTTGTTTTAAAAGAATTTTCTCGCGGGTTCCCATATGATAATCGTATATCGTCATGGGGGTGGTCATCGAGGTATACCCGAACCGAAACCAGGGGGTTTGGGATTCATGATTATCGCCCGAGGTCGCCCAGTAGGCCGACTCACCAAAATCGAGTTCGTGATCCGTTCCACGATGCCAATCCCTGATTCGCAAATGAATCAGGCCTTGCTTGCGTTCCTCCACCACCAGATAGTCATCGAACAATTCAAAACCCTCCAACAAGACATCGGTCCTGTGAGGGATCACCTCTTCCCACCGGTCGCGTTGCGGCCTGTCCTCGGCAACTCTCATCAACCGGAAATTCCTGGCTTGATCATTGGTGCGCACAAAAAAATGCCTCCCCACATGATCGACTTCATATTCATGGCCCCGTTCACGCGGATGAAACATCTGAAATGCCTGCATCGGTTTATCCGCATCCACATAGCGATACTCGCTGGTGACGGTTTGATGCGATCCAATGAGGACAAAACGGCGGGACTTGGATTGGGTCACATACACCGAGAAGGTTTCATCCTGCTCCTCGTATACCAGGGTATCGTCGGAAGGTGTTGTCCCCAGCACATGCCGGTAAATCCGGTTGGACCGCAATGTCAGAGGATCCTGACGAGCGTAAAACAGCGTTTGATTATCATTGGCCCAAGCCATATTGCCTGTCACAGACTCAAGCACGTCAGGCAACATCCTCCCTGTGGACAAATCCTTTAAGCGAATGGTGTAGATTCGCCGACCTTGCGTATCGGTCGCAAAGGCCAACACATTCTGGCCCGAACTCACGGCCCAACTATCCAACGAAAAATACTCATGCCCGGATGCCAGCTCATTGGCATCCACCATCACTTCCTCTGTGGGTTCATCAATATCGGCCTTACGACAGTAGAGTGGATATTCCGCCCCTTCCCGCCACCGAGTATAATACCGGTACCCTTTCATTTTAAACGGCACAGATAAATCCGTTTCCTTGATCCTCCCCTTAATCTCCTCAAATAATTTGGCTTGAAGAGCATCCGTATGAGCCATGACGGCATTCGCATACTCATTTTCAGCCTTCAAATAGTTGAGAACATCCGGATTGTCCCGGTCTTTGAACCCGAAAAACTCATCAACCCGGACATGGCCATGTTTTTCCAGAGTACGGGGCATGACCGGAGCCCTCGGCGGCTCAGAACACTCAGCAGCCACGGATAGTTTCCTCATCTTGAAATGGGAGTATGAGGCACCATCCGGCATCACGGAATTTTCCGACCGAATCATTCATCTCCATAGGCAACCTTCTTTCGTACCCGTTTGACATCTCCACGTTGTTTTTTTTCCGTGATCCGCCTTTCACGAGTCCGGGTTGGCACCTTGGTCGGCACACGAGCTTTAGCCGGTCGGAACGCCTGTTGAAGCAACAGGGCAAATTTTTCGATGACCTCGGCTTTATTGGCAGACTGGCTCCGATGCTGCTGAGCCTGCAACCGCAAAACGCCTTGCCGGTTGACTCGACGGGCCAACGATTTTCTCAGTTGCCGTTTTTGTATTTCCGAGAGGGCCGATGAATGCTCAAGATCAAACTCCAATACCATGCGGGTATTCACTTTATTGACATGTTGTCCCCCCGGCCCACGGCTTCGAACTGCCGTCAACCGCAATTCGGACTCGGGAATAACCAGCGAGCGGGTAATCACCACATCCATTTCCTGCCTCTTTCGCTTCCAGGCTCAATTCAACGCGTTCTTTTTTCCCCTCTTGGACATTCCAACCACCGCTGTCAAGATACCCCAAATTATTCCCATCGTAAACCGGAAGATAAAAAAAAAGGCCGGAGCGATTGGCTCCGGCCTTTTCAAGGGACACTCCGTCCAATAGGAACACTTTATTTGATATCAGCCAGCATCGCTTTCACATGCGACTCTTTTAATTTCTTCAAGGCCACAACTTCTATCTGCCGGATCCGCTCCCGGGTCACATTCATGGATCGCCCGACTTGCTCCAAGGTCCACGGCTCCTCAACGCCGATCCCGAATCGAAGCCGTATCACTTCCTTTTCCCGCGGTGTCAGCACTTTTAAGATTTGGTCCAGCCACTGAGCATTGGACTTGCGAATGATATCTTCATCGGGGGAACGCCCCTCAACATCGGGAATCAATTCCACTAACTCCGTTTCCCCGTCGGCAGACGGGGCATCAAGGGAAACAGGCTCCTGAAATGCCTCGATCGTTTCCTTGACGCGATCGCCGGTCATATTCAGCACGCGCCCGATTTCCTCAAAGTTCGGCTCCCGGTTCAACTGCTGCATCAGGCGTTGGGCCGTCTTTGCAATTTTCGTGGAGGCTTCATTGGTATGCACCGGGACACGAATCGTGCGGCTTTGGTCCGCTACGGCTCGCGTAATACCCTGCCTGATCCACCAGGTCGCATAGGTACTGAATTTGAATCCTCGGGTATATTCGAACCGTTCCGCGGCTTTCATAAGGCCGATATTCCCTTCCTGGACGAGGTCAAGAAAACCCAGTCCGCGCCCGAGATATCGCTTGGCGACATCAACCACCAACCGAAGGTTCCGTTGAACCAGTTCATCCTTGGGTTGCTCAATGTCCACCCTGGCCTTTTTGATCTCCTGAATCAGGCCATCCACCTGTTGTGCCACGTTTTTGCCTTTTTGGGCACGTAAAACGGGTAATTGCTTGATATCTTGAACCTGAGTCACAATTTCATCGATCACGGGAACCGAATAACCATTGAGATCCAAATATTGATTCAGGCGGCTGCGAAGTGCCTCAACTTCCTCGACATTTTTCAGCCGACTCAAAAGGCCCGACGCACCACGAATCGCCTCCCGCAAATTCATGGTTCCCTGATATAACCGCTTCGCCAAGTCCAATTCTTCCTTTGCTCCCAGCAAAGGGCGGGTTCGAAACCCTCGGAAATAAATAGACTCCAGATTAACCGAATTCAGGTCCCCGGAGGACACGCTCTCTTCCTCGTGGGGATCCACCGATGCCTTCCAGGAGTTCAAGCCGGAGGCTAGTGATGTGGGGGGCCGTTTTCCTGCCCGTCGGAGCTGAAAAATCTCAGCCCCCTTTTTCTTCTTTTGATCAAGAACCAGTGGAGCCGCTTGAAGTGCATTCATAACAACTCTCCCTTCCTCTCTTCTGGATTGACCTGCTCCTCGTTGCTTGGCTGGAAGGATTGCCGTCTCCACCGGACGACGTACATGCCGTCCTTCCAACCTCGATGTTAAACATAGATGTAACACCCCGACATGAACGGGAAATTAGGTGAATATTAATTTTTTTTAATTGTCGCCCGTGAGGGCAGAGAACGGAAGAAAGGCTACGCTCTAGGCCAGGACCGTAGCGTGACTGAGTGGCAGAAATACTGTAAAGACGGAACCTTCTTTGACTTGACTGCTGACATCCATTGTCCCTTTATGAACCTCCACAATCCATTTGCATATGGAGAGACCCAGACCTGTCCCTTTGGTCGCGTGCGCACGAGCATCATCGGTCCGATAAAACCGGTCGAAAATGCGGGCTTGCTCCTCAGGAGAAATGCCGATTCCGGAGTCCTGCACCGTTAATTTCGCATGATTATCGACCCTCTCAAGCGAGACCAACACGGTTTGCCCCTCCCTGGAATATTTCACCGCATTATCCACCAGGTTCAACAACAGTTCCCTCAGGCGTAAATCATCCCCCAATACCACGGCCGGATCCAAGGCCCCCAAAACCGTCGTCACGTGCCGTTCCTTTCCCAATACGATGGCCTGTTGCTGAATTTCCCGCACTAAATCATCCAGCTGCACCGGAAGCATTTTCAACTTGATTTCCCCCAGATCCGCCCGGGAGAGGAACAGCAACTCATCGACAATGCGACTCATCCGATCAATTTCCTCGAGATTGCTTTCAAGGACCATTCGATAATCATCCGCCTGACGTGGCCGTCGCAACGCAAGTTCGGTTTCTCCCTTGGTGATGGTCAATGGCGTTCGTAGTTCATGGGAAGCATCGGCACTAAACTGCCGGATCTGCCTGAATGATACCTCAAGCCGGCCGATCATATCGTTGAACGTGGAAGCCAGTTGACCGATTTCGTCATTCGAGTGAGGGGTTTGAATACGCTGGGTGAGGTCTCCGGCGGCAATCCGTTTTGCGGTTTGAGTCAAAACATGAACGGGACGGAGGGCTCGACCTGCCAAAAACCAGCCCCCCCCCAGGGAAACCAGCAGCGCAAGAGGGGACGCGATGTACAAACCGACCAATAACCGATGGAGCATTCGTTCGGTGGGTTGGAGAGAGGTCCCGACCCTTAAAATATTCACCAGTTGATCGCCCTGGCGAACCGGAAAAGACAGCAGTCGAATGGGAACTCCATTTTCAAATTTGACGGACTCAAAGGTTATGGATCCATTCAAAGCCGCCCGAAATGCGGTCTGACTCAAGGGGATTTCCCGACTTTGAATATTGGCCGACTGAATCGTGACCTGTCCGGCAGGTCCGAAAATTTGAAAAAATTTGTCCAGGAGGGCAATTTCAGGAAAATCCTGGGAAAGGTCTTCAAAAATCAAAAAGGGGCCAAAACGATGTTCTCCCAACGTGCGAATGGCTACGGCTGCGGCTTCCTCCAGTGAGGCATCGACCTGTTCGCGAAGGGCTCTCGACATCTCCAAGTACAAGGACACTGCGAACAACAGCAGAACCAGCGCCAATGCCAACCCATACCATAAGGTCAACCGAACCCGGATCGAGGCATTCTTCATCAATCCGCCCTCATCATATAACCACTCCCCCGGACGGTCTGAATGAGACTTCGCTCCCTCCCTTTATCGATTTTATTTCGCAAATAACTGATATAGACATCAATAACGTTGGTAAAGGTATCGAAGTCGAGATCCCACACGTGTTCGGTGATCATGGATCGAGTCAAAACACGACCGGCATTCCGCATGAGATATTCCAGCAGGGCATACTCCTTGGTGGTCAGCTCCAGCCGTTGTCCGCCCCGCGTGACCTCTCGTGTCACCGGATTTAACACTAGATCTTCAACCTGGAGAATCCCCGTCGGAGCCCCCCCGGCCCGACGCAGTAACGCCCGCACCCTCGCCAACAATTCTTCGATGGCGAAGGGTTTGGTCAGGTAGTCATCCGCTCCCGCATCCAGCCCCTTCACACGCTGATCAACTTCGGAGCGGGCTGTCAGGATCAAAACCGGCGTCTTGACTCCGGCCACACGGGCCCGCTTTAAGACTTCAACCCCAGGAAGGCCAGGCAGCATCAAATCCAGAATAATCAGATCATAATTGACGGTCTGCGCCCAATCTAACCCTCCCGGCCCATCCCCGCACACGTCGACCGCATAACTCTCCTCCTCCAACGCCCGCCGAATGAACGAGGCCACCTTGGGTTCATCTTCTACGACTAAAATTCTCATATTCAAAAATCATATCACGGGGCGAAGCCACCCGAGAAGCAAGATATGACACAAGCACCGGCTACGCCTCCCCGGTGGGACATACCCAGCCTCCATTTGCTCTTTCTCCTTTCCCAAAAAAAAGCCCCGCCATAGATATGACGGGGCTTCCGGAATCACGCGACCTTTCCCAGACCAGTCGTGAAGCTATAGATGGTCGACCAAGCTTCGCAATTTATGACTACAACTGGGATGTCGAAGTTTTTTTAGCGCTTTGGCCTCAATTTGCCTGATCCGCTCACGAGTGACATCAAAGTCCTGCCCGATTTCTTCGAGCGTATGGTCGGTGCTATCCCCTATCCCGAACCGCTTACGAATCACGGTTTCCTCTCGAGGTGTCAATACCCCCAGGGCATTGGCAATTTGCCGTTGCAGATCATACCGATTGGCGGCGTCCATGGGAGAAACCGCATTTTTATCTTCGATCAAATCTCCCAATTGGCTATCCTCTTTTTCACCGATCGGGGTTTCCAATGAGATGGTCCCCTTGGAAATATCCAACATCATGCGAACTTTCTCCGGCGTCAAAGCCATACGCTCCGCAATCTCCTCAGGGGTCGGTTCACGGCCCAGCTGCTGAACAAGCTGACGAGCCGTCCTGGCCAATTTGGTATTCGCCTCAATCATATGAACGGGAATTCGAATCGTCCGGGCCTGATCAGCAATCGCTCGCGTCACCCCCTGCCGTATCCACCAGGTGGCATAGGTGCTGAATTTATAACCGCGTTGATACTCAAATTTATCCACCGCGCGCATGAGGCCGATGTTCCCCTCCTGGATCAAATCGATGAACTGAAGACCTCGGTTGGTGTACTTCCGGGCAATACTGACTACCAACCGCAGATTCGCCTCAATCAGCTGAGCCTTTCCCCGCTTCACCTTCTCTTCCGCATTCTCCAAAATGCTCAAATTGGCCTTGAATTCTTCCAGCGGCATATTCAACGTTTCTTCTTCAAGTTTTTGGATGGCCTCTCGGGCCGCTTGCACTTCAGCCTTGTAGGCCTCGATTTGTTCCGCAGTGAGTTGGGGTTTCTTTTTCGTGGTATGAGGCTTGGGAACTGCTGTTTTGGCTTTTTTCCCTATTACTTGCATACCATCCTGGCCTGCAAAGCCCAGCTTTTCCATGCGGTTAAGGATTGTCCGTTCGGCCCCCCGGATTTCATAACCCAAATCCTTAATTTGCTTTAGCATGAAATCCTTAACCCGCTGGTGCAGATTGAGAGATTCAATTTGATCGACTAATTGCTCGGTCATGGCAAGACGTCGTTTTTCCAACTGAGCCTTCTTGGCTTTCGACACCCGGCCCTCGCGATTTTGAGAATATAAAGCCAGGAGATTTCGCCCTAATTTCCGAACAACCCCAAGGGCTTCCAGAGTCCGATTTCGGAGTTCTTCGTCTTCCTGTTCTGCGGCTTGAAGGTCTTCCTCCTCTTCTTCCTCATCCAGCGTATCCTGAAGCAAGACCAAATCCCGGACGCGAATTTCCTCCTGTTTCAATTGATCGTGCAGGATTTCCAGATATTGAATGTTGACGGGCATGCCATAAACCGCACAGGCCAATTCCCTCTTCCCTTCCTCAATGTGTTTGGCCAGCTCAATTTCGCCCTCTCGAGTCAACAAGGGCACCCGGCCCATTTCCTTCAAATACAATCTGACCGGATCATCAATTCGTGTCGGCTCCCCCGGCGTCAGATCGATGTCCAGGGAAGCATCAACTTCGTCCTCCACGTCATCCGGATCTTCAGCCTCTTCACCGGATTTCTTCAAAGCGGACACCTGCAGTGCCGTACGTTTGGCTGGATCAATAACCTGGAGATTCGCCTCATTCAAAGCATTAATGATGGCATGTAGTTGTTCCGAACGAATTTGATCGATGGGGAGAACCTGGCCCAAATCCTTAAGGGTTATATGTCCTTTTACCTTCCCCACATCGATCAATCGTTGAATGACCACGGACAGTGTCACTGTTTTCGCCATACGTAATTCCTCCACAAGAGAACCCCCTTCAAACGACCATTCTTTCTTCAAAAAGAACGTGCAAATTCATCAAAGTTGATTGACTTTAAACCTGAGATGTAGGCTTTCTTTGTTCTTTCAATAGTTCTTAAGATATTGTACAACAGTCTAGCGAGGTCATTCCTGACTTTCTCAAAAACGGCAAAACACAACCCCGCCTTTTTTCTGGCATTTATCACCATACGTGGCACCCTAAAAAAGTCGTAACCAGAAAAAAGAACTATTCGATAAGAATCTTGACGGGAAATGTGAAATAGAAAAAGATTAAACTTAATTTTACTAAATTGTAAAATACAAAGTAAAGGAATGTGAACCTGGTCCCCAATAACAAAAATTCACCATGTAACCACATGATTTATTTAGGAAATCAAACTCATATCTTTGATCGTATTTCAAAAAAAGTCAAGCGCTTTCCCGGACCCGGCTTAATTTTTCAAGCAACCCAGGCCACAATCTGCCACCAAAATCAATCAAGTATCATGGAGAAAAGCCCGAAAAAACACATGACCTGCATACAAAAACCACGAAATACACCGAACGATTCATATCCCTCTTCATGAGCGAAAACAACCTCTATGCTTAAACTCCTATACTTCGGGACGGATCCCCAGGAAGCCCAGCTCATCCGAAGCAGGTTGGCGGAAGGACTCCAAACGCATTTTTCTTTACTTTATGCCTCGTCCGTTCAAGAAGCGTTAGAAGCAGCCAGACAACACTCTCTCCACGGTATCCTCCTGGATCTGAACCCCCAACAAGGCATTGGATTAAACCTTATTGCCCATTTCATCCAATACTGTCCATCGGCTCCAATCCTGATCTTAAGCGACATGGAGAACGAAGAACAGGCTATCGAAGCCGTGACAAGCGGGGCTCAGGATTATCTCATTAAGGGCCAAATCAAGGGCGCCAGCCTCTGTCGAGCCATTCGTTATGCCATGGAACGGCAACGTGCCACACAGCGGATCACCAAACTCGCCCATTACGACCACCTCACGGGATTGGCCAATCGAGGGCTGTTTTATGAACGGCTCAACTCCGCGGTAGCCCGATGCAATAGAAACGACAGCGCCATGGCTCTCATGTTTCTGGATCTCGACCATTTCAAGGAAATCAATGACACATTAGGGCATGAATATGGAGATACCCTTTTAAAAACCGTCGCACACCGGCTCAAACAGTGCATCAGGGAAATTGATACAGGAGTTCGCCTTGGCGGAGTTGAATTTGCCGTTCTTTTGGAGCAAATCATGTCGGTTGAGGACGTCGCAACCGTCGGCCGACGCATCCTCGATTTACTGGCCCAGCCGGTGATGGTTCAAAACCGTACATTACGGGTGACTGCAAGTTTAGGGATCACCATTTATCCTTGGGACAGCGCTAATCCCCAGGAATTGCTGGCCCATGCGGATGCGGCCATGTATCGCGCCAAAGCCCAGGGAGGACACAGCTACCAGTTTTATACAGCGGGAATGACTACCGCAGGCTTGGATCGCACCACACTGGATGTGGAATTGCACCGGGCCCTCATCAAAGAAGAATTTCTTTTACATTATCAGCCCCTCCTGGATCTTCGCAGTAAGCAGGTGGTCGGCATGGAAGCTTTGCTTCGCTGGCACCATCCTTACCAAGGTTTGATCAATCCCAAACAATTTATTCCACAGGCGGAAGAAAACGGCATGATTCTCCCTATTGGAGAATGGGTTTTGCGGGCGGCCACGAAACAGGCCAAAGAATGGGAGAAGCAAGGAATTCCAACCACGCAGGTGTCCGTCAACCTTTCAGCCAGGCAGATTCACCATGGCAATCTCCCCAACCTCATCCAAGATATTCTGGTCCAATCGCATCTGGACCCTGAAAACCTGAAATTGGAACTCACGGAAACCTTTCTTATTCATGAGACCGAAGAAACCATTCAAACGCTTCGTGAACTTAAAGCCATGGGGCTTCACCTCTATATCGACGACTTTGGATCGGGCCACGCCTCCCTCAGATATTTAAAATCGTTTCCTATCGACGGCCTGAAACTCGATCAAAGCCTCATCAAACACCTTCCGGACAACACAATCGACGTGGCCATAGTCGATTCGATTATTTCCCTGGGGAAAGCATTGGGGTTGCGAATCATCGCCGAAGGCGTGGAAACCGAAAATCAGTTGCGCTTCCTGAAGGAGCATGGCTGCGACGTCATCCAGGGCTATTTAATCGCTCCACCCTTACCCGCCCATGAAACGACATCGGTGATCATCCATCAATAACCAAAACTCCGACGCAATCCCCAATCCGTTTTCCCTCAAAAATCCCCCACCGGATTTCGCGATCACCCCTCGGGATCGCTGCTTCCGCTTGCACCTCAAACGCGTCATCTTGCACCCTAACATTCATATTTTGTAAACTGGCGTCTCATTGATTTATGCCTTTGGGATAGATTGTTCTTGGTATTCTTTTCTGCAAACATCCATCAGTTTTGCATGCCGAAAGGTTGGGGGCCAATTTCACTTTTTCTCCTTACCCAACATCCATTTTCATCATCCGCACTCATCATTTTTTCTTACCTTGCAGGCAGTGGCTCCAGAGTACTCATCAAGAGGCAATGGTTAACGTTGATGAGTTGATCTGTGAATGACAACCGGATCCAACCGGCTCCCATACAGTGAAAAAGGCAGCAGCGCCTGGTTTGCTTTTTGAGAAAGGCGAACACGGAAAAATAGCGGAATGAGGCGATGGCCGGGAGAGTGAAGGTAAGAGGAAATGATCGGTCCGCTGGTTTTCGGTCGACCTATCAGGACTTCCATCTGATGCCTTGTCGATATAGAGCACAGGGTCATTTGACCCCTTCATCCATCGGGGCATGAGCATGCCGGATACCGCACCGCCACCCCTTCAAATTTTATTGGTCGAAGACAGCGAAGCCGACGTGCAAATCTTCCAACAAATGCTCTCAGCCCCTCCCGGCACTCCCTGCAATCTGATCCATGCCTATTCCCTGGGTGATGCGTCAAAACTGATCCAGGAACAACCGGTGGACCTGATTCTGTTAGACCTGAACCTTCCAGACAGTGAAGGCGCCGAGACCCTCCAAGCCTTGCGGCAAATTTTACCGAAGATTCCCATTATCCTGACCACGGACATCCCGCATGGCACCAATGAGGCTCAGACCGTTCAATATATGGCCCAAGATGTCCTCCCCAAAGAAATTCTGGATAAAGATCGGTTACTTCGCAGTATTCGGTATGCCATTGCCTTTCATAAACTCAACCAGGAATTGGAGCAGGAACGCCTGCGAAAAAAGCAACAAGAGGAATTCCATGCCATCTGGACCAAACTGCTGTCCAACCGGGCTAATGTCACAGGGAAATATTTTGAATCATCCTTACTGGAGGACAGCCTCCCTGCACGGTTTCATGACCTGACCCGACAATTTCTCGAGTTATTCGACCAGGCGTTGGCTGAACAGGGCTATCACATCCCCCGAAATCTGGCCCATGCACTCGCCGACCTGGCCGCTCAATTAGCCAACCTTCATGCAGGGCCTCGTGATGTCATTTCTCTTTACCAACGTGCCCTCCAACAAAAATTAACGGGGCTTCCTATTTTAAAACAGGAAGCCTATTTGAACGAAGGCCGGATCCTGGTCCTCCAATTAATGGGCGATTTGTTATCGCATTACCGGATGATCGCATTAAGTCGAGCCACTGGAATGGCACAACCTCCATTACCATCTCAACCTGCTCAACCTGGCCCCACTGACACCTTCACACCCGAAAGGACCCCTTCCTGATGAAAACCGTATTGCGCCTCTATGTAACCGGCACAACACCCAGAAGTCTGCAGGCCATTAAAACCTTAAAAGAAATTTGTGAAAAGGACTTACAGGGAAATTTCGACATGAGCATTATCGATGTCCTGGAACGCCCCCAACTGGCGGAACATGAAAAAATATTGGCGACCCCCACTCTCATCAAGGAACTCCCCCCGCCCCTGAGACGCGTCATCGGTGATTTATCGGAAAAGGAAAAAGTCCTGATCGGCTTGGATCTCCATTCACATTCGTAACCGGCACGGTTTTTTCATTGTACCCTTTGAGCTAAGGAGGAAGGAGATGGATCGATGAATGTTGCGGAAGGGGCGGGAATTTCGAAAATTCCGACAGGAATTCCGGGGTTTGATCTCATCAGTTACGGAGGATTGCCCAAGGGACGAACCACGTTGGTCTCAGGCACTTCCGGGAGCGCCAAAACGGTATTCGCCGCCCAATTTTTGATCCAGGGCATTCTTCAGGATCACACGCCGGGAGTGTTCATTACCTTTGAAGAAAGTCCCGATGATATTCGAAAAAATCTTTTGGGGTTCAACTGGAATATCGCCGAGTGGGAAGACCATGATCTCTTGGCATTTGTAGATGCCAGCGCGGAATTCGGGCACGACCACATTATTTCTGGCACGTACGACATGGGAGGCCTCATTGCCCGCATTGAATATGCCATCAATAAAATCGGAGCCAAACGGGTTTCGTTGGACTCCATTGGAGCCTTATTGGAACGGTTCGATAATACCACTCTCATTCGCCGAGAATTGCTCCGCATCGTCACGATCCTTAAACAATTCGGGGTGACGGCTCTCTTAACGGCCGAGCGAACGGAAGAACAGGGTGCCATCGCACGGTATGGGGTAGAGGAATTCGTCGCGGATAACGTCATCATTCTACGGAACTCGCTGTTTGATGAAAAACGCCGGCGCACGATTGAGATTTTAAAGTTTCGCGGCACCGACCATCAAAAAGGGGAATTCCCCTTTACCATCCGGCCAAACTCGGGGATCGTCATTTTGCCGCTTTCAGCCATCGAACTGACCCAGTCGTCCAACTTTGACCGGGTATCCTCCGGAAACGACGAACTGGACCACATGTGCGGGGGTGGGTTTTTCCAGGATTCACTGGTGTTGATAACCGGAGCCACGGGATGCGGGAAAACCCTGGTGGCCAATACCTTTTTAAATGCCGTCAACGGAACCGGCAATCGAGCCATGTTGCTGGCCTTTGAAGAAAGCCATGATCAGATTTTTCGAAACGCCCGCGGATGGGGCATGAACTTTGACCAATTGGAACAGGACGGCCTTCTGAAGATCATGTGCGTCTACCCTGAAACCCGTAACCTGGAAGACCATCTCATTGAAATACAAAAAAACATCCTGGATTACAAACCGAGTCGGATTGCGATTGACAGCCTATCGGCCCTTCACCGGGTTGGCACTCCCAAAAGTTTTCGGGAATTCGTGGTCAGTCTCAGTTCGTTTCTGAAATTCAACCGTATTGCCAGTGTCATTACCTCGACCAGCGCATATGGGCTGGACGGTTTTTCCGTAACCGAGGAACACATTTCCACCATTACAGACACCATTGTCTTGCTTCGATACATTGAATTTTACGGGGAAATGCACAGGGGATTGGCCGTCCTCAAAATGCGCGGATCCTCTCACGACAAGCAAATCCGGGAATTCAGCATTGATGGACATGGGCTCAATGTCGGACGCCCCTTTCGACAGGTCACCGGCATCTTGAGAGGAGACCCCCAACACGTGTCTCTTTCGGAAATGGAGCGGCTGAACCAACTGTTCAGCGAAGACAAGAATCAATGATACAAATGCTTTCTTTGTAGTTGGTCCCGTATGACCCGACCGGGACAAGACTGATTAACTTCGAAACATATGGCCAGTAGTCCACAAAGCCCGCCCCCCAGCGCCCAACCATCAGATACGAGCGGCCTGCCCCCACCCCATGAAGATCAATTTCGACATCTCATCGAGCAAAATATCGATGGGGTCGTCATTCTTGACCGTGACGGTCACATACAATACACCAACCCAGCCGCACAATCCATGTTCCGACGAACCGAACAAGAGCTGACCGGTGCGCCGTTCGGGTTTCCCACCACAGGGGCTTATACCCATGAAATCGACCTGATACGGCCGGATGGCACGACCCTGCCCATTGAGCTCAGAGTGCTCGGCATCACATGGCAAGGGGATATCGGATATCTGGCCTTTCTCCGTGATATCACCGATCGCCGACAATCAGAGCAAGACCGGAAGCGCCACGAAATGGAACGGCAATATGCCCAAAAACTTGAAAGTCTGGGAGTTCTGGCCGGCGGGGTCGCCCATGATTTCAATAACTTACTGATGACGGTGGTCACCCGAGCCGGACTAGCCATGCGATCGCTTCCTCCGGACGCGCTGGCAAGGGAGCATTTGCAATACATTGAACGGGCAGGTCTGCGGGGAGGAGAATTGGCGAACCAAATGCTGACCTTCGCCGGTCAAACACAACTGGATTTTCAGCCGATCAATCTTTCCGTACTCATCAAAGACATGAATTCGTTGATCCGCTCAATTGTATCCAAACGCATCAACCTGCACATCAACACGGAAAGGGGCCTGCCTTCCATCCGGGGTGACCGTGCACAACTTCGGCAAATGATCATCAATGTAATAACCAATGCCGCGGAAGCGATAGAAAACACGGAAGGGACGATCACGATCACCACCGATTTGTTCGATTCTTCTTCTCAGGATTTTCGGGCTTTCCACATGGTGGGTGACCTTCCGTGGGGGCCCTGCGTACGGTTGACCATTACGGATACAGGCATCGGCATGCGGTCGGATCTCATCCCGAAAATCTTTGACCCTTTCTTTACCACAAAAGTTCCGGGTAGAGGTCTGGGACTTGCCGCCTTGCTCGGCATCACCCGGGCTCATGAGGCAGCCATCGCCATTCACAGCCAAATCAACCAGGGCTCACAATTTTGGTTCCTCTTCCCTTGCACGTCGCCTCGTACCCCTGCCAGCGGAACCCCGACTTTGACCATGCCGACAAAACCCCAAACAACACATGGGTCAAAAGTTTTGGTGGTTGACGACGAGGAAGATGTCCGGGAGGCCTGCTCCCTGGTGCTTCAGGAAATCGGGCTGGAAACCTTGGTGGCTGCCGACGGCCGATCAGGCCTTCAACTGTTCAGCCAGTATCATGAACACATCGCACTGGTCCTGTTGGACCTGACCATGCCTCATATGGACGGAGGACTACTCTGTCAGGAAATTCGCCTACTCAACCCGGAGGTTCCCATTCTGGTTGCCAGCGGATATGCCGAAAAGGAGGCCATGAAACATTTCATGGGCCTGACAGTTGAAGCCTTTATCCAAAAACCATTTCAAGTGGAGGTTTTGATCGAGAAAGTTCAGTCTTTAACCCGACCGAAAGCCCATTTGATCCACCCAAGCGATTCGTAAGACCTCAAGCCCGATATCCTGACTTGTTCCTCCTCCTTACCCCTTCACCAATGGGACTGCCCCTTACCCGAAGTCAGTAAAACTTGAATTCCGCAGTTGAACTTGAGTGGATGGACAGGGAAGTGCCTACGTGTATTGTAATGAACCCGGGCATGAGGTCCGCAGCCATAAGGAAGGCCTCAAGCGGAGGGAACCCATCAGTCTCTTTGGCGGAATCCGATCTCAACACCACTCTGATCGGACTGTTTCAAATGCCGGAAGGATCACCGCCGGTCGGCGGAGCCGAACGATCCTCTTCCGGTTTTTCACGTTGCCGTGGATAACGGTAGCCTCCGCGAAAATGGCGTTCAAGGGTGGATGAAAGCCCCAAATGGTGGCGATAGAGTGGTGAGGTCACGATTGCCTGATTGTCGGGGTCCAGTTCTCCCGCCCGCTCGAAATGATGAAAGGCCTCTTCATGTCGTCCAAGTTGATGCAGGGTCAAGGCTGCATTAAAATGAGCTTCGGGAAAATCAGGGTTGGCCTGGATGGCCTGTTGGAATTTGGTCAAAGCCCCTGACCAGTTTCCCTGTTGATATTCATCAATCCCGGCCAGGTTGGCTTGAGCAGCCCCGGGATGTTCCAACGGGAGCGTTGCCAAAGGAACCGGTTTGGCCATACACCCGTGAAAAAGAAGAAGCATTCCCACAGTCACCCACACAAATCGTCTATCAGGCAACCGGCCTCCGGCTCCATTTCGTCTCATCTTTCTGCTCCTTATGCTCCCCGGGTGCCTGACGGCACCAATACGACATTTCAGTTTTTCAAGAAAGGACAACCATGCCACAGACCCATGATATCATCGTTATCGGCGGCGGATCCGCCGGCTATGCCGCCGCTCGCACGGCACAGGCCGAAGGAGCGGACGTCGCCATCATTGACCATGGCCCCTTGGGCGGACTCTGCATTTTGCGTGGATGCATGCCGACCAAAACCATACTCCGATCTTCCGACATCGCCTCACTGATAAAACGGGCGCCGGAGTTCGGCCTGAAAACATCCGGACTGCAAGCGGACCTTGCTTCCATTATCAACAGAAAAAACCGGTTAATCAAGGAATTTGCGGAGGACCGCATTCAATCATTGACCGACAACCGGTTTACGTTATATCGAGAACGGGCTCATTTTCTCTCTCCTGTGGATATTCAAGCCGGGCCACACCGGCTGTCGGCCGGGAATTTCATTATCGCCACGGGATCAGTGGTCGCGCATCCGGCCATTCCCGGTTTGGAGGAAGCCGGCTACCTCACCAGCGACGGAGCCCTGGAACTGACCGCCTTGCCGGAATCCATCATTGTGTTGGGAGGCGGGCCGGTTGCACTGGAATTAGCCCAATTTTTCCTGCGAATCGGGAGCAAGGTCAGTCTGTTACAACGAAGCCCTCATGTGCTATCCGGCATGGATGAAGATCTGGCACGGCCGGTAGAGGACAAACTCCGGGAGGAAGGGATGGCAGTGTTCACCAACACCACCATCAAGGAGGTCATGGTTTCCGGAACCATGAAATCCGTCCATTTCCTGCATGAAAATTCCCTCCGCCAACTCACCGCCAACACGATTTTACAAGCTCTGGGGCGGCGCCCCAACATTGATGGCCTTCAATTGGAGTCGGCTCAGGTCAAATCTGAAGACGGAACCATTTTCGTGGATGAGGCCATGCGGACTTCCCAACCGCACATCTTTGCGGTGGGGGACGTCAACGGCCGGCACGAAATCGTCCACATTGCCATTGAACAGGGAGAAATTGCAGGTTGGAATGCCACCCACCCGGCACATCCCCCCCGGCAATATAATTCCCGGCTGGATACGCAGGTCGTGTTCACCGATCCGCAGGTCGCCTCACTCGGACGCTCCGCAAAGGAATGCCGCCAACAGGGAATCCCCTTCTTAGCCGCCAGTTATCCCTTTAATGACCATGGCAAATCCCTTTGTCTGGGCGAAATGCACGGCCACGTCAAAATCCTCTGCGATCCGCATTCAGGAAAAATTCTGGGAGGCCATCTTGTAGGTCCGGAGGCCTCGGAACTGATTCATGAACTGATCGCCGTGATGTATTTCGAGGGGACGGTTCACGATTTGCTTAGAATTCCCCATTACCACCCAACCCTCGCGGAAATCATCACCTACCCCGCCGAGGACCTGGCTCAACAGTTGAAGTGAAACGCCAGAAGGAAAGAGTAAAATCTATGATGGACAGCGTATCAACTGCCCGTCGGCAGGCTGAGTCCGAGCAGCCAGGTGGGTGCGCGACAATTCATCCGTAACAAATGAACTCATACCTGGACTGAAGGTGGAAAGGCAAACATGAAGCCATCGCTATTAGATAATATCGTTATGAGATAAATTGATGGGCGAGGTCATGCAATACGGAACATTACATCTTTCTCGCCCATCCTAATAACACCGAACTCTTCCGGCGAACATTCGACTGGAGGACTAGATATGAAAACACAGATAATGGAGTCTACGATGTCTCAATTGCCCTCACCGGTTTCCTCCTCCGCCCATTCTTCAATCGGGAAATGGGCCGTTGCCGCCTTTTTGCTGGGAGGAATCGGAATATTTGTGTATTTTGATGTAGGACGTCTCCTGTCCCTGGAAACGCTGAAAACCAACCGCGACCTTCTGCTCAGCTATACTGAATCCAATTTTGGATTGGCTCTGGCCGGTTTCATCGGGCTGTACATCCTGCAAACAGCGTTTTCTCTGCCGGGAGGAGCCCTTCTGACTCTCACAGGGGGATTTTTATTCGGCAGCCTGATTGGAACGCTGGCTGTCAATGTCGGGGCTACGATCGGCGCCACCCTGGCCTTTTTAGCCGCCAGATATATCTTGCGGGATTGGGTAGAACAGAAATTCGGACACCGGCTGGGCGCTATTCAAGCCGGCTTTGCCCAGAATGCGTTCAGCTACCTCATGACGCTGCGACTGATCCCCGCCTTTCCCTTTTTTCTGGTCAATTTGGTTTCTGGGCTCACCAGAGTCAAGATAAGCACATATATAGCGGCCACTTCCCTCGGGATTATCCCCGGAAGCTTCGTCTATGCCTATGCCGGACGCCAACTGGGCACCATCAATTCGGTCCGCGAAATCGCATCGCCGCCGGTCTTACTGGCCTTTACCCTTTTGGGCCTGTTGGCCCTTCTCCCGATTCTGTATCGAAAATGGGGTCCAAAAAGACGGATACCATAACCCTGGGATACCTTCCCGGGATTGACATACATAAATGGTTCTCAGCAATGAGTTCACATAGAAGCCCCTCAGTGCATAAACGTTCATCCTTATGTTCATGGTAGGAATCGTATGATCTCTTCCCACCCGTCCACGCCTCCGCACGGAAGCATGCTTCCGGATGACCAATTTAATCGGGATCTTCTCGACAACGTACACCCGCCCCAATGGAAAAACCCCACTCCAACAGGACGATATAATCTGGTGGTGATCGGGGCCGGTACGGCCGGCTTGGTCACCGCCGCCATTGCCTCGGCACTAGGGGCCAAAGTGGCATTGATTGAACGGCACCTGATGGGCGGTGATTGCCTGAACGTCGGATGCGTCCCGTCCAAAGGAGTCATTCGGGCCGCCAAAGCCTGGAACGCCGTACAGGAAGCCGAACAGTTCGGCCTTTACGTACCTGAAAATATCAAACGGGATTTCGGCGCGGCCATGGCCCGGATGCGAAAGATCCGGGCTCGCATCAGCCACATGGACTCAGCCCATCGCTTTACCACACTCGGCGTGGACGTGTTCATCGGCACCGGCCGTTTCACCGGTTCCGGCACGATCGACGTGGACGGTACCACGATTGAATTTGCCAAAGCCGTTATATGCACGGGCGCCCGGGCATCGGCCCCGCCGGTCCCCGGATTAGCCCAAACGGCTTATCTGACGAATGAAACGGTGTTTTCCCTGACCGAACTCCCCCCACGTTTCGGAATCATTGGGGCCGGTCCGATCGGATGCGAGATGGCGCAAGCCTTCGCCCGCTTCGGCAGTCAGGTATTTCTCGTAGAAGCCCTGCACGGCATGTTGCCCAATGAAGACCGTGATGCGGCCGAAGTCGTGGAACAATCGCTGCGCCGGGACGGCGTGCAACTGCTCTGTTGCGGAAAAGACCTTGTCATCAAAACTTCCACCGATGGGATCAGACATCTGTCCGTAGATTCGCATGGCCGGCATTATGACATTCCGGTGGATGAAATTCTGGTAGCGGCCGGTCGCAAACCCAACGTGGAGGGATTAGATCTGGAAACCGTAGGCGTCGAACATGACACCAACGGGATCAAAGTCAATCATCGGCTTCAAACCAGCAATCCCCGCATCTTTGCCGCCGGAGATATTTGCTCTCCTTTCAAATTTACGCACACGGCCGATGCGCAGGCGCAAATTGTCATTCAAAATGCGCTGTTTCCTCATCCGTTCGGCCTGGGTTACGCCAGTACCGAAAACCTGGTCATCCCCTGGGCCACCTATACCCAACCCGAACTCGCTCATGTGGGCCTGTATGAAAAAGATGCCCAGACCCAGGGCATTTCCATCGAAACCTTTACGTTTTATCTCAATGAAGTCGACCGTGCCATATTGGACGGAGAAGAGGAGGGATTCGCCAGGATCCACGTCAAAAAAGGAACCGACACCATCGTGGGTGCCACCATCGTCGCTGCCCATGCCGGCGACCTGATCAGTGAAATTACTCTGGCCATGAAGGGGGGACTCGGGCTTAACGCCATTGCCGGCACCATCCACCCGTATCCGACACAAGCGGAAGTGATCAAAAAAACCGCCAACGCCTGGAGAAAAACGACTCTGACCGATAGGAAAAAACACTGGCTTTCAAAGTTGTTTGCCTGGACCCGATAACAGGGACAACCTCAAGGAATTTATCCATGGTTCTGATAAAATTTTCTTACCCTCGACTTGTCGGAGTACTCGGCCTTTGTCTGTTCACCTGGCCGGCTCAAGCCGGAGAACCCGCCATCCTGGAAGTAGGCTCGTTCTCCTCGGCTACAGCAGGGGGAGACTTTCCACAAGAGTGGACCCCCTTGACCTTTGACAAAATCCCCGAACATACACAGTACGAGCTCGTCGAGGAGGAGGGAACGGTGGTGGTGAAAGCCACCAGCCACCAATCGTCCTCAGGCCTGATACGGGAACTGACCATTAACCCCAGGGACTATCCCATTGTGAAATGGCGATGGAAAGTGAAAAACATATTGCAAAAGGGAGATGTCACAAAAAAATCGGGAGACGATTATCCGGGCCGTCTGTACATCACCTTTGAATACGACGGCAGCAAAGTGGGCTGGTTTGAAAAAGCCAAATTTGAGGCCATCAAGCTCATCCATGGACAATATCCGCCGATCGGAGCCATCAATTACATCTGGGATAGCCGGAGTCCTGTCGGGACAATCGTGCCGAATCCCTATACGGACCGCGTGCGCATGTTTGTTCTTCAAAGCGGCCCGGACAGGCTCAATGAATGGGTGACGGAAGAACGGAATATTCTGGAGGATTACCGGAAGGCCTTCGGAGAAGATCCTCCCAATATCTCAGGCGTGGCGATTATGACCGATACGGACAATACGGGTGAATCCGCCGTGGCCTATTTCGGCGATATCCTCTTCAAAAAAGCCGGAAACCGGACGCTCCCGTAGGCGGAATCCTTCTCAAAAATAATCCGGCTTGTTGCCGGGCTTCCATTTAATATTACATCCCGCACTCGGCTTTTGCCGCGATGGAATCGGCTTTCCTTCGAGAACGGCGTCCAGAGCAGCCCGCAGATCGGCTCCGGTCACCGGCTTGCCGTTTCCCGGCCGGCTCTCATCCAATTGCCCTCGATAGACCAACCTCCGCTCCCGATCAAAGACGAAAAAATCCGGCGTACAGGCGGCCGTAAACCTTTTGGCGACCTCTTGAGATTCGTCATAGCAAAAAGGAAAGGAAAAGCCGAGTTCCTCGGCCATGTTCTTCAGTTCACGAGGATGATCCTGCGGATAATGATCAACGTCGTTACTACTTACGGCCACGATGGCCACCCGCGGCAGCTGATAGTCACGCCCCAACCGGGCCAGCTCTTCCCGGACATGGATGACATAAGGACAATGGCGGCACATAAACATCACCAACATGGCATCGAAATCCTGCCATTGGGCTGATGACACGTAACGGCCCGAAACCACATCCGGCAACTCGAATTCCGGCATTCTGGTCCCTAGTGGCAACATCGTTGATTCGGTTAACGACATAAATCATCCTTTCTGAATACCCAAACATTTCCAAACGATGGAGGGTCTGTTGAAAAAAGCCGCCAGCGGCGTTCTCGCCATTTTTCCGTGCTCACGTACTCCGCGTATGCTCCGCCCGCAAAAACGGCTGTGGCCTTTCCTTCGGCCCTGCTCAGGACAGGGCTGGACGGACCCTTCGGGAAGACTCAGGGCATGCTTTTTTGAACCGCCCCAAAGCCATGATCGTCAACGCAGCCATGAGCAAATTTGTCCTTGAAAATTTCAATTATTCAACACTCCCATGGAATGTAGGATTACCCAGCACCGCCGGCTTTGTCCACAGGTACCCCCAGGAAATTATGCCGATTTATTGTGAGGTCTTTTCGGTGGAAGACCCATCTGGAGAAGATTGAATGGATCTCCAATGTCTGAACCGCCGAAGCAGTTCTTCCTTGATATGCGGTGGAATCGGCTCCGGAGGGAGCCGCTGTAGGGTCAAAAGGGTATACTGCATCTGCTTAAGAAAATTCCGACAAGCGAAACACATGCCGAGATGTATCTGAACTCGCAACCGTTGGCCAAGAGATAAGGACCCGTCCAAATACTCCGTAATCAAATTTGCCACTTCGCGACAGGAAAGATTTCCAGCCATGTAGGCCATCAATCGATTTTTCAATTGCTTGTTCATTTTACGGATCGTGGCTCGTGTGAAAGATATTCCGCCAGAACTTTCCGGACCTTGATTCTGGCACGATGCAACAACACCCGTTGATTCGTCTCGCTGATCTCCAAAATATTACAGGTATCCTCGGAGGAGACCCCCTCGATATCGCGAAGCATCATGACCTGTCGTTGGGTGGGAGGCAAACCGTCAATGGCGCGAGTTATCGCTTCACGGCATTCTTTGGAAAGAAGGGCCCGTTCAGGCGTATCCGGTTCCCAGGCCTGCGGGGGCGTCACCCAATGGCCTTGCAAGTCTCCCTGAGTGACAAACAGAGAGTCCTCGATCGACGGCCCCTCCTCCTCGTCTCCGGCATTCCCCAATCCAAAGGGTTCGTACCGGCGCTCCCGCACTCCTCGGGTCTTGGCACGATTGGTCACAATTCGAAATAACCAAGTCTGAAAAGAGGAACGCCCTTCAAACCGGCCGATTCCTTCGAAAACCCCCATCCAGGCTTCCTGAACCACCTCTTCCGCCACGGCGTGACTGGGGACATAGGCCAACGCCAAACGAAGCATGGAGCCGGAATACCGCTCCACGACGTGTGCGAAGACAGCCTCATCCCCCTCCTGTAGACCTTTGAGAATCGCCGCTTCGTCAAGAAATGGGGTTGGGACCGGAAAGAAACAGGCAAGCCAGAAAAAAATAGGAATCCCCTTCGTAGCGTAAAACAGGCGGAAGGCCCACGGTGATTATCCACCTTCGGTTGGGGAGAATCAAGATTTCCGGGAGATACAAGCCGTAGAGAGAGCCCTATTCAAACGTTATCTACAATCCGGATACTTAAAAAGTCGACGAGGGTAGCAGAAACACGGACATCAGGTATCCTGGAATATCTGGGCCAAAATACCTGTGCGGGTCGTGGTTTTGGTTTTTTTCAACAAATGCCGGACATGTTCTTTGACGGTATGTTCGCTGATATCCAAATGCTGGGCAATCTCCTTATTCGTCCACCCATCGCTGATATACCGGACAATTTCAACTTCCCGATCCGTCAACCGGTACTGCTGTTTGACCTGATCAGGGACCACACGACGCTCCCTCCCGATTTTTTCCATCAAAACCAGCATACAGGCATCTTCTTTTTCGGGATGAGCGGCCAAAGGGAACCCCCGCAAGAGCACAGGGCCCGCCCCTTCCCCGATAATTCGACGGAGTTCAAAGGGCCCTTCATGCGTTCCAACATCCGTATGGCGGGTTTCCGGCCCGTCCAGGATCGCTTGCAGAGAGACGCACAAATCTTGAATGTCCTTGGGAAGAGGCGTGTTTGTCGACTCATCCTGCGTCACGCCGGACATTTGACGGATGAGAAGTTCCGCCTCACGATTCATAAACAGCACCTCCCCCGTTCCGGAAAATAACAACACACCCGGAACCGCCCGCCGCTGCGCAATGGCCTCCAGACGAGTCATGCCGTCACTTTTGTCTATGTTTGTTTGTGTAGCACATGGTATGCCGATGGATCTTCGACTCACGGGTCTCTCCCGGTTAAGGTGGAAGCCATGCCTGCGTTCCCGGACCTTTCAAGAGGCCACTGGCCGGACACACGTTTTGAAAACCCTTTCGGCCTTGACAAAATCGAACTTAAATCAACGTGGGATAGAGGCCGAACAAGAAAAAAGAACGGAGGGGAATGCGCGAGTTTTGAAAAAGAAATGGAGAAACAGTTTCCGTGTCTAACGGATTAGGGGCGTGCTCCCCTACGGCCGAGTCCATACGGCAGAAGAGACCAAACCACTAAAATCGCGAACCGGACAATTGGACATCGGCATCGGCCCAAGCTTCGTCAAAGGAGGCCTGGACGGCTTCCCCCTCAGCGGACTTCTCTTGTGCCTTCAAGCTTTGCACCAATCCGAATAACGACCACCCATTCTGCGGATGCCAGACCAGATCTTCCCGATAAACCTGCTCGGCTTCAGCCGGTCTCCCGGCTTCCAGAAGGACCGCTCCCAGCACCTGCCGGGGAGGAAGATACCAATCCTTGGGTTCCGTGTAATTCAAACCGTCTTCGATCCGGACGACTTCCTGGAGATGCTTGACGGCCGACTCGTACTCTCCACGCGCGGCGGAAATTTCTCCGGCCAAGATACCGGCGGCAATGCGAAGAAGCTGGGGCACGCCATTCAAATCGAAAACCGTCATGGACGCAATGGCCGGATGACCTTCCAGACGTTTCAAATATTCGAGCTGGACAACCGCTTCTTCGATCCGCCCCTGCCGAAGCAAAGCCAATCCACGGCTATACAACCAGATGGCCTGCGGATAGAGAAGGTCGGCAGGAGGTTCAGGGGCTTGCATCACTTCGTCCCATCGGCCGAATAAGGTCTGGGTATACAGAGGAAGCAACCAAAAATGCTGGAGAGTCCCCGCCATGCCCGGATCCCGCATCCCTTCCGGGTCAACCTTCGCCGCGGCGTCCTTTGCAGCCTGCAGGGCCAACCGGGACTGTCCGGTCTTGATGGCAGCCGCCCACAAAAAATGAAAATTGTGAGGGACGTATGCGGCGGTATACAGACTTTCCGTGTGAGAATGATGCAGATAATGCTCATCCACGTCGACCGCACGTTGGTTAGCCAGGGCCGCGTCATGATAGCGACCGATCCGAATCCAGATATGTGCGGGCATATGCACCAAATGTCCGGAGCCGGGAACCAGACCGGGCAACACCTCGGCGCTTGGAATCGCCTTTTCCGGGTGTGGCGACGCTTCCATCACATGGATATATAAATGATGGGCCAAAGGATTGCCGGCATCCTGTGCGATAACCCTTTCCAGTAACGAGATGATTTCGGCAGTCCAGGGTTTAGCCTCGCCGTTCCTCGACCAGAAATCCCAGGGGTGCAGATCCATCAGTGCTTCCGCCAGCAAGGCTCCGATGACCGTATCGTCCGGATAGGCTTGCCACACCATCCGAATGGCCTCCGCGTAGGCCTCATCCAATGATCCACGGTCGTCCGGTACCTCGGGAGTGTAGCGGGCTTCGAGAGCTCGAATGAGGGCCCGCTCTTTGTCGGTCACTCCTTCCGAAAGTGACCACGCCTGCCGTACGGCGGCAATGGCCCGAGGCACATCAAAAGCATCCATGGGGGCATTAATGTTGGGGCCTAACACCAGAGCTTCTCCCCAAAAACACATGGCACAGCCCGGATCCTGCCGCTGAGCCTCCTGGAATGAACGTGCGGCTTCGGCATGATTGAACCCGAAGGCCAGTATCAGGCCTTGATCAAAATAGGCCTGCGCCCGCAACCCGGACGTGGTCACTGGATATCGAAAATCCCCCAGGTTGTTAAAAAGGGGAACGGATTCCGATTGAAGGGAATGCGGTTCCCGGGATTTCGCCCACAGGCTCTCGCCACCCTGCCATATGAACAGCCCGGTGACCAGCAGGCCCGTTAGGAGGTTAATCATGCACTTCTCCTGAGTTTTGAAAAACGAATGATTCCTGGCTCGGCTACTCACCCGCCCATCACCTTCTCGACTTGCGAGTGTCCGGCAACAGGCATGGCGCCATACCCCGCTCTCGTGTGCCAGTAAAGCCGGCGTGAGATCTCATCGTCAGGAGGGAATGAGGTAACCCCATCCCCTCCATTCGATATGGCCTTTCTACCGGATATTCGAAGGATGCACCGCCCATTACTGTATCGGAATGAGGGGCACCATGACATGGGCATACGGAGTATCCCGCCACATCACCCATGGCCCGCCGTTTCGATGATCGGTCGGAATATGTTCCATCATCTTCTCATCCGGAACCGCAAGCATAAGATGAGGGCCGGGATCCGGAACCCAGTCATTGGGATTAGTCGGTTCCATGGCATAGGGATCCGAATTCGATACAGGGGCATCGCCTTGGAGCATATAACCAATTCCAACCTGGTTATAGGTCGGTTCCGTTTTGGACTTCAGTCCCTGAATCACCTTGAGCCATGGACCATCCAGACACATCGGATCATTATCCGCCGTATCAGGCCGGCTCGGCAAACACGTCCACCCATTGCTGCCCTCACGAAGGATCGTATCATCCCAATCCATAACCGTCGCCTCGTCGGAAATGGAAGAGGGTGCCGCACTGACGGCATTCGCAATTTTGTTCTCAGCCGCCAGGGCGGTTCCGGAAAACAAAAGGTGGGCTGCCAATAGACAGGAAAGTCGGTACACCATTACATCATCCTCCTTTTCTGTTAAAGGGTGAACCTGCGAAACAAGGCCCCATAAGAGTCTTGAATAGTTGAGATTTTCAAGAGCAAATTTGCCCAGAGTCGCATTGACGATCACAGGTTTTGGGTCGGTTCAAAAAAGCATGCCCTGAGTCTTCCCGAAGGGTCCGTCCAGCCCTGTCCTGAGCAGGGCCGAAGGAAAGGCCACAGCAACGAACGGAAGAAGAGAAAAGGAAAAAGTGAAAAGGAATAGAAAAAGAGACCGGCTTCGCAGATCTGATCCTTTGGACTTCTCACGTTTCACTGCTTCGGAGAACGCCGCTGGCGGCTTTTTTCAACAGACCCCCAATGTATCCAGGATCTTCGCCCACCGCAAGGGGGTATGATCAACCGAAAAAGAATTCGGCAAAAATCATCCCCCCAAAGAGAAAAGAGAATGGACAGAAGAACAAAACGTGGATCTAAAGGAGGCAGGGGGCAGAGACCGATAACACCACCAAGACCAGTGCACACATTACGCACCACTGAACAAGGCTATGACGAATTCAGAAGATCTCACCAGCTTTCTGCAGGATTTCGAAGACGGCGATTTACAGCACTATACCTGTTTCGCCAGCGAATTCCGCGACCAACGCATGAATGCCGGGTCCATTGCGGAGGCGGGATTCTGGAACACCATCGTCAACCTGTGTATCGACGAACGCCTTCGCCGCGACCAGGACATCCGCCGGTTGGAATACATGTACCGCACAGGCGTCGATCCCGAACACCACGGATAAGCCGTGTATCGGGGGCAGAGTCATGGCCCCTCTTTCCGCAATTCCCGCATCCGCGCCATCGCCTCATGCGCCTGTGGGCTGTCGGCATGCTCGCGAATAATCCGTTCATATAGTTCCGCGGCATGGGTCAGGTTTCGCTGTTCTTCCTCAAATTTAGCCGTATCCAGCAGCTGCTGGGGATCCTCCCCGCACAGGCGTCGATCCCGAACACCACGGATAAGCCG
>JBDIVP010000005.1:0-34030 GCA_039794325.1 Candidatus Inrsubterrania sp.
AGTGGGGATTTTTGAGTTCCGTCCTCATCCTGACATTGTATGTGATTTTATTTCTCATGGGGCTGGAGATTGCCGCCAAGGCCAAGGATATCACAGGGGCGTTGCTGGCAGTGGGTGTCGTGGCCATGCTCGGATTTGGGGTCATCGTCAACATCGCCATGACGTCGGGGCTGGCCCCAATTGTGGGCATTCCGCTACCCTTGATGAGTTATGGCGGAAGTGCCATGGTCGTCAATCTCACCGCCTTAGGCTTGCTTCTGAACGTGAAACGGAGACGCTTATCCCTGCTTTAGCTATAATGCATGTCTTTGGAATACTCAGGGCTCAACTTATTCAGGAATGGGAAACACCCTCACACGGACTGAATTTGAGGATATAAAAGGCTGACATCGTGATATTTTATTCTTTTAACCGGCACGCATTGATCAAGGCATTTCCTCAATCGTCCGCAGGCGCTCGTCGGCTGCGTCGATGGCTCGGTTCATGAAACCGGGCTGTACCTGAACAAGCTTCAGGCTCCGTTCGTACCCACCCCCGTTTCACGGATGAGAGGAACGGCGCCAAATCAATGCCTTCGTGCCTGACAAGTGTAAGGAGATTACCATGGGAGTTGAAATTGCAATTAGTGTAACCCGTGAAGAAACCCGGGTGGCCGTCCTGGACAATCGGGTCGTCACGGAATTATTCGTCGATCGTCCGAAAAAAAAGGACTTCGTCGGCGATATTTATAAAGGGAAGGTGCTCAAGGTCTTGCCGGGCATGCAAGCCGCCTTTGTCGATATCGGGCTCGACCGGGCCGCCTTCATGCATGTGTCCGATCTTTCCGTCGGAACCGAACCGGGCGACACGCTGGTCGACAGTGAGGAGGACGACCGAAGTGCGGAGCTTCCCAGGCCCCGCCGCCAGACCGCCCGCCCGATCGAACAGCTCCTCGAGGAGGGGCAGGAACTGTTGGTCCAGATTTCCAAGGGACCGATCGGAACCAAAGGCCCCCGCATCACCACCTATGTCTCCTTGCCCGGAAGATTTCTGGTCCTGATGCCCAATGTCGACCATATCGGGGTTTCCCGCAGAATCACCAATGAGGACGAACGGCACCGCCTCAAGGATCTTATGCGGCGGATTCGAAGACCCGAGTACGGCTACATCGTCCGCACCGTCTGCGAAGGGGTATCTGAAGAAGACCTGCTGTCGGATGTCAAATTCCTCACCGCCCTCTGGGAGGATACCCTCAAGGCTTCGAATAGCCAGGCGGCCCCCTCTCTCCTGCACACCGACCTGTCCCTCCCCCTTCGGGTCGTAAGGGATCTCTTTACCAAAAAAGTCGACAGACTTTTGATTGATGCCAAATCCGATTTTGACGAAGTGAAAGATTTCGTCCGCCGATATCTTCCCGAACAAGCGAGCAAGGTCCATTTCTATGAGAAAAAACAGGAGGGATTATTCGACCACCTGGGAATTGAAATGGAGATCACCCGCGCTTTGAGCCGAAAAGTCTGGTTGAAATCCGGCGGACATATCGTGATCGACCATACCGAGGCCATGACCGTCGTCGATGTGAATACCGGCCGTTTCGTCGGGAAACGCGACCAGGAAGAAACTATCTTAAAAACTAATCTGGAAGCCGCGAAGGAAATTGCGTATCAAATCAAATTACGTGGAATCGGCGGAATCATCATCATCGATTTCATCGATATGGAACGGGAACGCAACAGGGAAAAAGTCTATCAGGCACTCGTGGACGCCATGTCTTCAGACAAGGCGCAGACACGAATTTCCCGTATATCAGACCTGGGGCTCATTGAAATTTCCCGTGAACGGGTCCGTGAAGACCTGCTTCGGACCCTCTCGGAAGTCTGCAGTGATTGCGAGGGGCGGGGCTACACCAAATCGACCATGACCGTCGCGTATGAGATTTTCCGTGATATCCGCCGCTTGGGCAGCAGTCGCGGGCATTCACAACGGATCGTCATCGGCGCCAATCCCCGTGTGATCGATCTGCTCTTTGAAACCGAACACAGCAGCATCGAACAATTAGAGCAGGAATTTCAGCATCAAATCCTTTTTAAGGCCGATCCTCTGTTGCACCTGGAACAGTATGATATTGTGGTCATAGGAAAGGTGCCGACCAAATCCGAGTCCCGCAACGCCTCCTAGTCCAATGGCTCCGGCATGACCCCTTCATTACGCGATTGGCTGGAACTCCGAGCCGTCAAGGGACTGGGACCGCGGATTTTTGCAAAACTTTTGGCCGTATTCGGTTCACCTCAGGCCATTCGTTCGGCCTCACATGCCGACTTGCTGAGTGCGGGGGAGATCCCCCACGGTCTGGCTCAAGCCATTCATCAACCACTTCCCGCGGAGGTCCAACAGCAAATCACACGGGAATTGCAAGCTGTGGAGGCCGGGAGATTTACCCTTCTACCGCTGACCGATCCGGATTATCCCCCAAGGCTCAAAATGATTGCGGATCCTCCTCCCCTGATCGCCTGCTCCGGGGCCCTGCTTCCTCAGGATCGGCACGCATTGGCCATTGTCGGCGCCCGGAAAGCCTCCGCGCAAGGACGTGCCTTCACACAAAAATTAAGCGGAGATCTGGCGACCCTCGGATTTACCATCGTGAGTGGCTTGGCCAGAGGAACCGATGCGGCCGCCCACGAAGGGGCCGTGGAGTCTTGCGGACGAACGCTGGCCGTACTGGGATGCGGAATTGACCGGACCTACCCGCCGGAACACCGGCTGCTCCGAACAAAAATCGAACAACACGGAGCAGTCCTTTCGGAATTTCCCATGGGCACACCCCCTCAACCCTATCACTTCCCGCAACGAAACCGTGTGATCAGCGGTTTATCCTTGGGCGTCATTGTCACGGAAGCCACATCAAAAAGCGGATCGCTGATTACGGCCCGATTTGCCCTTGAACAAAACCGGGAAATCTTTGCGGTACCGGGAACCGTCACCCATTCATTAAGTCGCGGCCCGCATTTTCTGATCAAGCAAGGTGGTAAACTGGTAGAAGGGATCACGGATATTACGGATGAAATCTTCCCGCTCCTGGATCCAGATTTTCAAGAGCACTTGGGAAAACAACAACTTAGCAGGCCATCTCCAGTCTCATCAGCGGAATTAAGCGTGGAGGAACAACAACTCATCACCATGATGCCTCTTGATCCGGTTTCCCTCGACGAATTAATCTCTCAAAATTCCTTTTCTCCATCGGAGGTTATGAGTCTTCTCTTGTCTTTGGAGCTTAAAGGGCTTATAAAACAATTACCGGGACTTCAATACTTGCGGATGCCGTTCCGATAATCCGGCCGGTACCCGCAACATTAACGGAACTCCTTGCTCATGATTGAACCCTCTGGATACAAATAGAATAGATTATGGCTAAATCACTCGTCATTGTGGAATCGCCGACCAAGGCCAAGACCCTTTCAAAATATCTGGGTCGCAATTATCAGGTACTGGCTTCGGTCGGTCATTTAAAGGATTTGCCCAAAAGCAAACTCGGCATTGACCTGGACCACGACTTTGAACCCCATTACGTCGTCATCCGGGGCAAAAGTAAAATCCTGAAGGAAATCAAATCCAGCGCCAAAAAAGCAAAGGAAATTTATCTGGCCCCCGACCCCGACCGTGAAGGAGAAGCCATCGCCTGGCATATTGCGGAAGAATTAAACGGGGACGGCAACCGGGTCCACCGCATCCTCTTGAACGAAATTACCGAGGCAGCGGTGAAACGGGCGATCAAATCCCCCGGCACTATCGACATGAAAAAAGTCAATGCTCAGCAGGCGAGACGAGTTCTCGACCGGCTGGTGGGTTACCTGCTGAGCCCCCTTCTGTGGAAAAAAATCCGTCGCGGCCTCAGCGCCGGCCGGGTGCAATCGGTAGCCGTACGGGTCATTTGCGAGCGGGAAAATGAGCGGGAGGCCTTTCGCCCCGTAGAATACTGGACTATTACCGCCACCCTCGCCGGTGAACATCCCCCCACATTTACCGCCAAACTCATCGAAGTCCAAGACGAACGGGCGGTAATCCAAACCGAATCGCAGGCCACGCAAATCGTCCAGGACCTGGAGGGGGCGACGTTTTCGGTCTCTAATGTTGAACAAAAGGAAAAACGGCGTAATCCCCTTCCCCCGTTCGTCACCAGCCGGCTTCAACAGGACAGCGTACGTAAGCTTCGCTTTGCCGCCAAAAAGACTATGATGCTGGCGCAACGGCTGTACGAAGGAATCGAGATCGGCAAGGAAGGACAGGTCGGATTGATTACCTACATGCGGACGGACTCGCCGCGAATCGCCCCTGAGGCGCTCCAGGACCTTCGCGGGTATATTCAAGAGTCATTCGGCGAGTCGTATCTTCCCACTCAACCGAACGTGTATAAAACCCAAAAATCTGCACAGGAAGCGCACGAGGCGATCCGTCCCACCTCGGTGCATCGGGACCCCGAAACTCTTCGTCCTTACCTTGAGCCGGACCTGTATAAACTGTACAAATTGATCTGGAACCGTTTTGTCGCTTCACAGATGACGGCTGGCGTGGATTTAATCACACAAGTCGATATCAAGGCCGGCAACTATACGTTCCGGGCCAGCGGAACGGTGGAAAAATTTGACGGCTTCCGGCGCATCTACCGCGAAGAAGTGGAGCCGGCTCATGAGAACGGGGGAACGGGGGAGGAAGGGGCACCAGACATAAATGCTAGCCTCCCGATCCTCACCGTCGATGAATCCTTAACCCTTGTTGAAGGACCGGAAGCGGGTATCCAGTCGAAACAGCATTTCACCCAACCTCCGCCTCGATATAATGAAGCCTCCCTGATTCGCGCCATGGAGGAAAAAGGGATCGGAAGGCCGTCAACTTATGCCACCATTATTTCTACGATTCAAGACCGCCATTACGTGGAAAAGGAGGACAATCGTTTCCGACCAACGGAATTAGGGCGCATGGTCAATGATCGGTTGATCGGACACTTTCCGGATGTCTTCGACGTGGAATTTACCGCCAAAATGGAAAGCGAACTGGATGGAATCGAAGATGGAGAAAAGGACTGGGTCACCACGGTCAAGGAATTTTATCAGCCCTTCATGAAGGATCTGGAATCCGCAGAAACCAACATGGAGGACCTGAAGGGGAAGGAAGAACCCACGGATATTCCCTGTGATAAATGTGGGCAGCCCATGGTCATTAAGTGGGGACGGCATGGCCACTTCCTTGCCTGTCCTGGCTATCCTGACTGCAAAAACACCAAGGAATTCACCAAGGACGAATCCGGCACGATTCATATTGTCGAGGAAAAGCTCGAAATTTCTGACGAAACGTGCGACAAATGCGGAAGCCCTATGGTCGTAAAACGGGGTCGGTTCGGGAGTTTTCTGGCCTGCTCCCAGTATCCTGACTGCAAAACCACCAAACCGCTTAAATTAGGGGTCAAGTGTCCCGTAGAGGAATGCGGAGGCGATCTCGTCCAAAAACGGACCAAAAAAGGTCGGACCTTCTATTCCTGCAGCCGATATCCCAATTGCAAATTTGCCCTCTGGGACAGACCGATCAACAAACCGTGCCCCCAATGCCACTCTCCGTTTCTGATTGAAAAAGTCCGAAAGCAGGCAGGCAAAACCATCATGTGCCAGAAGGAAGATTGCGGCTATCAGGAAGCCAGCTAAGGTAGGCCTCACACCGACTGGCTATCGGGAGATCAGGTTCCGACCGCAGGCTTCACACCCTTTTGTTGGTCAAAGACCTTAATGGGCTCCCCTTTGCCCTGGATGACCTCTTCCGTCACCAGGACCTCTTTGACCTCGGCCTGTGAGGGAATGTCATACATGACATCCAGCATCATGGATTCCAAAATGGCTCGCAAGCCCCTGGCTCCGGTCTTCTGTTTATACGCTTTTTGAGCAATCGCCACCAAAGCCCCATCCGTAAATTTGAGCTTGACCTTATCAAACGCCAACAACTTTTGATATTGCTTCACCAGAGCGTTTTTCGGCTCTGTCAAAATTCGCACCAAAGCTGATTCACTGAGTTCATCAAGCGTAGCCAGAACCGGCAACCGCCCGATGAATTCGGGAATGAGCCCGTATTGTAAAAGATCTTCAGGTTCCACCTTCGAAAAGAGATCGCCGATTTGACGTGCGCCTTTTCCCCGGATATCGGCCCCGAAGCCGAGACGCTTTTGATTTAACCGACGCTCGATGATTGAATCCAACCCCACAAAGGCCCCTCCACACACAAACAAAATATTCGTGGTGTTGACCTGGATAAATTCCTGATGAGGATGTTTTCTTCCCCCTTGAGGAGGAACATTGGCTACCGTACCTTCAATCAGCTTCAAGAGTGCCTGTTGTACGCCTTCCCCCGACACATCACGGGTAATGGAAGGGCTGTCGGATTTGCGGGTTATTTTGTCGATCTCATCGATATAGACAATCCCCCGCTCCGCCCGTTCGACTTCATAATCCGCCGCCTGAAGGAGTTTGAGAATAATATTCTCAACATCCTCGCCCACATAGCCGGCTTCCGTCAGCGTGGTGGCATCTGCAATGGTAAAGGGTACGTCCAGATATTGGGCCAGAGTCTGTGCAAACAGTGTTTTGCCGGTTCCCGTCGGCCCGATCAGAAGAATATTACCCTTTTGAAGCTCAATATCCTCCGTTTCATTGGCGGCGATACGCTTGTAGTGATTATAAACGGCCACCGAGAGGACTTTTTTCGCCCGATCCTGGCCGACGATGTACTGATTGAGGTGCTGATGAATGTCGACGGGCTTGCACAGTTTGGAGGATATTTCCTCCCGTGCTTCCTGCCAGTCCTCCGAAATAATTTCATTACAGAGTCCCACGCATTCGTCGCAAATATACACCGTGGGACCGGCAATCAATTTTCTGACTTGATCGCGGTTTTTTCCGCAAAACGAACATCGTAAATTGGCGTCAGACTTGGCTTGTCGTGCCATGGGAAAACCCTTTCCCTTCCTAGTTTTTGTCTTTTGCTGTCCCTTTTCCCCCGCTGGTCTGGGCTTTTTCCTGACTTCGGAGGATCACCTCATCGATCAGCCCATAGGTTTTGGCTTCTTCACCTGACATGAAGTAATCCCGTTCCGTATCCTGGGAAATTCTTTCCAAGGGCTGACCGGTATGATAGGCCATAATCTGATTCAACCGCTCACGAATCTTCAGAATTTCACGGGCGTGGATATCGATTTCCGTAGCCTGGCCTTGAAACCCCCCCATCGGCTGATGGATCATCACCCGTGCATTGGGCAAGGCAAACCGCTTACCCTTCGTTCCCGCCGTCAACAACAAGGCCCCCATACTGGCCGCCTGCCCCAGACAAATCGTGGTGATGGGACATTTCACATATTGCATCGTATCATAAATACCCAACCCTGCCGTAACGCTTCCGCCGGGGGAGTTCACATACAGATGAATATCCTTCTCCGGATCCTCCGCCTCCAGAAACAGGAGTTGCGCAATGATGACGTTGGCAAAAACATCATCTATCGGAGCCCCTAAAAAGATGATGCGGTCTTTTAACAAACGGGAATAAATATCGTAAGCCCGTTCACCGCGATTGGTTTGTTCGATGACCATCGGAATGAGCATTCCTTGAAACCTCCTCTTGTTCTATGTCTTTTTAGGGTTATGTATCGGTTTCTCCGGCTGGAAACCTTTGGACCGAGAGCCAGGTGATCCCACCGGCATCATCCTTGGATCACCGCGTTCTGATAGACAAACTGCAGAGACTTCTCCGCTTTCATGCGTTCCCGAAACTCTTCCTGAGCTCCTGCCCCCCCGGCATCGATCATTCGTCGAATTTCCGACTCGGGCATTTTCAAAGAATGGGCTAATTTCTGAATTTCGGCTTCCACCTCCTCGGGACTGACCTCAATCTGCTCCTTCTGGGCCACCGCTTCCAAAATCAGACTCAACTTCACCCGCTTCTTGGCGTCAGGATAAAGCTCCTGCTGGAGACGTTTGGCTTCCTCCTGCAACCGGACCGGTTCTTCCAAATCATCCGGATGGTGTCCCTGGCGATGCTCCCTGAGCAGCTTTTGGCGAACCATAGTCTGCAATTCCCGATCGATCAGCACTTCCGGAATATCAAAATGATGCATTTGCAGAAGCCGCTCGATCACCTGATCCTTATACCCTTCCTCAATATCCTGTTTTAACAGGTCCTCAAGCTGATTCTGTATTGTTTGCTTCAATTGATCCAACGTCTCATACTCCCCGCAATCCTTGGCGAATTCATCATCCAATTCAGGCAATTTTCGCTCTTTTATAGCCTCAACGGTCAGGGTTAATACCAGTGTCTTGCCGGCCAATCCGGTATCGGGGTGATTAGCCGGATAGGCCTGAGACACATCAACCGACTCGCCGGCCTTTCTCCCGATCAGGTGCTCATCCACGTCCACGCCGAATATGGGCGTTTTTGACCCGACCGCATGGAGATGGCCTTTTTTCTGGGCCCCTTCCACCGGCTGCCCATCCACGAACCCTTCAATGGACAGCACCGCGTGCAACCCCTCAGCAAGCGGAGTGCCCTCCGGCGCAGCATCCAGTTGAGCGTGCTCCTCCCTCAGGGATTGAAGGGTTTTGTCGATTTGATCGGGCGTAACAGTCCTTGAATCCTTCTTCAGCGAAATCGGATTCGGCGGGCGATAATCACCAAGTTGAATAGTCGGCTTAATTTCCACCGTGGCGGTAAAGGTAAAGGCCGTATTGGGCTTGACCTTCATCCGTTCCAGAGGGGGAATGTCCACGGTCACCGGGCTGACTCCTGCCTCTTTGACCGCTCGCTGGTAATAGTCCGGCACCAGTCGTTGAACCACATCCTGCTCCACCATTTGGGAATACCGCTTTTCCAACAACTCCACCGGCGCTTTCCCCGGCCGAAATCCCGGTATGCGGACCTGTTTTTTCAACTGCGCGTAGACCTTTTGGAACTCACTTTTAACCGCTTCCTCGGGAACTTCAATTTTCAAGGCCCGCTTGACCGGCCCCAGCTCTGTCATTTCCAGTTTCATACGTCGATCATCCTCATCACGTAAGCCAATAAACGATGAAAAATAATGGTGCGAGAGGGGGGACTTGAACCCCCACGGTTACCCACGAGATCCTAAGTCTCGCGCGTCTGCCAGTTCCGCCACTCTCGCATGTAACCGTCCGAAATTCGTGAAGGCCCGCCTCAAACTTATTTATTATAAAAGGTCTTTTCGGTACAGGCCATCCCTTGATCGTGATTTTTCTTCTGTCCGGAGGACTTTACCCTATCAAAGCCTTCCCTCGCATGGCTACAGCGGAAACAAAGGGCCGGCAAGCCATGATCCCGTTGACCTTTCCAGGTCACATGGCCACACCTGACTTGCGTTCCTGCTCCCAGGAACCCTCGGAGGAATGTTCCTTTTCTTTTGGTTGAGAGCAGATCATCAGCCGGGGGACTGACACACCGGTGGAGCCTAACCCCGAAACCCACTTGCTACCGTAGAAAGAGTTGGGTAAGGTAGAACATCATGGCGCTTAAACAACTTTACCGCGATATTTACCAGAAATTCCTGGAAAAGCGGGATGCTTACCGCGGCTACGAATTCCAAAATGGTCCCTCAGGATCTGCCCAACCGCCTGCTCCCTCTTTCCCTGAGAAATTAAAGCCATGGACGCTGAACCGCCCAAGCCGACTGCGAAAAATTCGGGCCGTCCGGGACCAGCGCCAACAAGAGATTATTAATTTACAATCCCAGCCACCGGGCCAACAGTAGCTCGACGGGGCATTTCCACGCCTCATGCAGGGTTTCTTTCAGGCCACACTTCGCTTATACCACCAAACGCTCCTCTCCTCCATCCATTCTTTTCAACGAAGCTGGATTCTAATCCCCTTGATCATGGGCTTCGCCCTTGGGCTGATGGTGGTCGGCTCGGTGATTGCCCCCTTGGGTATGTTGGGCGGATTCATCCTGGGCGCCGTCAATGCCCTGATCATCGGTTCCACACTCTATTTGACCGAACAGGCGGTATTGGGAGCTCGCCGCCTCACCTGGAAGGACATTCCCTCCAGTTTCGGGCAATATTTCTGGGATGTCATTTCTGTGGGCTTTATGGTCTGGTTCCCCTTAATGTTTTTGGAAATGGGGCTTCAGACTAATCCCTACCAGAGCCTGATTACCACCGCCATCTTCTTTTTTATCTTTATCATCCTTAATCCCGTCCCTGAAGTGATCTATCAGAAACGCACAGGGTCGGCATTCGAGGTGGTCAAGGACAGCTACGATTTCGTCGTGGAAAATTGGATTGAATGGTTTCTGCCGTTGGCCGTGGCCCTGGCTCCATTCGGCCTTACGGTATTTTTTCAAATTTCCAGTCAGGCGGGAAGACGCGGAGGCCTGGACTTCTGGTATTTACTGACTCTGCCGTTTTCCATCATCAGTCAATGGCTCTCTGTCCTGGGCATTACCTCCAGCGCAAACTTTCTCATTGTTCTCATCCTGACCCCGGTACTTACAACGTTCATGCTGCTCTTTCGAGGGCATTTATTTGCCAATCTCACGAAATCCTCCCATCGAATGCGGATATTTCAAACCAGGCAATCTCAATAACCAAAGACCAAAAGGGGGGTTAGGAAAAAAGGAAAAGAACGCAAAAGGTAATCTTGCTTGTCGCCTCCCATACCCCATGGTAAGATGTGCACCTTTCCTCGAAAGAGGGTATTCAACAAGGCAGAACCTTCAGCTTCCCAAAACCAACCCTGCGGAGAGGTGCGAGAGTGGCCGAATCGGCGTGACTGGAAATCACGTGTGCCGGCAACGGTACCGTGGGTTCGAATCCCACCCTCTCCGCCACCGTTTCTTGCACTGGGGCCTGGGTTTTGGGGAAGATACACAGGTGGGGTTCGACCGGCTTTGAATAGACAACCAGGGAACTTCGATTAGGGGCCGGGCCCTGTGCAACAGAATCCTGTAAACCCCGCCAGGTCCGGAAGGAAGCAACGGTACGCGGGCTAGTCTGTGTGCCGCAGGATCACCTGGCCCCGACTAATAATCAGGAAGAAAGTGAGGAGCGCAGCGCTAGGAGATGGCCAAAGACACGGTCTTCATCCATTCTCCCTGAGACTCCTCAATTCTTCGTTTTTTTGTTCACCAATCAGGTCTGCCTCCCTGCCACCGTCATGGGATTTTCAAACAACCTGCTGGATTTTTGATCATGGAATTTCAGGTTTCAGCCAGGAAATATCGGCCGGCTTCCTTTGACGAAGTCTTGGGCCAGCCCCATGTGGTCCAAACTCTTCAAAATGCCATTGAACGCCGAAGGATCGCCCATGCCTATGTTTTTTCCGGCATGCGCGGAGTCGGCAAAACCACGGTGGCTCGCATTCTGGCCAAATCCCTGAATTGCGAACGGGGGCCTACCCGTCAGCCATGTGGGAGCTGCCCAAGTTGCGTGGAAATTACACGGGGGAACTCCGTAGATGTCATCGAAATCGACGGGGCGTCCAATACCGGGGTCGATGATGTCCGGGAGTTACGGGAAAACGTCAAATTTTCCCCTTTTCACGGTTCATACCGGGTCTACATTATCGACGAAGTCCACATGCTCTCCAATTCCGCTTTCAATGCCCTGCTTAAAACATTGGAAGAACCGCCCAGCCACTCTGTCTTTATTTTCGCCACAACCGAGGTCCATAAAATTCCGGCCACCATTCTTTCTCGCTGCCAGCACTTTACCTTCCGTCGAATTTCCCGTTTGGAAATCATCCAACAATTGCGGCATGTGGCCGACCAAACCGGAGTATCGATAACCGACCGGAGTCTGGGCGCCCTGGCCAGGGCCAGCGATGGGAGTATGCGTGATGCCTTAAGCCTTTTGGATCAAGCCGTTTCCTTCGGCGGCGACACGATCAAACATGAAGACCTGGAAATCCTGATCGGATCGGTTCCCGACGAACTCGTTCGCGAAATGCTTGATGCCATCCTTGCCCACGAAGCCTCCCGGGCCATTTCCCTGGTCGGCCAATTACTGGATCAGGGTTTCGACGTTCGGGTTTACTGCCGTGAAATCGTCGAACGGTGTCGCAACCTTCTCGTTGCGCGGGTGGTACCGTCACGCATGCAAATCCAAAACCTCCTGGAATTAGGAGATGAAGAAGTTGATCAAACCATTGCCCAAGCGCACCGGTTGAGCGAACCGTATATCCAGGCCATCTTCGGCATCCTGTCCAGGACGGAAGACAGCCTTCGGGGCAGCACCCATCCCCGATTCGTGCTGGAAGCGGCAGTCGTCAAGGCCGCCTTGTTGGATCCCGAAGGTTCCCAGCAAACGGGGGCGGTTCAGCCCATGATCAAAGCCGGCGCCCCTCAACCCGCCATGAAAAGTGAACCCATGCCGACCACCCCCTCTTCGAACAGGCCCCAATCGGCCAATCGGGCCGGCACCTCTCATTCGGGTCCGCAGGAAGGGCGTGACGGGCATTCAACAGCCATAAAGAAAACGGTGCCCCCTCCGGTAAAAACCACCCGCCCCGGAACCACGGAACCGACCAGGCCGCCGGGTCCTCCCAAAGCCGCCGCGCCAAACGGAAACGGCGCCAACACATCGGACGGATCATCCCTCTCCGGCATGTCATCGGACCAACCCCCTTCGGTTCCATTGGCGATCCCATTGGATTGGGAAAACGTCGTGGAACGAATGGTCAACGATCACCCCAACGTCGGGAGCTTTTTGGAAAAGGGAAGCCTAGTGGAACTGACAGGGGAAAAGGTCGTCCTGGGCTATCCCAAAAAAGAGTCCATCGCCCGGTGGCGGATCGAGAAAGCCGAGACACGCGCCCTTATCGCCCAAATTTGTCAATCACTCACGGGACACCCCCTTCAGATTCAAGTCATTGAATTCAAGGAGGGCGAGGATCATCCGCCGTCACTGGCCGAGATTCGAGCAAAAAAAAAACTGGAAGATGACCACGACCTGATGGAAAACGTGAAAGCCCACCCCCTGATCAAGCAGGCACGAGAACTGTTCGGAGGAGAAGTGGTATCGGTTCAACGAATTCAGAATCAAACATAAGGAGGGGCACTCATGTCCAAAAACCCTTTTGCCAATATGGGCAATATTCTTAAGCAGGCCCAGGCCATGCAGGAAAAGATGGGAAAAATTCAAGAAGAGGCGGCGAACAAAGTCGTGGAAGCCTCGGCGGGGGGCGGCATGGTGACCGTTCAAGCCAACGGGGCGATGCAAATCACCAAAGTCACCATCGACCCCGAGGTCATGAAGTCCGGCGATCAAGAGATGTTGCAGGATTTGCTGGTAGCAGCCAGCAATGAAGCCCTGCGAAAGGCCAAAGAACTGATGGCGGAAGAAATGAAGGCCCTGACCGGCGGATTAGGTATTCCCGGCTTATCCGGCATGTTCTAATCCCTTTACCGCCAGGGAGGATCTCGATCCGTGTCCGAACAGCCTTTACCCAAAAAGTCTACCGCCAACGGCCAATCGCAAGGTTTACTGGCCCGCCTGAGTCGTGAGTTGGTACGGCTCCCCGGCATCGGGCAAAAAACGGCGCAACGGCTTGCCTTTCACATCATGAAAACCGACACCGAAGAAGCCTTACGACTGTCCGATGCCATACGGGAAGTCAAGGAAAAGGTGTCTTTCTGCACACAATGCCGCAATATCGCCGAAGGCCCGCTTTGCGAGATCTGCCTGAATCCTAGACGGGATACCACCACCATTCTCGTCGTGGAAGAACCCAGCACCTTGCACGCCATCGAACAAAGCCGGGCCTTTCGCGGCCTGTACCACGTTTTATATGGAGCGCTTTCCCCATTGGAGGGCGTCGGTCCCGCCGATATTCGCACGCACGACTTGGAAGCCCGCGTTCAACAGGGTGAGATCAAGGAGGTGATCGTGGCCACCAACCCCACCATCGAAGGAGAAGCCACGGCCATTTATCTCACCAAACGGCTCAAACCTATGGGGGTGAAAGTTTCGAGGATTGCCTACGGAATTCCGGTCGGTATGGACATCGAATATGCCGATGAAGTAACCCTCCTGAAATCCATCGAAGGCCGGCGGGATCTGGGGTAGCACCCACGAGCCTCACCGTTTCGCCAAAAGCTGTTGTTCAACCCGGTCGACCTGTTCGGGGAACAACCCCAACCACCTGCCGACCTGCCGAATCTCATCACGCCAATACTTCTCATAGTTTTCTTCGGCCATGGCAAAGGCCATGAAGTCCTGCAGGCTTTGATTGACCTTCTGCTCTGCCACACCTTCAGCAAATAATTTTGGGATCATAAACCCTTCCGTCTGACGTAAAAGGTTCTCCTGTTCCTGTGAAGACAGCCCTAAATGCCGAAGGACGGCCCAAAGCCGGTTAGAGCCGGGATCCGAAGCGCGTTCGATCGCACAGGCAAACAATCCACCCAGGTTGTAACGTTCGATGGAGGTGAGGGAAGCTGTGCCCGCCTTCGCCTCCGGTGAACCGGGAGGGGAGACAGCTGTTCGATCGGAAGGCTTTCCGGGCACAGATTTCCTTTTCACCATCTCCTTCTTTGCCTGAGGACCCTGGCCCTTTTTCTTGGTAGCAACAGATTGTCGGGTAGAAGGTTTGGAAGAAACCGTTTTCTTTGCAGACCCAACCGTTTTTTTCAAGGCAGTCGTGCTTTTCACTTTTGGCTGCGAAGGAGCTTTATCGGTCTTCCCTTTCTTCTTTGCGGACCCTGGACGTTTGACAGAAGAAGCGGATGGGGATTTCAAGGCCTTCGATTTCCTGGTCACCACATTTTTCGTTGAGACCTTCTTCGTTGAAGATTGAGTAGACGCCTTACGAATGGGTTGTTTCTTGGCCATGCAGCTTCCTTTCTCTTCTCTATTGTGGTCATGGAAAAACACGATCAGGTCAGCCGATAAAAATCATAAAACCTTCATTTGATTTGGGCAAGGGAATATGAAGGATAAAACGGGCAGGGGGCAGAACCAACCCATCACGAAGGCCCGGAGCCATGCAAACATTGGCCGGAGCACTCCTTTGAACCCAGCCGGACGCAGCAACGGTAGGATCAATTTAAGTGTTTGTCCGTGGAGTGCCTCAGCCAAGCCGGAGCAAAGCTGATCACTATTTGACCATCCTGTTATGGCCGTGTTACGGCGACACGCCGCTTTTCAGGACAATTTCACAGATATGATCCAGCCGCTCGATGTGCTCGTAGGCCGACCAGGGATCGGAGGCCATGGAACAGACCCCGTGATTGGCTTGGCCGACGATATCGTAGTTTCCCGCCGGATGGCTCTCCGTCACTCCCAGGGCCTGAGCTGTGGCTTCCCCCAACTCTTTGCTGATCGCAGGGAGAGCAGGGACGGTCGGTCCGATACGGGTATACCGGTAGATTTCCGGAAAATCCTTGCAAATGGTTTGGAGATCGAATCCTCGATAAATCGCAGCCACCACATGGGTGGGATGCACATGGACCACAGCCCGTGTCCGGTTCATCCCACGTGTCAATAAATAATGCATGTGCAGTTCCCCTGAAGGATTAGTTCCGGGTGGCACCTGCAATCGCCCCTCCGCAAACTTGATTTTTACCATATGCTCGGGATGAATAATGGTTTTACGCCATCCGGACGGGGTGACATACAGATAGATACTTCGAGCCCGCCGGAGGCTGCAATTACCATCCCGACTGGTGATCCATCCCCGCTCATAACACCGGCGTAACACATCTCCAATAGCGGTAATCATAGTTTCTCCTTTCCCTCCGACTTTCTTGGACGGAAGATGTGATGAATGAATGCCGTCTTTCTAGGTTCGAATTTTCCTTCCCCGAACCTATCCTGCGTTTCTTTATCCATCAGGAGTATAATCCAACCATCCTCTTTCAGTAGAGGCCATGCTGGTGAAGCAACCTTTTTCAGGAGGTGTTTGTATGCTCAATCAGATCATTCGCCGCGTTTCGTTAGGAGCCATGATGTTAGGGCTGCTGGGCCCAGGTTTGCTCTGGGTGATCTTTCCGGCGCTGACGTGGGCGGATACGGACAAAATGAAGGTGGTTTACCACCTCGATGAAAAGGATCCGGATGTCGCAAAATATGCCATGGAATTGATCAATAAGCATATTGAAGCCGAGGGCGGACCGGACACGATCGATATTGTCCTAGTCGTTCATGGACCGGCTTTGCAATTATTTGAAGCCGAGACGGTTGATGCGGAACTGAAAGATAAATTGAAAGTGATCATCGATAGAGGGGCTGAGGCCGAAATGTGCCAGGTTTCCATGAAACTCTTTGGAACAACTTTGGAAAAACTCGTGGCAGGCTTCAAACCGACAGAACACCCCGTCGCGGTGAAACGAATTGCCGACTTGCAAAAACAAGGGTATGTATATATTAAGCCCTAACCCTCCTGTTCGGATCACCGGACCACATCCCCTGGGAGGAGGGTCAACCCTTTTTCCAGGGGAAAAACCGGTTTTCGGGAAGCGCGCCCGATCTTCTGGCCACAGGACTTAAAATCCTTTTCCTGTTCACATCTGTTCGACCCGGTAGCCTTTTTTTCTCAGACCGGCCAGGATACCTTCCTCACCCAAAAGATGCAGGGTACCCACCACAATGAAGGCCGGTCCCTTTTGCTGAAGCCGCTCTTCGATTTTGGGCAGCCAATTCGTATTCCGGCTGACCACCAATGCATGATACAACTCCGGATAGTCCCGCATACCTTCAAGATGAGTTTCCAAGACCTTCACATCCCCCTCCTCCCACGCACGGATAATGTCCGTGATCCGGGTCTCAATATCCTTCAGCTCTTCCAAGGATTGGAGGAGAAACATCTCCTGAACGGACAAGGGAAGATTTTCAAACAGACCCAGTTGAAATTCCACGCTTTCCAAACCGACCACTTCCACATCGGCTTCCCGCGCCTTGTCAAAGATATGCCGATCGACCCCGTATTGGCTGTCAAATCCCAGCTTCTGCAATTGGAGGCCCGTGACCGCGGTTGCGACCATCCACGGCTTCATGCGATGAAACGTCTCGATGTCGTACCCCTGTTCGGCCAAAAGGCGTTTGGCCGTCTGGTACCGTTCGGGGGACAAGACCGTCTTCAACGTTTCCTCAGACACATAAAACCCTTTGGTCAGCAGTCGAAGCTCAGACATCGGAGACGACAATTCATCCAGATCCACCTCAAACATGATGGTCCGGCATTGATTGAAAAGATTATAAATAAGGGGAGGCAAGGGATAGTGGTGCTCCTGCATCACATGGATAGATCCAAGGAGATAGACGGTATTAGTCTCTGATTCGACTTTCCACAGGATATGACGGTTTGATGGAGCACCATGGCCCTCGTTAGCACCGGCCTGGGTCCGCAGGCCTTCCACGCCCGACAGACAAACCGCCAACCCGATAATCCACAGCCACATTCCAAATCGTTTCATTCGTGCCTTCCCTTACTTCGGATCATCTATGCCCATACGGCCACCATGCCCCCGGCCGGCTTCCGGGAATCCTTGTGGGGTCCGATTTCCCCTTACGGCAATCGCCACTGCCCGCTTTCTTGAGGCTCCGGAACATGCCAGGCCACATCCTGAACCACCGTAAATCGTAACTTGGACGGATGGGGACGCAATCCGCTGGCCAAATCGCATCCCCCTTCCCCCATGAATTCATCATAGACGCTTGCACACTCATGGTCCAAACCCAGATCGGGAAAGGCCAGAAAACTCTGATCCCAGAAATACCGATCAAAAATCGTCTCAAACTCCAGGCGGCCGAATCGATAGCCGCTCATCACCCGATAGGCGTGCCGGGACTCGAGAAGCCGGTCATTGTGCCATAAACAAAAATTGCGCAGGCATTCAAACAGGACCAGCCAATGATATTCAGTGGGCCGGTAGATGGTCGTCTGGCCGTTGGCCAACACCAGCTCCTCCAAGGTCACCACCGCACTATAAGGAGAAAACCATCGTTCAAGTGCAGGATATTCAATCAGCCAGGCATCAAGATCATCGGATGCCGAAATTTTTCGGATGGTGTCCAATTCCCAGCGTAAGGCTTGGTCCAGCAACACTATAAACACCGGGTCGGGTTGCGTTCGGAAATACAACATAAGCGTCACCGTTTACCCCCAACACAGGGGAGCGGGCATCACTCCTTCAGCACGGTCCGGACCATTTCAGTGAAGGCGTTGATTTGAAAGGGCTTGTGAAGGGTACATTGTGCCCCTAATCGCTGAGCCAAATCCAATAAGTTGAGTTTGGCCCGTTCACTCCCCCCCGACATGGCAATAATTTTGACCTGGGGAAATTCTCGTCGTAAATCCAGAATCGTTTCCAACCCCTCTTTATCCGGCATGAGAATATCCAATACAATCAAATCCGCCGGTTGGCTCCGATATCGGGCAATCCCGTCTTCTCCGTTATGAGACGTGATGACCGTATACCCTTCCTCTTCAAGGACCTGCCTCAACAGGTCACGCACCTGCTTATCATCATCGATGATGAGAATAGTCGCCATCGCGTCAACTCCTTCAGCGCCCCGGTCACTCCGGAATCCGTTTTGGATTCAGAACGAATTCTCCAGGAACCGTGCGATCAACTTTGGCCCCCTATTCCTTCCCTGGACTTTTCACATGAATCCAGCTGTCTGTCGCCGTATCTATTGATCAATGCCGGTCTGTGCCATACCCGTCCCCTTCCTCTGATTAGATATCATCCCTTAACTGTCAGCCATGTTGGTGGATTGAGAATCTTTTGAAAAGACGCTCCCTGGTACGGTGCGCCCGGGTAACATGGATTTCCCCTCCCATTTTCTCAGGTCTCTGCCAAGGGGGAAGGGGCTTTATCCAAGACATGTCGAACAATCGGGGCCAAGTCACGTATAGCCAATGGTTTCATCAAATATGCCTTAATACCCAAGGCTTTAGCCTTTTCAGCCGACATGATATGACTGAATCCCGTACATAAAATGATCGGCAGGTCCGGTCGAATGCGTAACAATTCACGTGATAAGGCCTCGCCGGTCATGGAAGGCATGGTCTGATCCGTAATGACCAGATCAAACCGGTGCGGATCCTGTTTAAATTTGGCCAACGCTTCAGGTGAACGGGTTTCCACTTCGACGGTATAACCCAGCGAGGTCAAGAGTTCCTGCCCCAGCCGCACAATGGTCTCCTCATCATCGACAAAGAGAATGGTTTCACGCCCCACCGGAATCGGCCCCTGGTCCATAAGATGGTCCCATGCCGGAGCTTGGGCCCGCGGTAAATACACCTCCACCTTCGTGCCGTGGCCCAATCGACTATCCACGCAAATTGTCCCTCCATGAGCGGTAACGATGCCATGGACGACCGCTAACCCCATTCCAGACCCCTCGCCTATCGGTTTAGTCGTAAAAAATGGATCAAACATCCGCTCCAAAATTTCGGGACTCATGCCCGTTCCGGTGTCCCGGACCGTCAATCGCACATATGGACCTACCGGAAGCCCGGTCAGGGTCTGAGCCAGGGCTTCAGTAACCTCTACATCTTCCAGGATCAGTTGCAGGACCCCGCCTTCCTCACGCATGGCATATTCCGCATTCGTGCACAAATTGATGAGCATCTGGTGAATTTGGGTCGGTTCAGCCAGGATAATGGCGTCGGTGGCTATGGTTTGCTGAATCGTAATCGTGGAGGGAATGGTCGCCCGGAGAAGTTTCAGCGCTTCGCGGACAATCGTATGTAGGGGAAGAGACTTTTTCCCCGGGCCGGATTGCCGGCTGAACGTCAGAATCTGTTGCACCAAATGTTTGGCGCGATGCCCCGCCGTTAAGACCTCTTGCAGGTTGCGTTGCGTCCGGCTGTCTTTAGGAACGGTGGCCAGTGCCAATTCCGTATAACCCAGAATCGCGGTTAAAATATTGTTGAAATCATGCGCAATACCTCCCGCCAACGTCCCGATGGCTTCCATCCGGCTTGATTGGCGAAAATGCCGTTCACTTTTGGTTAAAGCCTCTTCCACCCGTTTATGCTCGGTGATGTCCTCCGCCGTACCGGCCATGCGTACGATCTCAGGCTGACGACCCTGGATGGGAAAGATTCGCATCCGGACCCAACGCACCGACCCGTCAGGTCGAATCACTCGACATTCATCCTTCAATTCTTCCGATTTCAGGACACCAAATGCGGGCTGAACACGTGGACGGTCCAGGGGATGAATGGCCTGCCAGAGACTGGCCGGATCCTGTCTGAGACTGTCACAGGTGCGACCCCAAAGTGCTTCATACGCAGGACTGACATATACCAGCCGTGCCCCGTCTGAAGTCATGATCCACAGCACTTCCTGGAGATGTTGGGCAAACAATCGGAATTGTTCCCGCTCTTCCTGGAGTTCCACGGCCTTTTCATGAACGACGGCTTCCAGAGATTCGGCATATTGAATCATGGAATCTTGAAACGCTTGACGAATATGTGCCAGGAGCTGGTCAGGAGTCACCTCCGGGCCCACATAGATCAGATCCGGCGAATCGGCCGTTTCCGCAGGCCAATCCGGCCTGGAGAACGTCTTATTCAGAATAATTTTCACGGCCGGGTTTTGATGCCGTAATTGTTCAACAAGCTGATGGGCCGTTTGACCAGGCATTTGGAGATTCAGGACGGCGATTCCACACGAGCCGTGTTCAATTTGGGATTGCGCCTCAGTGGGGGTGGAATACCCCAACACTTCACAGCCCCCCCCCGCCATCATCTTCAGCAGAGTTTCGAGTTGACCTGGATGATCATCCACAATCAGGACACGGGACCACACATTCGGCTTACCCATACTTCACGTCCCTCCCATGGAGGTTGAAATCAAGAACCCGTTTCGTGTCAAGAGGTCATCATAGCAATCAAAGACGAATAGGTCACGCATCCCGTCAAACATTCACCGACAAAAAAATCCCCGCAACACCTCGTTTGGAATGGCTCAACGGCCCTATACCGTCTCGGTGCAAGGGGAGGGGACAGAAGTTTGTATCCGAACGGATACCGCAATGTATCTTATTGGATACGAACATCAGAGGGAACGCTTGCGCAAATGCGCTGAGTTATTGCCGGTTCGATTGGCTTAATTGTTGATTCTACATTATTTAGAGAACCGGTATCCGGAAAGCATTCCGGACTTCATTCCTTATGGTCTTAAATTTGCTGACGTGATCTGGATATGAATGCTTTCAAATTTTGAGTTCCGCCCCTATCTAAGGACAGGGTTCCCGATGCCGGCAACGCTCCCTTCAAGACGACGTGGTACAACCATTTTCGTGGAGGGTTATCCAATGGAACACCACTCTTCACATATCCCTGAAACCGTGCTCATTGTGGACGATGACGATGATATTCTCCTGACTCTTAAAGACTTGCTTGAAAAAGAGGGCTACCGTATCCATCTCGCCTCATCCGGTCAGGCGGCATTGGATCAATTGAAACAACATACCATTGATACCATTCTCCTGGATGTTTGCCTGCCGGATATTGACGGCCTGCTTTTGCTGGAAACCATCTCCCAGACGTTTCCGGGATTACCGATCATTATCCTCACAGCATTAACCACCCTGGATCAGGTCACCGGCCCGTTGGACCAACAGGGAGCCTTTGCCTACCTGCACAAGCCTATCAACCGATCAGAAATCAAAACTATCGTTCGGCAAGGGATCAAAGCCCACGGGTTGGTCACACAAATGAAACGGACCCAGCGGGCGTTGATCGACAGTGAGTTGCGGTTCCAAGCCATTTTTCAAACGGCCATCGACGCCATCGTCCTAGCGGATGGCCAGGGGCGTATCACCGGATGGAACCATGCCGCAGAAACCATGTTCGGGTATTCGGTGGACGAAGCCTTCGGCCAACCTTTAACCATTCTCATGCCCTCCCGCTATCGGGAAGCCCACATTCAAGGGATGAAACGCGTGGCCCAAAACGGAGAGAAAAAAATGATCGGAAAAACCCTTCGGCTCCACGGCCTGCGCAAGGATGGGAAGGAATTTCCCATTGAGTTGTCACTGAGTACCTGGGCCAACGGCACATGCCCGTGCTACTCAGGGTTTATACGCGACATTTCTCGACAACCCACGGATACCCGTTCCCCTCAACCTGTTGGATAAATTTGAGCGGCAGATTGGGAGAACTCTGCCGGAACAATCTCCAAGGTTGCGGTTCGTTCTTTGACATGGCATTTCCCCTGTTCAGGTTTTCAGCATTCTGCCGAGAATGTCTGAAAACCTGGCTTTCACTTCACGGGGGGAATGCATGATGGATCGCGGGCAACAGATAAAGATTGGATTTCATGTGATCATGGCGGCAGCCATGGTAGGCATTTTGGCAGGTGGATGCAGTAATTCCCCCTCCGTTGGTGTCAGAGTTGGAGAGCCCGGAAGGCCCCCTCATTCCGTGATCTCCGGAAAGCCCGGTCCTCCTCCTCATGCACCCGCTCACGGTTTTCGAAAAAAATTTGCCTATCAGTATTATCCCGCCGTCAACGTTTACTATGACCCAGCCCGGGGAGTGTACTTTTTTCTGGCCGGCAGCCAGTGGCAAATGGGTGCTTCCTTACCCCCTTCTATCACCCTACATGCACATGAAGCCGTTTCATTGGAGCTGACAACCGACCGTCCATATCTGCACAACGCCAAACACCTTAAGCAAGTGAAATATAAAAGGAAAGGACCGAAGCACAAAGGGCGTCCCTAAACCGTGAATCAGGAAACATGCCCCCTTCTTCCGAAGTTCAGCCTCTTTCGTCCGGATCGCGGATGAGGGTGCAGACCACATGCCGTTGACGACGGGGACCGTCGAATTCGCAGAAAAAAATGTTCTGCCAGCGTGACAACCCCAACCGCCCGTCAATGATTGGAATGGTTTCCGATGGTCCTACCAACCCGGCTTTCAGATGGGCATCTCCATTGCCATCCTGTGCATCATGAAGCCAGACTCCGGAAGGTATAAGCTGACGGAGCAGATTGATCACATCAAGCTGAACACTGTCATCCCAGTTTTCCTGAATCATCATCGCCGCAGTTGCCCCTTGGGCATAGACATGAAGGAGCCCGTCTCGGATACCACTGCGTTGCAGGATCGACCGAACCGCTTCGGTGATATCGATTAACTCTTCACGCTGCTTGGTTTCCAAGGTGATCGTCTCACGCATGGCCCCAGGATAGCGTATGGAGGAAGGGCCGAAAAGCCTCACCTAAATAGATGGATCGGTGCATCAGAACCCATCCAGGCATTCGGAATTCAAGGAAGGAAGGTGGTCTGAACCAAGCCAGAAAATAGGATTGCCTTTTGAGAACACATGGCCCTCTGCTCAAACAAGAACCACTTACGGAAGAAATGGGAAGTACCTACCTTAGAAATAAACCAATTATCTTAGAGTTTAATACTTAAATTTTCCATTTCATTAGTTATACCTTTAATAAAATCGGCCTTTCCTATCCATATTGAATGTAGACTTCAATATGGATACCCCCCTGCCCCCTCGACAATCAATAAAACCAGCAGAACACCTGCCAATAGCCTCAGCATTCCGCTTTCGCCCTTACATCGATCTCCTTACCGGTCCCTAACCCACCATTGTAAATAAAACCCCAGACACCTCAGCTCTGTTTTTCCTAACACCCCATGAAAAATGTTTGGTATAAATCAGTCGCACGCCGGATGTAACCCAGCGGATAAATGTGAACCAATTTTCTGAATTTGAAAAAAGGGGGAAGAAACGGCAGAGTATTGTATTGGGGATTTCGGTGGCTGGGGGACCAGGAATCGAACCTGGGTTCTAAGATCCAAAATCTTATGTCTTGCCCCTAGACGATCCCCCAACCGAGCTTACACTTTAAGACCTGAACAACCAAAGCGTCAAGCATCCACGGGATTAATACACCCGCCCATACACGATCCAATGGCGATCATCCGGCACATCCACCATCAGGCGGCTGAGATTCAGTTCCGCCAATTGGGACGCCACTTCATCCTCGGTGAAAGCCGCCAATAACGAGTTGAAAAAATCGGTTTGCAACCGTTCCGGGGCATTCGACGCATATTGCTCAACCAGTGCACGGGCATCTTCTTCGGACTCGGGGCGAAGGAGGTCCATGACCAGGACCGGCCCGCCGGGTTTCATGAATGTCTTCACCGCGTACCAAAACCGCAGGGGATTCGGAATATGATGAACGAGACTATTGGAAATGACGACATCGACGGGGGAATCCAGGGAAAGATCCTGAAACCGTTGGCAGACAAACGTCAGACGATTTTGGAGACCTTCCTGCTCCCTCACCCGGTTGGCCCACTCGATCATCCGGGGGGATGCATCAACACCGGTCACCCGGCAGCTGGGGTGTTGCCGAACCAGCCGGCAGGGAATATCACCGGGGCCACATCCCAAATCCAGGATATGCGCCCCATCCAGATCGTCATGGAGGTTCAGCAAGCGATCCACAAACCCCTGATTTTCCTCTTCAAAATCGGCTTCCGCATACGCCCGCACCTGCTCGGGGTCGTCCATAATTTCCGGTTCCAACCGACGATCGATCACAATTCCTCCTTACGTTGACCGGCCGACCACTTCCACGGGATCGCCCCGGTAAATCCATCCTTCAAGAAGCACCTTCGAGTACACCCGACTCCAGCCCGGATACCTGTCCTGATCCATTCGCCGATATTGGCCATTTACAAACCATCTGGCGTTATGTCGGCAGGGTTCGCAATAGCCGGTCACTTCAATCACAACATCCTTGCCGATCCGCAACCGGACACCCGGCACGATTTCTTGCCAGGACAGTCCCGCGATGGTCAAATTTTCTCCCGCCGCGCCGGGCACAATGCTGTGGCCCTCACCCTGTAAGGCCTCCACGATTTCCTTGGCATACAAACAGAGGGCCCGTTCGGGACCGCCATGCACCGTCCGATTCCGCTGGCGATCCCCTTCTAAGCCCGATGAGGTCACCCGGGCTTGTTCAACGGGCAATTTAGGCACCCCGCCTTGAGAGACATTGATCTGATACAGGAGACCGGACGCGGAACGGCTTGCTCCTTCGTGGGTCATCGGCTATCCCCTGATTGGGTCGTCTCTCCGGTCCTCATGATGTGATGCAACAAGAAGGATGGTAGCCGGTCATCCGGTGCGGGTCAACGAATTCCTACCACCTCATCCGGGATCACCCGGGGATTACCACTTGCCGGGAACCTGCGTTCGGATAAAATCAACCAGGGTTTGAAAATAGGGATGCCCTCCCACATAAGGCAAATCGTTATGATCCGCTCCTTTTACCAGATACCAGCGTTTGGGTTCGGGGGCCGAGTCATACACCTTTCGCCCGAGGGTCATGGGGACAATGGTATCCCGATCGCCGTGCACCACCAAAAGCGGCACCTTGAGCTGTGAGACTTTGTCAATCAGATTGAACGTCACATTGACAAACCAATGAGCCGGCAATCCCAGATAATGATGATCGGCCATGGATTGAATGGAGGGAAACGCACTTTCCAGAATGACCCCGGCTGAGGATCGTTGCAAGGCCACTTCTCCGGCGACCGCACCACCCAACGATCGTCCGAACAGGATAATTCGGTGGGTGGGAATCCGCCGCTCACGAACCAGATAATCGTAGACGGCCAAGGCATCGCGGTATAAGCCAGCTTCAGACGGTGTTCCCGTACTTTGCCCATATCCCCGGTAATCAAATAACAGAACGGATAAACGTCGGCGATACAGTTCGCTCAGATTGGCCAACCGATGGCTGACATTCCCGGCGTTCCCATGACACCACAGTACCACCGGGTGCCCCGGGCCCGCATCCACAAACCAGCCGAACACCCTCGCCGTCTCATCGACCTGAAGCCACACATCTTCCAGGGGCAACCCGCTGAGCTGAGCCCAATTCCGGTCCTCCCATGGGGACGGTTGAAACACCAACAAGCGTTCCATCATCGTGCAGATTGTAACAGGACGACAGACTTCCTGCCGCTCCCGTTTCGAAGTCACTCCCGATTCGGGTACAATTTTCTAGATTTTCGGATGAACGGAACGGAAGGATGCCGATTTATGCCATAGGAGACGTCCAGGGCTGCCTGAATGCCTTGCGCCGTTTATTGCAGCACATTAACTTTGATCCCGCAGCAGACCGCCTCTGGTTTGTCGGGGACCTGGTCAATCGAGGCCCTCATTCCCTGGAAGTACTTCGATTCGTCAAACAGCTGGGGCCGGCGGCGGTGACCGTCCTGGGAAATCACGACCTCCATTTATTAGCTGCCTGGTGCGGGATCACCCGGTTACAACCCAAAGACACCTTATATCCCATCCTTGAAGCCCCCGATGCGGAAGACCTGCTCACCTGGCTTCGTCACCGGCCCTTGGCACATTGGGAACATGAGCATCTGATGATTCACGCCGGGGTCCTCCCGTTTTGGACCCTTGAGGAAACGCTTCGACTCGCAAGCGAGGTGGAGGACGCTTTGCAGGGTCAGGATTTTGCTCAACATTTGCCCTCGATTTATTTCCGGAAACCCATCCACCCCCTCTCTCCGATGTCTCCCCAGGATCGGCTCAGCATCACTACCAACGTGTTGACCAGAATGCGGGTCTGCACGCCGGACGGCCTTCCCGAATTTTCCTTCAAAGGTCCGCCTGACAAAGCCCCTCCAGGATACCTTCCATGGTTTCGCATCCCGGATCGGGAAACCCGTCATCATAAAATTCTATTCGGCCACTGGTCGGCTTTGGGAATCCTCACCGAAACACATATTCTGGCCTTGGATGGCGGATGCGTGTGGGGTCGCGAGCTGGCGGCCATCCGCTTATCCGATCACCAGGTGTTTCGTGTTTCCTGCGATTCATCGCTGTAATGGCGATCCTCCCCTGACGGCCCGGCCGTCTGTTGTTTGACCATCGACGCACATCTGACTCCTCACGCCTTATGGTTTATTTCATTGGGTATCCAATCAGATACGGAATGTATCTCTTTGGGGCGATTATGTTTATGTTGACACCTAGGCCAGAGGAGGATACGATGGGGAAGCTACTGTCTGGAATTACTGAGAGTGTTGGCGGCGACCACGAAGAGTTAGAGGTTGGCTTCCAATTATGGCAGACTCCCCTCTATCAGCCTGCCGGACTTTTGAATATGCTTGAGTTTAATTCAAAGCATTTTTTTTCTTTAATGCAGACCCTAGCGAAAGCTGGCATCCTTTCGAAAAAAGTCAAAAATCTAGATATCGTAACCTCCGACGCACAAAAAGCCACCTGGATTGGCTTTCTTGATATCCTGCTTCATGAATCGCGCGCGATTGGGTTAGACCTTTCGAGTGCGCATATTGCGTCCCTCCAATTTCAGGCAAACCATTTAACCTTAAAACATTGTGATATTTATGAAGGAGTAATGGTCTTAAAAACATTGGTTTTTTCTGAAATCGAATCCCGGGCATTATTTATAATCAAAAGCGAAGACAGGCAATTATTTGAGGAGAAGCTCCCATTTGGTGACGAGGTGTACGCTCATTTCACCTCTGCTTCATTTGAAATTCAAGAAGCGGCCAAGTGCTTGGCCTTGGATCGTAATACCGCTTGCGTACTTCATTTAATGCGGGCCCTGGATGTTGCGCTTGGCGCTTTAGCTAAAGACTTGAAGATCCCATTTAAGCATGAGAATTGGGAAAAAATTATCAATCAAATTAGACCCAAAATTCAGGAAATGGAAAGGAGGCAACGTAAGCCGAAAAACTGGAGGGAACTTCGGCAATTCTATTCTGAGGTTGGCGACAACTTCCGATCTTTAAAGGATGCTTATCGGAATTATGCCATGCACGGCAAAAAAACGTACGGGCGGGAAGAGGCCAAGGACATTTTTCATTCTGTGAGAATATTCATGACTACACTTGCTAAGCGATTGAGAGAAGACCATTTTGTTTGACCTGATGGGCAAAGCACCCAAATTATCTGTAGTGGTGCAGTTTGAATTTTCTAAAAGTTCTCTTTAATATTTTGTCATGAATGTTGATCGCAGAGTAGTGGCTTTCTTGCGCTCAAATATTGGCCGAAATTACTGCAGGCAATGTATTGCATTAGCAGTGCCAAGGCCAGAAGGAGGACATATCAATATACACCAAGCCGGTAATGCCATTAGGAGCCTTGAAGATATAGATGAGTTTGTTGTGGAAACTAGTGAATGTTCTAGCTGCGGTGAATTTAGGAAAGTTGCTGGAGCTAGGTGATTATGGCATACTGAGGTATGCCTAAGCGCTCAAGCAATAAGCCTTCAGATGTTAATGTATTGGCACAGCAAATTGTCAATGCTGCCACGGGTAGCCCAGCTGAAAGCCATTCTAAATCAAAAAAAGAAAAGGCAAAAAAGAAAAACCCTGCTGCGGTTGCTCTTGGTCGTCTTGGGGGCAAAAAGGGTGGTCCTGCGAGGGCCAAAAAACTTACCAAAGAACAACGACAAGAAATTGCTAGAAACGCAGCCCTTGCCAGATATGGGAAAAAGCCAGGGTAAGCGTGGACGACTATCCCCCTCTGTTACAAGCAGGGCTTCATCCCTTAACCATGCAGGCTATATGGGACTTGTGTGTGGCCCCTTTCCCTCTGTCTCATACCCGTTCTACTATTATGAGCGGCCTAGAGAAAATTATCAGCAAAATTGAAGAAGTTTCCCTGAAAAGCGAACTATGGATTGATGGAAGCTTTCTAACACATAAAATAGACCCAAACGATGTTGATATTGTGATGAAAATTGAAAATTCTATTTGGCTCAGGTCAACGCCTGAACAAGGTGGAATTATAAAAAAAATAATATCTCAGGACTTCAGAAGAAGCCATTTGTGTGATAGCTATTTTTTTATCGAATATGGTCCAGGCGAAGCTTTATATAGTTCAAGCGAGAAAAGCCATCTATATTGGTTGAAGCAGTTCGGTTACAGCAGACAACAAGAGTCCAAGGGGATTGCGATAATTTCTACTGGCTAGGGCACCAATGGCAAACTTTCTGGAAATATTAGAAAATCTTCAAGCGACTGAATCGGAAATTTCTCGTTTAAAAAACGAGATAGCAACAAATCCGAGCGAATCCAGCCTAGGGTTAATGCTTGAGTCCCTATATATGCGACAAAAAAACTTACAAGACGATTTTTCGTCTACAGCACATGAAAAATTTCTCGATGTTTGCACGTACAGGTTAATACCAAAAGAAAATGATCGTCCTAGTTTATCAACAATTGGGCGTGCTCTTTGTGATTTTCAGGCACTGTTCACGCTTGTTTATGATTCCCTAAAGAATGGACCCAAAGATCGGTCCAGTTTCTCGGCTGAAATCGCCAAAGAATCGGCCTTTGATTTTGGCTATAGCTTTTCTGGTTCCATAGGATTCGCCTTGACAATGCCTAACCAAAGACTCCTTTTGGGCGAAACAGAACTAGACAGAACTATGGCTACAATTTTCGAGTTAGCAAAAGCTAATGACTCTGAAAATGTTCGTTCTTTCGCTCGCATGGTAGGCCGGGCGGCTATTAGGAAAATCTATGAATGGGCAAATAACCATGTTGACGCTACTTTGGATGCTGATATTCAATGGAAACGAAACAACCAAATTCGTTCAAGGCTGTTCATTCAAAGCCCCGAATTGTCCAAGTTAAAGAAAATAATAGATGAGACAAACGAGGAGAAACCAAAGCCGATTGAATTAACTGGAAGGCTTATTGGCAGGGATATTAAAACAGGTCTATTTCACATGGCTTTTGAGGGCGAAGCAGAAGATATTAAGGGGAGGCTGGGAGAAGGTGTCTCTATTGCCAATAAGGAGCTTGATCGTGTCTATACCGCTAGTCTTTTAAAGATAACGAAAACCTACTATTCCATTGAAAAGGAGGATGTCAGTTATGTGCTGTTAGGTCTAACCACTCCCAAGGCATAGGCAAAAATTTTCGTTGGTGTTGAGTGGGACTGGAAAACCGTTCCCGTTTAAGATTTCCTGGTTTGGATGACAGAAGACGGGGCACTCAAAATAGCGTTCGAACGCGAACGGTAGGCAACGCAAGCCTCTACGCTCGATCCTTCCCCCTCTTCTTAGGCTTTGGCTGTGGAGGCTTAAACGCTTGCTTCAAGACCTGCTTAAACTGCTCCACGTCGGCCTCTTTGAGGGCCATTTTGAGCTGGTCGTCGGCGTCTTTGGTAGGTCGGGTGATAGCCACCCCGGTATTGTAAATCCTGAATCTTCACGTGTCTAGCGGCTGCTCGTCGCAACGAGGTTATGGAAGGCCTCAGGATTCTTCCGCATGTTGTGCCGGTAGGAGAACTCATTGATGTAAAGCGGCAGGTAGGCTTTTGAGACATGGTGGAAGCTCCCCATGATCCCTCGCTTAAACAACGACCAGAAGCTATCCAGGTTGGCGGTATGCACATGACCCCGCACATATTCGCCTTGAAAGTGGGAAACCGATTCGTGGGGATACCCGTGTTTGTTCAGCTTTCGATAGGCCGAATGTTCGTCAGTGGCCACCAACGAGACCTCATTCGATACGGTTTCCTTCATAAAGGCTTGAATGGTCTCGGCATTGGTACGTTCAATGACTTTGGCGACGACCATCCCTTTCCGGGCAATGGCGCCGATTACCCCAACCTTGCCGGTAGTGCCATTGGCGCTGGATCGCTTGCGTGCATGCTTATTCTTTTCCTTGCCGCCGACATAGGTTTCATCCACTTCGACTTCGCCGGTCAACTTGATGGTGTCGCCTTGCATGGCCGACCGCCAGCGATGGCACATATACCAGGTGGTCCGATAGTCCGATCCCGAGTCTTCGCCGAAGATCACCCGATGCAGTTGCAAGGCACTCACGCCTTTCTTGGCCACGAGCATCAGGTACCCCACCTTAAACCATTGGATGAGTGGAATTTTGGTGTCCTGGAAAATGGTGCGAGTCAGGACCGAGAAGCGGTAGCCGTTCTTGCCACCACATCCCGGCTCCTTGCAGACCCAATGAAAGGGCTTGGACTTGAGAGTGTAGATTTTCTTGGTTCCCCAGCAGCGCGGGCAGGTGACGCCATGGGGCCAGCGGGCGTCAGCGAGGAAGGCTTTGCAGGCGTCTTCGGTGGCAAATTGTTTGTCGAAGGCATCCAGGGTTTTCATGTCGATCTCTCCTTGCTGTTGGGTTCAAGGAGAAGATAGCAGCAAGATTGGCAGGTGTCAATAGCAACATAATCGCCCTCTTTGGATAACATTTCCCCACTTCGACCTATCCCACCCTGCTGTGCACTCTGACCAATCATCGCACAGATCCATAAAACAAGAGGTTTTACGAGATGGTCGTTATTAAATGCCGCTTCGGCACCAGACTTGCTTTTTCTTGTTATTAACAACTGTCGTTGTCCGCAAGGACTGACGCCGCGTCAAAACACTCGAAAAAGGAGTTGACGACTCATGAAATCGACCCCGAAATCAACGACGCCCCTTCCGGTCAACGCTTCCCCGGAATTTCCGAGAAAAAAACGACGACGGCACAATCGGGTGCAACTGGAAGCGTTGCGCCCACCCTCATCTCCTCTTGACGATTCCCTTTCTCAATGTCCCAAATGCCAGGGGCTCATTTTTGTAGACGGGGGAGAACACCTTTCTGAAAAAGTTCCACGATGCCTTAACTGCGGCTGGCGCCCTCATCATCGCTTGAATCCCATTCAGGAGTCCGACGAAGCCCGTACCATGAGATCGCTGACGGTGATGATTGTTTCAGGGACTGATTCCCTGCCGTCTTCCGTCAATTTTTAAACTGTTGGTGCGCTGCCTTGGCCGATGTCCGCACCCATTCCAGTCGGTAAATTCCAACGGTGCGGGCAAAGGTCACGTTCGATCAAAATACCACCTCTCCCTTTCCCCCAATCGTCATCGTCCCTATTTCCGCATACTCCTTTCCGGTCCCGGAACCCTTCAGCCCTTAATCGTAATCCTAATTGATGGTCCTCTTGTTCTTAGAGAGGATTACTCCGAAAAGATAGGGCAAGGTGGTACCCGCAGGTCTTTTGGTATCACCCAATCTGGAGAGGTATTATCCTTGCTTATTCCCCACCATCCCCTGGTCATCTATGAGTGGAAGAAAGCATACCGATGGTTGCTAATGAGACCAACCGCTTTGAGAAGGAACAAAAGTTGGTGAACCCACTATCCAAGCAAGTATGCGCCGGTGGCGCATGACCCCCCGGCCCCGCCGTCATCCCTGGTCGACAGTGGTGGGCTCCCTGCTGATCCTTCTATTCCTTTGCCTTCCGGTCCCCCTGCTTGCAGAAGACATTGCTATCCTGAAATCGGCTGACATCGGTGCCTATACCGAAGCTATTGAAGGCTTCAAAGCCAACTTACGGCCGACAGCCAGGATAATCCTGGAATACGACCTTCAAGGGGACCTGACTCAGGGCCGCCAACTGGCTCAGCGCATTCGTGCATCAAATGCCAAACTGGTTCTAGCCGTCGGATTAAAGGCCGCGCTGGCGGCCAAACTGGAAATCCTGGACACCCCCGTCATTTTTAGTTTGGTGCTGTCTCCGGACACCTACGGCTTACCTTCCGGCAACATGGTCGGCCTTTCGCTTGACATTCCCTTCAGTCAGCAAATCAAACCGGTCCGTACCTTATTGCCGAACCTGTCCAAGGTTGGGGTGCTCTTTGATCCTCAGAAGACGGGGCATCTGGTCAAGCGATTACAGGCTGAGGCTCGTGATGCCGGCATCACCCTCCTTACCCAGGAAGTGCAGTCCGAACAGGACATTTCCAAGGCATTGACTGTCCTGCTCCCTTCCATTGATGTCCTCTGGCTGCTTCCCGACAGCACCGTCCTGACAGAGCATTCCCTTGAGTTTTTAATGAGCCGCACATTGGAACAACGGATTCCCGTAGTCGGATTTTCCGCCGGCCTTGTGAAAAGCGGAGCCCTGATGGCCACCCATCTGAAGTATTTCGACATCGGCCGGCAGGCCGCAACCCTTGCCAATCATCTATTGGATAATTCTCGATCCGCCCGTCTGGGAACGACGATTTCCCCGGATACCGTTCATCGGTCTCTGAACCGAAGAATTGCGGACTTCCTCGATGTCCCCCTCTCCTCCCAACTATTGAGGCAATTCGATGAACAATTCTAAAACACCCCGCTCAGACTTGAGGGTTCCACCCGCATCAACTCCACCTGGAGAGCCGCCAGGCTTTTACAGTTTGCGAACCAAATTTTCTGTGTTTGTCAGCCTGGTTATCATTTTGGTTTGCGGCGGGTTAAGCGCCTATCTCATTCATCAGGCATCGGAACGGATGAAAGGGGCCTTGATCAACACGGGATCTATTCTGGTTAAAACTCTGGGCCGGGTCAGTTCGAGCCGCTTGATTGTCCGGGATACAGATTATCTGAACACGATGATGGAGGGAGCCTTATCGGGGCGCGAAATGGTCCATGCCCTGGTCACCGATGCAAAAGGAAACATTCTGGTGTCACAGTCCAAAGGTCCCCTCAAAGAGTTGCGAACCTTGCTGCGGGACCAAACCCAACCATTATTTCCTGATCCTCAACTGCTGGTTGACCGATTACAAGAGCCTCCCGAAGTTCCCCCATCCGAACCCTGGATCACCGTCTTACACACGAACCGGGAACATCCCACGGTGTTGCTTCCCATTCAATCAGGGAGGCCCCCCAAAGGCTCCCAACGCATCGTTGAAGAAACCATTTATGATTTTACCTTTCCGGTGGTCCTCTCTCCTCAACGATCCCAGACCCTGGACCTGCTCCAATCAGAAACCTTGGACACTGCTACGTCGAATCTTCCCTCTCAACCCTTGATGGTGGGGGTCATTCAGGTAGGGGTCACCACAGCGGTCATGGAGCAGGTTCTGCACGATACCGTCTGGAATATCGGAGTCATTACCGCCGGCATTGGCCTGGTAGGCATTTTGTTGACGATCCTGCTGGCCAATCGGATCGTCACCCCATTACGACGATTGGCCGGGGCCGCCGAAAAAATTGCCGCGGGCGATTTGGAAGTCGCTATTCACCCTCGATCCGAAGA
>JBDIVP010000006.1:0-33995 GCA_039794325.1 Candidatus Inrsubterrania sp.
GGCACCAGTACGACATATCCTTCGCACGCCAGTCGTTTGGCCAGTTCCAGAACCGGGGAAGTGAGGCCCCATTTTTCATGCAATACCACCATCGCAGGAAATAGTCCGCTGGCCTGGGGTGAAAATTTAACCCCTTCAACCTGCGCTTCTTTCGGCATTCGGGTGGCGGCATAGGGATCCACCATGTGATCTTTGTGTGTAGAAAATATGCCAGAGCTACTAAATCGTACCGGTCCATAACCGATCTGGTCCGAAGAAAAAGGGGTAGCCTGTTGTGTCATAAGTCCTCGAAGTGTTCCTTTGAAGAAGGGAGTGAATAAGGCGATTCTAAAAAATCATTGAAAAAAAAGAAGAAAATCATTGGTTAATATATCGGTGAATTTGCGGGGCTGTCAATTTGCGGGAAGACTTAAATTGGAACAAGGAGGCTCTGGACGAACCTGTTCGTAAAAGTTGTTCCACCTTTGAAAGACCTGCTTGCCGGCTGCTCTTCTCATGAAAGAAAAAATGGCCTTGGTACGGGGCCGCGGTTTTGGAAATATTCAAGTCCTAGAAAAGTTCACTAGGGAATATTGCCAATAATTGATTTATCGTGTAATATACGCAACAGTGGCCTGGGGTTAATTAGAATTTTTCATCTCCAGAGAGGGCTCTTGAATGGAACGGCGGGTGACTTCCCATACGGAAGAAGAAGAAATGAACCAGCGTCGCAAATTGTTGACGTTGGCCAGAAAAGGCGATCAGAAGGCAGTAGATCAACTATTTGAATTGTATCAGGTAAAAGTTTTTTCAGGGGAATCCCTGAAACGGAAAAAACTTCCTGCCTTCCCTTTGAATAAATCGCAACAGGTGGTTCCAAAAGGGTCGTATGCTCCGGAAAAAAAAGCGGAGCGGACAGCCGTGAAGCCCTCTCGCATGTCGGACAGAAAACTCAAGCCTGCAACAAAAGGGAAGGGCGCGGAGTCAAGGAATGCATCTTTGACAGGCCGGACTTCAAAGCCCAACAATAAAGGAGGAAGGGCGGAACAGCCAAGGCTCAAAAAGGGGACGAGCGCTCGCCCTGCACCTGGAAAATCAGGGACCGCCACCAAAGTTTTGAAATCAAAAGGGAACACGGTAAAATCTTCGATGACGATCGGGGCAAAGGGACAGAGAAAACCGGTCAAGAAGAAATAATACCAGGGAAAATGGCCGTAATGGGAGAGCGATCCTGACATTTCTCCTTTGAGAAATTTGAATATTTTACCCTTTAATAGCGAACTTCGACCCGCAACCCCCCTGCCGCCAGTTTATTGCCGACAGTATCGGCGGTCTTAATGTCACCCTGATAAACACTGGCACTGCCCTGATGATCAATTTGCCAGGCTAATTCGAATGCCCGGGAGGGGGTCATTTTGGGAATAAACTGACAAAACAGGGCAATGACCTGTTGATAGGTATGGCAATCGCAATTAAAGACAATCACCTCCGCTTCAAAATCACTCCCTATTCCTGTATCGGTAGTTTCACGAACATCGGGAACATCAACCGTTCCGCTTGAAGGCGGCCTCACCATAAGGGAGCTATTGTAACAACGGGGAGTGAGCCTCACAAGAGAAAGTCGGGGTGTTGAAGCGATCCGGTTCTCACATTGGGGATATTTTCAGAACTTCAAGGGAGGCCCATTCAGGTGAGTCGGTCGGCAACCGAAAGACCAAACTACCGGATAAAAGATAAGGAAAGCCGGTCCTGGAGCTTCCGGTGTGCGAGAGGCATGCTTGATGGTGGTAAGGTGTTTCAAGGGCTGGGAAAAATCATAAACATTGATAGAAGGGCCTAGAAAGTCTAGCGCAGGAAATCTAATTGAAAGGAAGTTATAGTGTCGAAAACCATTCTTGTCACAGGAGCTGCAGGATTTATTGGAAGTCACACGGTGGAAGGGCTGATCCGACGTGGGGATCATGTTGTCGGGCTTGATAATTTAAACGATTATTACGATCCGGCGCGGAAAGAAGCCAACCTGCAGGAAGTCCGAGAGCTGGCAAAAGAAGGAAAGTGGGGAGGTCGCTTTCATTTTGTAAAAGGGGATATTCGGGATCGGGAACTGCTTGGGCAATTATTTAGAGAATTTGCATTTGACGCTGTGGTGCATTTGGCGGCGATGGCGGGTGTGCGAGTATCCATCGAAGATCCCGGGCTGTATTTCGACGTCAATGTGACAGGGACCTTGAACTTGCTGGATGCTGCGGTCGGGAGACTCAGTCAGGGGGGACAGCAACACACCGCCATGCCAACTTTTGTCGTCGCCTCGACCTCTTCGGTGTACGGAAATACCACCACCATGCCGTTTGTGCCGGAAGATCCCTGCGATCGGCCATTAGCGCCTTATGCCGCCAGTAAGCGGTCAAGCGAACTGCTCAGTTATACCTATCATCACCTGCATCGCCTGAATTGCACCATTCTTAGATTTTTTACCGTATATGGCCCTCGGGGGCGTCCCGATATGATGGCTTATAAAGTACTGGATAATATTTTCACCGGTCGGGAAGTTCCGTTATATAACGGAGGAAACATGCACCGGGATTGGACCTTTGTCGGCGATATTGTGAATGGAATCATGGGAGCGGTCGATCGACCAATGGGGTATGAAATCGTGAACTTGGGGCGTGGAGAACCGGTGTTATTGGCCGATTTTGTGAAAATGATTGAAAAACTGGCCGGCCATCAAGCCCATTTAGTTGAAACGCCTATGTTGGATGCCGATATCGCTTATACCTTTGCCGACATTTCCAAAACGCGAAAGTTGCTGGGGTATGACCCAAAAATCTCCGTTCAGGAAGGCGTAACGCTGTTTTATAAATGGTATCAAAAGGCTGTGTTGGGCACGGCCGGATAATCAATCCGGGAGACCCCCATCCTAATCATGGGGGGCTCCGGTCTCTCCTCTTTTCTCAAGTTTTCCCCTCTCAAGGCCGATACTCGTCCATAACGACCTCAGGAATTTCCCTTGCAGGTGCAGGATTCGTTGCAGCCTCTGTAAGCTCAAGGGTGATCCTTGAAGTAGGCGGAGCCAGAAACGGGCGGATCGCCAAAACACATTGATTGGAGGTCCTCATGGGGAGGAGTGGCAAAATAATGCGAGTCATGCTGGGTTTGGTATTGGGAATGCTCTTGACTATTGGATGTAGTGGACATTCCGTTCGGTTGGGAACCAATTCTGAAAGTGGGGAATCCCAGTCATCAGAGGTTTCCCCGGGCACGGTTGAAATGCAGACCGGAGAAATGGCCCGTAGTCATGCGCCATCGGGGGGAAACGGGGAAAAAGTAGATGGAAAGACTCCCGGCAATCTGTCCGATAAAAATCAAACCGAAACAAGTACTTTTTTAAAGCCCGGGGGGGCTTCCGGTGAGACGGGCATCAGCAATGGCGGGACCGTGGGCCATGCAAGTGCCACTGAAGAACCGGCTGGAGCAACATCGTTTTCAGGGACCGACTATAGACAAAATTATGAGGGGGTAGACGGGAGTGGCCCCGATCATGGAACTGTAAGCGGTTTTGGCCACGGATCCGCTCAATCGCTTAATCCCGACCCTGAGTCCTGGGCAAATGCCTACTTGCGGGAAAGGGACACCGGGCGTAATTTCTATGGAGATCCTTCCGGCATGGGAATTACCAATGAAACCATCAATCCGGATAAGTGGGCGGAAGATTACGTGAAAAGATATGGAGGCCCACCTCCCGAATATGTCAGTCCGGAAATGAATATTGCCAGTGCTGATCGGCTGTCAGTGCAGCGGAGCCGGTTGGACGGCAGACGAAAAAATGGACGGTTCCCGGAACAGTTTTTGTCAATCAATGACCGGGAAGCGAATAATCCGTCCGGATCGATCAATGACATTTATTTCGCGTTTGATAGTTGGATGATTTCTTCGGAAGAGGCTGAAAACCTGGAAGCCAGTGCCCAATGGTTGCACAATAACCCTGAAAAAACGTTAACCATCGAAGGGCATTGCGATGAACGAGGCACTCAGGATTACAACTTCGTCCTTGGTAAAAAGCGGGCGGAAGCGGCTCGTGAATATCTTGTGAAGCTGGGAGTAGACACCCACCGAATTAATGTGGTGTCCTATGGAAAAGAACGTCCCTTCTGTCAATCCGACAATGAGGATTGCTTTCGGGAAAATCGCCGAGGGCACATGGTGATCCATCTGAATTAAGGTCCTCAAGCCTGGGAATTTCCGGGAGGATGCGGGTAGCCCGCATCCTCCTTTTTTTTTGGGGGGGGCGGAGTGGTTTATAACGGGGCATTTCACGAAGCAACCGGATGCCGTTCCCTCTCTGAAGGAGTCCAGTCTTAAGATACTCATCGGCAATCTTGCACCCCTCAATGTGGAGTGGTACAGTTGGCCGCCTATCAAGGAGCCTTGCCGGAGTGGCGGAACAGGCAGACGCAAGGGACTTAAAATCCCTCGGTTCGAAAGGACCGTACCGGTTCAAGTCCGGTCTCCGGCACCAAGAAAAACAATAGTTTATGAATGTTTCCTCTCATTTCCTTCTACGTGTTCTAGTGTAGGCCCTGCTACGTTGGTCACACTTTTAGTCACACCTTCGATTTGAGAATCTTCCCCCTGTTCCCCGAGTACCACACTTCCCCGGTTAATGGCTGAGGCCATGTGATCCTGAACGAGATGTAGGTACCTCATCGTGGTGGTGATCGTCCGATGCCCGAGAATCTTGGACACGGTGACCAGATCGACGCCATGCAGCAGGCGGCGAGTGGCCCCGGTATGGCGAAGTGAATGCCAACTTCCCCGAAGGCCGGCCCTGCGGAGGATCCGCTTGAACTGCTCCCCGGCACGATAAGGGTGCTTCGGTTCCAGATGGTCGAACGGATCCGGAAAGACCCACGGCGAAAGCAAAGAATCCAAGGACTCGAGGATCATCACCGCCTGGTCACTTAACGGGACCCGCCGCGTTTTCCCAGACTTGGATAAGGGAACGGTCAAATGTTTGGCTTCAAAGTTGACGTGGGCCCATTTCAAGGCATACTGCTCCGATGCCCTCAGGCATGTTTCAATGGCGAAATGCACTTCCTTCCAGGCCTGGGGTTCCATGAGGCTATGAATCTTCCGAATATCATCATCGGTAAAGTGGTGGTCCTTCTGCTCCTCGGGCATAAATTTTAAGCCTTTCATGGGATGGCGAAGGATTTTTCCGTCCTGCAAGGCCAGCGTGAGGAGGCGGCGCAATGAGGACAGATATCGGTTGACCGTCGAGGGTCGCCATTCACCGGAGGCGAGCATTTTGGCTTGATGCTGGCGGATATCTTCATTTGAAATTTCTGAAAGGAATCGGTCACCAAACACTCCGCTCCAATAGTGCGCTCGTTGGGCCTCATGGCCCTTATCCCGATTGGTACTGCCTTCGAGGTAGCGCTCGATCCATTTTTTCAGTGTAATCGGCTTGACCCGCTCCGGCTGATAGCGTCCCTCCAAAATTTCAGCTTGCAATCGAATGCGGAGCGCCTTGCCTTGTGCCTGACTGCCCACGCGGATCAGCCGGTCTTTTCCACGATGTTTAATCCGGACATACCAGCGGCCCGACCCGGCCGGGCGTTCAAAGACTCCCGGAGCTTTCTTTTTTCTCGGTGGTTCATTCATGCCTTCTTCCCCTTTTTTGGTGTGGGCTTTTTCTCGGATGATGATATGGGCGGTCGACCGATCTTCCCCCGGCGATCATGTGGAATGCCAAGAAAAGACCGCGTAGCACGACGCGATTGACAGGCCCTTGAACAATATTCCTGGTCCCGTCGATTCTGGAGAAAGAGTTTTTCACATTCAGGGCATTGCCTGACCCTCCCAAAGTACGAGGCGATCAGGTGTATGAGATTCCAGGCAAACAGATCGGCGACGGATTCCACCACCGGAACCACCCGGCCTTCAGTGGTCATCCTGTTTTTCTTGGGATTGTAAGGGTGGGTTTCGAGCGAAGAGTAGGGGACAATTTCTAGCTTGATGATGCGGAGGCCGGGATGTTCCACTTTGTCGCCGCTAGTACGGGCCTGGTCATGAAAAAGCCCAAGTGGAAACTCCAAGCGATTCCCCATCGCCACTTCCGTCAGGATACTTCGAATATGAGGCCGAATGGCCTGTACTTCTTTGTCGCCGATAGTACGAGCTTGGTCGTGAATTGTTTCCGGCCGTGAGAGCGTTGCCCCTTTCCCTAAAAAAATAAGGGCACGGGCTTCATATCGTCGGATGCGGCGCTTCTCCGGCGAAAGGGCTTCATCGCTTTCTTGGGCAAATTCTAGTAACCACTGCATCGGGCCGTCATTGCTGCCGGTCAGGTTGCGACAAGCCCTTTGAAGTTCTGCATGGTCGGTTTTCTCGTCCATTTTCTTCATGGCGGCCCTTCCTAAAACGTTTGCGGTTTGAACTATTTTCAAGGAAATGCAGGCAACAATTGTTAATTGTATTGAAATTCAAAGCAGGTAACGTTTAAATGTTACTAAATATCATTCACGTGTACAACCCTCATGGAGGATTTTATGCAAAAAACCCAAAATTCGAAGACCAGTGAAAAGCTTTTAACTCTGGCGGAATGCCAGGAGCTGACCGGCCGTAAAATTCCAACGTGGAGAAAGGACATCTATATGAAGAAGGTGCCAGTTGTTCGGTTGGGGCGGGGGATCCGCATTCCCAAGGAGTTCGTCGACAAACTCATTGCCGACGGTTGGCAAGATCCGGTTGGGGCCTGATAAGGGGCCGGGTCTTGATTTTAGTGTGAAGGTTGATTTTTAAAAATTTTTCACAAGGAGGGTGCCGTGGGAAGTTCAACTATCGTCAACAAGTCAGATGAGGTAAGGGCGCGGCTGGCCGACTTGAAGGCACAACGATTTGTGCTTCAGTCAAGGCTCAGCGATTTTGAGGCACAACGGCAACATGCGGAATCCCAGCTAGCTGGGTTGAAACGCGACCGAGACGAGATTTTACGCGGCTCAGCGGACGAAAAGGCCTTGACTCGAGTTCGGAAAAATTGCCTTGAGGTGTCTTCGATGGTCGAAGAATCAAGCGCTGGTGTTCAGATTATCCAGGCCGACCTGACGGCCTTGGCGGTGGAAATCCGTGATGCTGAAGCCGAATACCATGCCGCAGGGCGGAAAGCCTGGCGGCTCCTTAAGGATGAATTGGTGGCTAGGCACAGGCCCGAGCTTTCCGAGATCTTTACGAAAGTATGGATCTGCATGTTGGAAGCCAGTAAGCCGGCCGCGATCGATTTTCAGCAGGTTTTGGTGGAACTGAACCCAACCTTGCCGCGAATGGACATTCCCCAGGGGATGGCAGAATTTCAGCGGGTCAAGAGGGAGCTGCAGGCGGAGGTCGGGCTAAACGATTAACCGCATGTTTGAGTGGTCAGAGTGGGCCGAAACGATTAACAATACTTTTTCAAGGGAGAGCACAGTGGCAAATTCCAATTTCAAAATTACGGACGATCAGATTTTGCAGGCTGAGGGCAACGAGGTTGTCTTGAAGCAGTTGTATCAGAGAACACCTAGTTTGCGGGAAGAATTTACAGACTGCGAAAATTTCTTGAATTACTGCCGTGGCCTGCAAGCCGGGGCCTTGCGGCGGTTTGGTTCTGGTGGTGCGGGTCGGAGCGTTGAACAGGTGCGGTTGTAACTTTTAAAGAGGAGCCCCCCGCCGGTTTTATCCAGCGGGGGGCATGTCAGAACCAAAAAATAAACAGGCGTTGAATGAATTTTACCAAAAGTGAATCCGGAAGATCAACGGGGCCAGTTCTTGATCTTGCACGGCATAGCAACAGCCGGGGGATGGCGTGAAGGGGAAATACAATCCGCTTTCCGGCCATCCCAATCAGCGGGAATTGATTGACTACCCCGTTTCAAAAATTTGGCGCGATCATTACCGGAAGGGCGGCTATGCCTCCGGGACCGGGCCACACCAACCCACTCATGGCCAGAATCGGCCAAGCAAACAAGAAATTCAAGAACTTTGGGACCGGGTTTTGATGCTGGAGAGTCACAGCATCCTGATGGAATCGGCCTTGCGGCGGATCCTTGTCGTTCTGGATGAGGGGACGGAACGGGAAAAGGGTGGCCGGCGGCCCAAGAAACGGTAATTTTTAGGAGACGATTATGTACGCAAAAATGTTTGCCTCGATGTTCGACGGCTCCCTGGTGAGTACAGGACCATGGGAAGCGCTGGTGACATTTCAACAACTTATCATATTGGCGGACCGTGAAGGGTGGGTTGATATGACCCTTCATGCCATTTCTCGGCGGACGGGCATCCCGATTGACATCCTTGAAAAGGGGATTCCCCGCCTCCTGGAACCGGATGCGCACTCACGCAGTGAGGCTGAGGGTGGTCGCCGGATCATTCCAATTGATGAGCGGAGGCCGTGGGGGTGGAAAATCGTAAACTATCAACATTATAGGCAAATTCGGACGGCAGAAGATCGGCGCGAATACATGAAGGAGTATCAGCGGCAACGTAGATGTAAACAAAAAGTTTTACCTGGTGTTGACGGAATTAACAATCTTGACAGTAAACAATGTCAACCGAAACAACCAATAGCAGATGCAGATGCAGATGCAGATGCAGAAAGCATTAAAGAAAAAAGAATCCTTACGGATTCTCAAAAAGAAAAGGTGAATGTAAAAAATGGAAAAGTTGAAGAGATAAATCAACAGCCCAACAGCCGACGCACCAGGAAATCCAGCAAAACCAAACGGGAAGACCTGGAGGCGTTCGTGGTAACGGAGGAGATTCGGCGATGGGCGCACGAGAATGGTTTACCCAACCCGGACGAGCATATGGAGGAATTCAAGGATCACTGGCGAGGCAGGGATGACATTGACCTTCGGTGCGATTGGCCGGCCACGTTCCGGAATCGCCTGCGTTACATCGCCAAACATCCGGAAAAGTTTACGGGAGTAAACGGGAACGTTTCATCATTCCTTGGTGAATGCCACATGCGCGTCAATATTCCGGGCACCTACAAGAGAAAGGACTGCGGAAAACCGGGTGCGGAAAAAATAGGCAAGCATGCCTACTGCCAGGAGCATCTTGAGGAAGCCCGAAGGAAGGTGTTGTCTCATGCCTGAGCCGTTGAACTCCTCGATGCTGGCCGACCTGGACACGGAACGCCTGGTTCTTGCCACGATCTTAGCCTATACCGACCTGGCGGACGCCGGATTGAGCCACGACCATTTTTGTTCGAAAAAACACCAATTCCTGTTTGAGGCCATTCAAGCCCTTTTTGCGGAAGGGTCGGTGCCTGATCCGGTTGCCGTGTTCGGGTGGCTCAAGTCCAACAAGAAACATCCGCAGTGGGAAGGGGTGGGCGAACTCATCGAATTCCGCGAGACATTCGCGAACCCCACCAAAAATATCAAGCGCCACATTCAGACCCTGAAAAATCTGGCACAGCGGCGCACAATTCAAAAGGCGGCGCTGCAATTATTGCAAGATCTGCACGATTCCGAAGATGGAACGGTGCCGCTACGGGCGTTCGAGTCGGAAGTCTGCCGGCACATGGACGACACCCCGCAGAAGTTTTGGACCATGACGGAAACGGTCCATGAAACCCTCTTGCAGATTGACCGGGCATACCAGGGGCAAACGGAAATCGGCATTCCGACCGGGTTGGACAGCCTCAACCGTTTAATCGGTGGGTGGATGCCGCAAGACCTGGTGATTCTGGGCGGGCGGCCATCGATGGGGAAAAGTGCCTACATGGTGCAGGCGGCCCTAGAAGCCGGTCGACGCGGGCATGGGGTGGCCATTATCAGCCTTGAAATGAGCCGGTTCGATTTGATGCTGCGGGCGTTTGGGCAAACGGATCCCGCCTTGCCGCCGCATGCCTTGCGACGTGGGCAGTTAACAAGCGATGGCTGGCAACGCCTGACGGTGGCGGCGTCATCCCTCGGGAACCTGCCGATTTATGTTTGCGATATCGCGGACTGCACGGTTCAAACCATTCGGATCAAGACTCGTGCCTTGATGGCAGAACAGAAAGTTGATGCGGTTTTCCTGGATTACGCGCAGATGCTCCAACCCGATAAGCCGAGCGCGTCCCGGCAACTGGAGGTATCGGAATTCAGCCGAGGGCTGAAGTCCTTGGCCAAAGAATTGAATATTCCGGTGGTGGCGTTGGCCAGTCTCAACCGGCAATGTGAAGGCCGACCGGACAAGCGGCCGATGCTATCGGACTTAAGGGAAAGCGGGAACCTGGAAAGCGATGCCGATATCGTCATGTTTTTCTATCGCGACGAAGTGTATGACGACCAGTCCCCGGACAAGGGCAAGGCGGAAATACTCGTTCGGAAGAATCGGCATGGGCCGGTTGGGGATTTGGTGGTGGGCTTTCATGGTCCCAGCATGACGTTTCACGAGCTGGCTGAGTAATCCATGGTCCCGATGATGAAAGGACAAGCTATGACCCCACGATTCAATAATGGGCGAATGCGTGCGAAATTCGGGCAAGTCGAACAGAAAGGCCGAACGCGGCCATGGGGCCGGAGCATGGGGAGATCGTCGAATGCTGGGGGACTGTGTGAATGACCACGGGTCCTTCCCGGAACGCCGGGATGCGGGGGCCGCGCGCCGCACAAAAACGCTAGGTTTTAATACGTAAAATAAGGTTGACACGTTTGACACATGCAACAGAGCGGAGGTGAGGGTGTGAATCAAAGCGAATATGCCCGACGAATCGGGGTTTCCAGGCAGGCCGTGAGCCGGAAGGTCCAACTCGGCATCATCCCAACGGACAAACGCGGACGGATTGATCCGAAGCGAGCCGATGCGGCCCTCAGGGAATCCCGGCACCTGGGCCATGACTATAAACGGAGGGCAAGAATTCCGGGTGCAGCAATGCCGGAAGCACCATTGGAGCTAGAGAAACATCCAAAGTTTCAGGAGGCACAAGCACGGAAGGAAGCCGCCTTGGCCGCCCTCAAAGAGTTGGAGTTGGCCCAGAAAAAAGGCCAACTGTTTCCGATGGATGAGGGTGTTCGGTTGGCCACCATGTGGGGGTTGGAAGTCCGTGGACACCTGGATGCGATGGATGACCGACTCCCGAAGCGACTGGCTGCCGAAACCGACTGGCGAAAGATCAAGGCCATTCTCAAAAAAGGGCATGCCGAGGTGATAGCGAAGTTTGACAAGATGAAATTTGAATGAACCTTAACGATTGGAGAATCACGTGCCAAGTGTAACCCTCTGCCCCAACCCATGGACGCACGACCGGCAGGTCAAAACGGTTGCGCCGGGTTCATCTCTTGAATCAATTCTCACTGATACCCGTTACCCACTGGATTATTTTTCCGTGTCCATTGATGGCGTGCCGGTTCCGCGTGAACGATGGAGCGTGTTGCATCCTGATGACAACCAGGTCATTACCGCCAGAGTATGGCCTCAAGGTGGTGGAGGAGGCGGCGGACAATCCAAAAATGTGGGGATGATGATAGCGGGAGTCCTGCTGATTGCGGCAGCGGTGGCTGTCGCAGTCTTTACGGGAGGGGCTGGTGCACCCCTGAGTTTTGGTATGGGGACATTCGCCGGAAAACTGCTGCTTGCCGGAACCACCATTGCCGCCGCCGGCCTCCTGGGCCTCATCACCCCAGCCCCCCGACTCCCACGAGCTGGCACACAGGAGCAGGTGTTCGGGCTGGCTGGCACCCGCAATGTCTTTGATCCATTTGGGTCCATCGGGAAAGTGTTCGGGAAGGTCCGTGTCTATCCACCCATGGGGGCCGTCCCCTTTACGGAAATAGCCGGGCCTGACCAATATCTCCGGATGATTTTTGAAGTGGGCTATGGACCGGTGCAAATTTCGGATATTCGGATTGGGCAAACGTCCATTGATGAATATGAGGATGTCGAATTGGAAATCCGGGAAGGATGGCCGGAGGATGAACCGCTGACCCTTTATACCCGTGATGTGGTCGAGCAGGGATTGGCCATTACGCTCAGTTCCTCATCGGGCTGGATTCAGCAAACGAGTTCCCCGGAAGCGGATGAACTGTCGATGGACCTGGGCCGAGTGGGAGACCTGGAATCAGGTGCCCTACGGCACGCTCACCTATGAGCATCCACCGCTCGATATTGGGGCGCTCCTGCCGTTTACCCCGATTGTCTCCGTGGCCGGCCGAGGGACGCCGACCGTTGAGGAGTCCCATTCCGACGATGATATCAGCTACTCCTCGTGGGAGGAGGTGGGCCCGCAGGTCGAAGCCCGGTATATCAAGATCCGCGTGACCATGACACATGAAAATCCGCGACTGGATGAGGTGTTCATCATTCTGGAGGCCAAAACGGAAACGGAATTCATCAATGATCTGGATACCTCGCTCATCTCGGACCCAGCCGGGACGTTCCGGATTCCGTTGAATAAATCGTTTGCCATGATCCGCATGGTCAACATCACGATTCAGAACGTCGGGCCGGGGTGGTCGTGGGAGCAAATTGACCGTGATCCGGACTTAGGGCCATCCATCAAACTCTACAATGGCAGCGGTACCTTGGCTGATGCGTTGATTGATGTCGAAATACGGGGGATTGCCTGAGGGGATGGCGGATAGCCGGGACGGGCATTTATGTCCAAAAAACTGGTGGCGGAGTGGAAAAATACATAGTTCTATGAGGCTCAAAACTACCATTCGACGCGGATCAGGCGCCATTCATGCGCAAGCTCTGACCCCCTGGCGCACCATTGGCAACCACATTTTTTACTCGGGTCGGTGATCGTCGGCGTACATGCACAGGTACGGATGATGATAGACGTTGCTCCAGCTATACCCTTCCACATCATCACACGATTTCCACGGCTCATTTTCTCCCAGGAGATGCCTGATTCTGGCGCGGATAAGGTCGTAGACGGCAGTGCTGTATGGGTACAGGAGCACGCCATCATAGGCCACAGATGCCACCACCACCGCTCGACCATCCACAATTTCAAATTCATATCGTTCGTTGGTTCCTGCACTGAACGGATCGGCATTGGTCGTAAGTCTGCCGGCGACCATGCCGCGGATGGTTGGGTGCATCATTACATCATCTTTATCGGCGAGCGTGAACATCCTGACTGCGGCCTCGGTGATGGCCTCAGCCGAATGACCAGGGAGGTCGATGGTCTGGGCCTGTCGCATGGCGTGGAAATCGGGCGGGGGTGGCGGTGTCACGCACCCCGCGATCATGAGTAGGATGGGGATGAGATAGATCATGGTGTCCTCCGTGAGAGTATGGCAAGCAAGGCGGGAATGGGTTACTGGTCCCATAAATTCTTTTTCTTGGAGGATCCGCCCCGGATGTCTGCCCCGCTTTGTTGTTTGTGGGCGACCCAGGCGAGCCAATCATCCCGCTCCAAACCAAACTTTTTCCCTTCAGTTTCGAACCACTCATCCACTAAAGGGTTATAGATGAATCGGTCCTTGAGAATGTCCCAACGAAGAATATTTTCAACCAAAAAGGTGCGGGGCTCCTGACGCAAACGGCAATAGGCATACACATACCCATCATCACGAGGCCGGTACACTTCAATGTCTCGTTGGGTCACATTGCCAGCCCGGTCCTCATAGCTGAGGCGAATAACACGCTGTTGTTGGGCGGCCAATAATTTATCGGCATAGGAAATACTGGGCAGTTGCCGCCGGCGGCGGGAGGAACTCCCTGCTCCGCGAGGCCAGAGGCCCAACCACAAGATCCCAGCGCCCAGGAGCAGGCAGAGCACACCGGTTACCCCGTCTGGATGCAGGAGGCCATCGGCAAGCTTCCAATGATGAGACAGGAACGAGAAACCCAAGATAAGGAGAAAGCTGCCGGTCAGGGCCGCCATCCAACGCCAAAGAAAAACCAGCAGGTTGCGCACGCTTCACCCCCAGGAGGCAATTCAGTGCATATCTGCCGAAGGAGGCCCCTTCGTGTTCCAGACACCTATTTCCCCTTGGGGAGGAGGCCCTTTTTCTCGAGGTCCTGAAGGTGAGATTCGCAGAGATCCAGGAGTAATTGCTTGAGGGATTTCCCCTCAATGGCGGCGGCAATTCTCATTTTCTGCATGATGGGCCTTGGGATGTCCCGAAAGACCCACGACCCGCCTTTTTCTTCCTGGGCTTTGCCTTTTGACATGGCGCCGACTGTACCACGTTCTGTTACCATCGGTAAATAACAGTTGACATGCTATGCTATCATTTACTAGCATAGGACATACAACGAAGAAAGGGAGGGGCGAGCATGAAAATGGAACGGGTCTTAATTCAATTACCAGCAACCTTAAAGGCCAAGCTGGACGCCTTGCGTGCCCGAGGCTACACGGCCAGCGGGTTTATTCGGTCTTTATTGGAAAGAGAGCTGGGTAGCACCAAGACGGACAACCGTAGCACGAAAAAAGGAAAGGGCCTGTCATGACGAAGCGGCGGCCGGTCTCTTCTGGTGTTGAGCAGAAGTATCAGCAATTAGTTGACGGCCTGCGACTCTTGCGGATCCTGGCCATACAGCCGGTGCGTGTCAATGATGAGAAAATCCATGGACTCCATCGCCGGACGTTCTACCGATATATCAAGGCGTTTGAACGGGCAGGCATTCCCATACAAGCCCGGTCTGCTCAAGGGCAGCCTGGGCAAGCCTATTTCCTGCGAAAGAAGGATTGGGCCAACTTACTCACCACCACGAAAAAGGAGCAAAGGAAGAGATGAGCACACCTGAAGAACTATTAGCCGGAAAAATTGCGGGTTTCCTGGATCGGTACTTTGAACAGAAGCCCGACGTGTTGAAGGCCCTACAGAAACAGCACCAGGCCATGCCTCCCCCCAGCGCGGGCAGTCCGACCGCTGCGGCGCCGGTTGTGCCGTCGAAGCCCAAGGTAGATGTCTCAGAGATGACACCGGAGGAGCTGGAACAATACTGGCTGGACGAGTTCAACCGGTCCAGTGAGCTGAAACAGGAGTTCATGGAGTTTGGGATCTATCGTGCCTTCAAGGCGAATGAATACCGAACCCGGACCTTACGCGGACCGGTGACCCAATAGAGGCCGGACTGGTCCGCATGATGCCACCTTTCAGGAAAGGAGCTGCGATCATGACCGTTGAAACCCCATCCCGTTTAGGTGCCCTGCATTGCCGATGCGGCTCCCCCCTGCATGAGGCCGGACCGTATCTAGATTTTCCGTTTCAGGTGTTGGCCTGCCCTCACCACCTGCAGGGGCAATGGGGGCATGATGCCGTGCCTATTCAAGTCAGTGCGTCCAGCTGTTTCCAACCACCAACCACAGAGGAGGTTCTATCATGCGCAGAGTGATTGACGGCAAAATTTACGACACGAAGACGGCAACGGCCGTCTGTGACTTGCCCTGCCACCATTACCCTGGTGATTTTCAGCACCATGAAACCGTGCTGTACAAAACACCGAAGGGGAACTTTTTTCTTGCCGGGAAAGGTGGGCCGATGTCCTTATGGGCGGAACCCTGCGGGAATAACGGATGGTCCGGGGGAAGTGGCCTGCGACCGATTACCCGCGAGGAAGCCCGCGAGTATTGCGAGCAAGCCGAATTAGGCCCGGAGGAGATGACCGAGGCGGGTTTTGTCCTCGAGGAGGCCTGACGATCATGAACTTGAAGGCGCTGGCCGCGAGAACAGCACAATCATTCCGGTTTGGGCCATGGCTAGAGTCAGTCATTCAGGCCGTTTCCCCGAAATGGGCGTATCGGCGGGCCCAATATCGGGCGGCTCAGGGTCAATTATCTCTGTATCGGAGGGGAGAGAAAGAACCGGGTTCGGGGCCTTCTCCTCACCATCAGGAGCCCGGACAGGGTCAACGTGATCGAGCGGGCGCGGCTCGATGGATTCCGAGAACATAACCCCCAGGGCATCCCTCGGGGCAGCAGGACGGGTTTTGTAGAAAAGGAAGTGTGTTCACCATGTGTTTCTTAATCAACCAAGGAGGTTTCATCATGAAGAAGGCTACGAAACAATCAACACAGTCCAATGGTTCCCAACCAAGGGCCACGCACCCACCGGTTGATAGGGACGAGCTCCGGCGCCGGTCGTGGGCCGAATTAGAGGCATTGCATCATGCAACCCTAGCGGCGTCGAGGATCAGTCAGGACTGCGATTCAGACATGGCGGAAGCGTTCATCAAAGACACGATGCGAGCTCTAACACCCGTGCGCTACTTGTCGGAATTTGCGCTTGATCACTGCGAGAAAGTGGACGGCCATGCCGTCCATGGCACGCTTAAGCTTTTCCTCCAACATATGGATGAACTGTTGCTACGCCGCGGGAGATTCTGCGTTCGGCACCATGAAAAGGAAGTGGCCAAGGCTTCGTAAGGGTTCGATAACCAATGATGGACGACCTACACTCCCAACACCGGCCGGACCCTGGGCGTCATGGGCAGGGGCCTATGGTTGGCCTGCCTGGGGGTGTAGGTGACCATCTACCTATTTCCAAGGAGGGCAAGTCATGAATGAACCGGGCACCCGCCTAGAGAATCATCCAGACCGCCATCCCGAAGACTACAAGCCCTGGCTGGATAAGAAGGCGGCCACAGATCGGGCCGTTGAGCTGATGGAAAAAGGCTGTGTGCTGTGTGGAGCCAAGTCTTCAGAATGTATTGCCGAATATGCCAGCGGCGTCAAAAAGCTGGTCCAGCATTGGTGTGCGGTGCTCATGGAAACAGGTGAAGAGCGGTTACTGTGTTACCGATGCCAACAGACCCATTTCCCCCCAGCGGACCCTTCACGATAGATGGATTCCCGGCAGAGTGAGACAGCCGGCGGGTCGAGACATGAGGCCATCATTCAACAAATGCTGGAGGCCCTGCCCGCCAAACTTTATTGGACGGTGACAGAAGTGGCGGCCCATTTCAGAATGTCACGAAGTTCCGTCAACCGCTGGATTCAGGAGGGGAAACTCGAGGCCGTGGTGATTTCAGAACGCGATCGACGGGTTCCCCGTTCCAGCATCAGGGCATTCATCATCAATTACACCCGGGTGGAATAACGGACCTGATTGAAAGGACTTCCCCAGCATGGACTTTGTACGGATTACCAAAACCCTTTGCTCTGGATCCTTCCTGGAACGGGACGGCCTGGACGGGGAAGCCAGTGCGGAACTGTTCGCCTGTTATCTCAGGGAACGATGGAAGAAACGGCTGAAGCAGGCATGGCCGGGGGCGCTGGTCAGTGTTCTGGTCAAGGTGGAACCGGGGGAGGGCATCGACTCACCCATGGACTTATGGGGCGAGAATGCCGCTGGGGACCAGGAGGATCTAGACTGGATGAAACCGGTATTTGAGGCCGATTTACTGGACTTAGTGGAAACCTTCCATGAGTGGGCGATTCCGACGGGAGGACCGGATGCCTGACAAACGTGAAACGTTTCAGGGAACGTTTCCAAACCGTTTCATGGCTCAAGTGAAGGGATCCCGATGCCGATAGCCGGGGCCTCAACCTGCAAGTCTTGTAATACGGTGGTGTCTGTCAGTTGGAACCGGTGTATGGTGTGCGACAACCCCATTCAGAAGCCGAACCGACTGACGGCAGAATCGGCCGGAACCAACAAAGAGAAGGCAGAGGCAGGCATCCAAACTGCGTTTAATTTGAATGCCGGACCACTTCCACGGCCTGCCATCCGCTACTCTTCCGGCTGGGCAAAAAACGGCTTTGTATATACTGCGTGGAATGGCGGACCCCAAAACCTCTTTTGAAGAAACATCAACCCCGGACAACCATGAACCCCCACCGAAAGGATCCTTCACTATGAACGGCTTCAATACCTGTACGCTGGTCGGCAACCTGGTCCGGAATCCTGAGTTACGCTACACCCCATCCGGGACGCCGGTTTTTAATGGCTCACTGGCCATCAACCGGAAATATAAGCAGGGCGACGACGTGAAGGAAGAGGTCACCTACATTGACGTGGTGGCCTTCGGCCGGACGGCAGAAAACGCCTGCCAGTATCTTTGGAAAGGATCCGGGGTGCTGGTCCATGGCCGCATTCAACAACGCCGATGGGAAACAGACGACGGCCAAAAACGCAGTAAGCATGAAGTGGTGGCCGAAACCATTAACTTCCTGACCAAGGCACAGGACGGCGGATATGGTGGTGGGGAGGAGTATGATTCAGCATAGGATCGGCCCAACAGGGACGGATGAGCCTGTTCACCTCTACCTATGTAATTGACCTGATTGATTCCTATGCTTTTAGCGCCGATAATATCAAATGGAAATGGCCTAACCCTGACTAGTCGCCTTCATGGTGTGCGTCTCCCAAAAAGGAGTAGGGGTTAGGCCGAACTTTTTCCTCTCACCTTTTTTAAATATCTGGCGGCCACGTTCTAATCTGTATTTGTTTCATTGAAATGAATTTATAAAAATCCTTCCAGTCTCTTTTATCCTGGATCTTTCGGTTAACAACCCCTGCAATATAATCAGCTAGTTGGAGAAGGTTATTTGTCTTTGAATTCTCCATTTTGACCTTCTTAATGAAGCACTCTCCGGACCTATCCTCCATTTTACGTTTAAGGTATTTGCTTAATTGAGAGCGAAAAGTTGCGCCTCCGCTCTCATCAATCACAATGATGGCATCTTTTAAATACGGCTTAGCATTTTCAAAAAGAGTCCCGCACGTCCATTTATAAAGGGAGTCCTTATTTTGAAATCCTTCTCCATACAATTTGGAAGAACATTTGTTGAGGCCAAAAACAATGTAGAAAAAATTATAGGGAGCGACGGCTTGCAGAAATTGTGTTCGGACCTTATGACTGTTTTTGGAGAAATGGAATTCAAAGTCCGCGCCTTTTCCAATTTCCGATTTTAACAATCCAATTCGTTGATCACATTTTTGGGCTTCAGAGTGTTCTTCAAATAAAATTAAGGCTACTGAAAAAAACGAGCTTGCTCCTTTTTCAACCTTCAGCCCGGAATCTCCTGTCTCATCAATAAAAGCCAACATAGTGAATCAGGAGGCGCCTATTTCCCTTCGACAATAAACTTCCGTTCCACAATGAGAATCGGAAAAGCCTATCAAATTTAATTAAAATTTCCCAGAAATTCCATGCCCGTCCTTCATCTCCTCCCACCGTCGACGGCCGTTTCATCGAAATATCCTTCGCATACCCGGTAGACAGACACCGGCAATCCCTGCTAGGTAGTTACCCTAGTCACACTTTTAGTCACACCTTGTGGTATCATTTAATCGCATTTTGACAGAGTTTGCCTGAGTGGGATTTATTGATATTTACCTGCAATTACAAGTGGTTGAGTATCATTCAATCTCACTCAATCTTTACTGTTTGAGGGACTTAAAATCCCTCGGTTCGAAAGGACCGTACCGGTTCAAGTCCGGTCTCCGGCACCACGCCCCTTACTATTGCTTCATATTGTTTCCATTGAGCCAGAATCCATAAATCACCTGGCAAGACCAATTTGCAGATACATGTGTCAGTGGCCATCCTTCCTGGAACGAAGCAAGTGAATGGGGAATGTTCATTGAAGGGGCAGGGCAAGACCTGTACCGGCTTATGCGGAATGATTGAAGATGCGGCGGGGTTCCTATTTTCTCTTTGACCTGTCAGAGGAAAGTCCGGTACAAAAAATCCATCACCGAAGGTTTTGAGCCGCAATTATCATTTTGGATATACGAAGGATTGCCGGGCGTGCGTGTGTCACTGATTTTCCTGGTTGGGTTCTCTCTCACGGCCGTTCCGGTTCAGGCTGACTTCCGGGCCGGCTTGGACGCTTATGAACGCGGAAATTTCCCGCAAGCCTTTGAGGAATGGTATTCGCTTGCCAAAACGGGGAATGCCGATGCCCAATTTCAGCTTGGTGACCTGTATGATGCCGGGCAGGGGGTCCCAAAAGATCCACACAAAGCGGCCTGTTGGTATCGACAATCCTTTCGTTGGTATGAAAAAGGTGCAGAGAGCGGCAATGATTGGTCCCAGTATCGCCTGGGGGTTCACTATGACAAAGGTTTGGGAATTGAGGAAGACAAGGAAACCGCTCTCCATTGGTATCGTTTGGCCGGGGAGCAGGGTCATGCGATCTCACAGTTTCAATTGAGCTATGCGTATGCCTTAGGGGAAGGGGTGGATCGGGATTTTCTGCAGGCCTATCGATGGGCGTTTTTGGCGGAAACCAATGGATACCAGGGGGCGGCAGCCTTAAAAGACCAGATTGCCGGACAACTGAGCCAGGAGGAATTGGCCGAAGCTCGCCGATTGGCCGAGGCGTGGACGCCGACCCGACCTTTCAGAGACCTCAGTCCGTTTCTGGAGGAAGAAAATCCGGCGAATTTGGAACAAACGAAGCCGATTGATTGCGATGGCTCTCCTATCGATGAATCTTCTTCTGTGGCGTTAATATCATCAGACTCTGAGGAGACCCTTCCCCCGGCCCCTCAAGCTTCCGATTCTCAACCCCAATTGGACGAGGAGGTAATAACCACTGAAGACCATAATTGGTTGGAAATTGAAGCCCATGAACCGACGTGGGTCATCGTGCAGTCCGATGATGATCATCGTTCCAAAAAGGAAGTGTTGTTGCAGGCAGGTCAACGGATGAGGTGGACCGCATCCACCCAATTTCTTCTCACACTCGGAAATGTGAGAGGCGTAGATGTCTATCTCAATGGGGAACATCTCCGGAAGTTGGGCGGACAAGGGAAAATACTTCGCAATAAGGTCCTGAAACCGGAGCCCGCCCCGGTTCCGTCCTCGGAGGAGGAAAATGCTTCCGGAAAAAAGCAGTACCTGGCTGCGGTGCGAAAGGCCATTGACCGGAGATGGCTTTTTCCGCCTGTCCAGGAAAAACAATTGGAAGCCACACTCAAGTTTCGTGTCGATCATTCGGGACGAATCTCGGATATCGTCATCGAACAGGGGTCAGGTAATGAACACTACGATTCGGCAGCGCGCCGCGCCATCCAGGCCGTGAATCCCCTTCCCCCATTTTCTCCGGCCATGCCCCAACCCTTTCTGGATATTCATTATCGGTTCAAAAAAAAGTGACAGGAAATCCGGTCGGCGGGCCCGGTGCCCCCGCGCACGTGGTACGGTTGTTCCTAAAGCCACCATGAAGGGGTGATATTCAAAGGGGTAGGTTTTTCCCGTTTATCTAGGAAAGGTCTTCACCGCCTCGTTCTCAGGGTGAGATCAAACGGCCAGGATTCAGGAGCCATCGTTCCAAAACACGCTATTGACCAATACGTTAGTTCCGACCGTTTCATGCCTGAATGGGGGACATGCTGGCATGACGGTTGCTCTCTACCTCCGGAGAACAACGCACGGCTTAGAAGTTCCATTAAACGCAGACAGGAGTTTAGGCATGTTAGTGAGAGCCAAATGGAGTCAGGATACACGAATTCTACAGTTGTCGGGGAGATTTGATAAAGCGGCACGGGTTCCGGTGGAAACGGCGCTGGCGGCCGGAGGAGGGCGGGACTGCCAGAGAGTCATATTGGATTTCGGGCGTGTTTCCTCCATAGACAGTGCAGGAATTGGACGACTTCTGTTGCTCTATCATTCTCTGCGAAAGAAGGGAATCGGCTTGCTGATACACAATCCCAGGCCCGTAGTTGAAAATCTGCTGCAGTTGGCCAGCCTCCCGATTTTTATTCCGGTCACACATGACGGCCTTGGTGATATCCGGTCGGTGGCTTGAAGGGGAGGCGACCGCTTTTACCGGGTAAATTTTGGAAAATGGTCTGCCGACAAAGGTAATACCACGGGAACGCCAAGCGTTCCATCAATCGGATATGGGGGAAGAATGACTTCAGCAATGCCGGATGTTCATGTGATAACTCTGGGTCCGCCGTCAGAAGGGCATTTCGACTGGGATTTGGAGACGGCGGTGTGTCATGTGCAGGAGGTTCACGGCCGGCATGTCATTCTGAATTTGGAGCATATGACCATGATGGACAGCCGGTGGCTGGGGAAGTTGTTTCTTACGTATCATCATCTTCAACGAAGAAATATTCGAATGAGCGTGGTCTGTCCGAATGCCCAGGTTCGGGAAATGCTGGACTACGTCAATTTGTCAAAAATTCTTCCTGTGTTTCACTCACTCGATCAAATCGCTCCCGGATGGTCAAACGCCGATTCCATTCGCGGAGCTTTCTGACAAAAGGAACGGAGGAAAAGTATGTCAATAAAGTCTGTATCCCGGCATCTGACAGGATCCCTCGAGGATCTTTTGTTTCATGCGGACCCTGATGCCCGGCTTTATGCGGCCACGCGATTGGGATATGGGGCAATGGGGGTTTCTGTGCAACGTAGTGCCTTGGAGGTGCTCACGACCGCCCTTCGGGATCCTTGTGCCAATGTACAGGATGCCGTATTACAGTCCCTGATGAGATTGAGCGCCGGTGGGCGGTAGGGTTTTGCCGCCCTTCCCGTACCCGTGATAGGAGCCACCCGCTGAATCGGGGGTTCCGCAACTCGGTCCGGGGCCTTTTCAGGCCCCGCCCTGCCGTTCGTTGACTTCCATTTTCGACTCTCCCTAGAATCGTTCCACTTTTTTGCGCCTATCTTTGTTCGCAGTTCGTGGCATGGATGTGACCGTCAAATTGCATGAGGTTTCCAAACGACATGGGTCGGTGATCGCCCTCGACCATGTGTCGTTGGAAATCATGGGAGGGGAATTTTTTTCCATCCTGGGTCCCAGCGGGTCCGGTAAAAGCACGTTGCTTCGGATTATTGCCGGCCTGGATGCCCCGGATGAGGGGGTGATTGCGATACAGGGAAGGGCCGTGAATACGTGGCCTCCTGATAAGCGTCCCGTAAATCTGGTGTTTCAGCATTATGCCCTTTTTCCTCATCTTTCCGTTTTTGACAACATTGCCTTCGGGTTGCGGATGCGGGGGGAACCCACCCGGCATATTCAGGATGCTGTTGGGCGGATGATGGAGTTGGTTCGGCTTGAAGGCAAGGAAGGGCGTTATCCGGCTGAGTTATCCGGAGGTGAGCAGCAGCGGGTGGCCCTGGCTCGAGCACTGGTGAACCGGCCCGTCGTGGTGTTGCTGGATGAGCCCTTGGCGGCGTTGGATCAACAATTACGGCAGGAAATGCATGGCGAGCTGAAACGTCTCCAACAGGAAGTCGGTTCGACGTTTATCTGCGTGACCCATCAACAGGATGAGGCCCTGATGTTGTCCGATCGCCTTGCTGTCATGTCAGAAGGGAAAGTCCTGCAGGTGGGAACGCCTCGGGAAATTTACCAGTCGCCTGCATCCACCACCGTTGCCACGTTTATCGGATTGTCGAATGCGGTCGGGGGGATCTTTATGGGGGAAGAGGAAAAATTTTGTTGGGTGAAGCATGACGGTCTTCCTCCGTTGAAAGCGCTGACTCCTTTTCCGTTGCCGGCTTCGTCTTTCGTGACCCTGATGATTCGACCGGAACGTCTGACGCTTACGGTTCAACCGAATGGCTCCCCGTTCGACAATACCGTTTCGGGGGAATTGGTCAACATGGGGTTTAACGGAAGCGAAGTCCATTATCATGTACGATTGCCGACGGGAGCCCTCTGGACCGTCCGTGTCCCGGTCGCAGGTGAGCCGACACCACGGCCGGCCGTTGGCCAGCAGGTCTATATGCAATGGTTCGCCCGGGACGGCTTGATCCTCTCTACCTGATCTCTACGTTGTGAACCCGGTCGATCCTAAATTCGCGCCTCTCCCGATTCGGGGTGCGTTGATGGCTTCCGTCCTGTTCTGGGGAGCCTGTTTTGCGGTGCCCCTGCTGGTGATGCTGGGGGTGAGCTTTCTGTCACGCGGGACGTATGGAGGGATTGAATGGATCTGGACCGGAGACAATTATCGTCGTTTGGCCGATCCATTGGTTCTCGGTATTTTTCTCAGATCGTTGGCGTTTGCTCTGGGGACCACTCTCCTCTGTGGGGTGCTGGGTTTTCCGTTGGCCTATTGCATCGCACGCTCTCCCAGGCATTGGCAACACGTCCTGTTAATTCTGGTGATGATTCCATTTTGGACGAATTTTCTGGTTCGGACGTATGCCTGGGTCCTTATTTTTCGGGCGGACGGAATTGTGAATGGTCTGGTGCAGCTGCTGGGGCAGACGCAGGAGCCTCTAAGATTATTATTCACTGATTTTGCGGTGTTTGTGGGATTGGTATACGGGTATTTACCGTTTATGATCCTACCCTTGGTGGTTGCCATTGACCGGATACCGGTCCAGATTGAGGAAGCCGCAAGGGATCTGTTCGCCTCCCGGCCGGCCACTTTCCGGTATGTGGTGCTTCCATTGAGTCAACCGGGATGGGTCGCGGGAAGTATGTTGGTGTTTATTCCGTCGCTCGGGGCTTTTATCACCCCGTATCTCCTGGGCGGTGGCCAACGTATGATGATCGGGACCTTAATTCAACAAGAATTTCTGGTTGCCCGTGATTGGCCTTTCGGAGCCGCCCTGTCATTCGGCTTAATGAGTCTGATTCTCTTCCTTTGGGTGGGAATGGGCCGAAAAGCTCGGGAGCAAGCCGTTTTATGAGTCGGATCCCGAAAGCCTTCATCTTGAGTAGTGCGGCGGTCCTGGTGTTTTTATATCTTCCTGTGGTGATCCTCATCGTCCTTTCCTTTAATGAGGCCTCTATGGGGACGGAGTGGAAAGGGTTTTCCCTTCGTTGGTATGAAAAGCTGTTGAGCGACCCATCGATTTTTCAGGCTGCCTGGAACAGTCTGATCATCGCCGGAGGGTCGACAGTGGTCTCGGTGGTCCTGGGAGTAGGGGCGGCCATTGGCTTGGAGTGGGGCGGGCCGCGCCTTCAATGGTGGAGCCTGGGGGTGGTTTTGCCGCTTGTTATCCCCGAGATTCTTCTGGGGGTGGCCTTGTTGATGGTCTTTGTGACGATCCAAATACCCTTGGGCTTTTTCACGATCATGATCGGACATACGGTTTTTGGATTGCCCCTGACCATTGTTCTGGTCCGGGCCCGCCTGAGAAAATTGGACCCGGCGTTAGCCGAGGCCGCCAGGGATTTGGGGGCGACGCCTTGGAGGGTGATGACGCGGGTAACACTGCCGTTGCTGAAACCGGCCATGATTGGGGCGGCTCTGCTGAATTTTACGGTCTCGTTGGATGATTTTGTGGTGACTTTTTTTGTGGCGGGTCCAGGTTCGACGACGTTACCGTTAAAGGTGTTTTCCATGATTAAAACCGGCGTGACTCCTGAGATCAATGCGTTATCCGCTTTATTGGTTATTGTGTCCATGATGTGTGTCGGAGTCAGTTGGCTGTTTCAACAGCAGGGGGATCGTCCAGGCACCGGGCGTTGGTCCTGATGAGGGTGAACCGGATCATGTTGAATCGATGGATGACCATTTTCGCCGGAGGGGTGCTGGCCTTGGGCGTATTAGCCGGCGGCTGTACGGATGGTATGCCACCGTCCGATGCCGATACGGCGAAACCCCGGACCTTATATTATTTCACCTGGTCGGATTATGTGGATACGAGCATTCTGGCGGATTTCGAGCGGACCCATTCTGTTCGGGTAGTGGTGGATTCATTTAGTAGTAATGAGGAATTACTGGCCAAAGTGCAGACGGGCATGACGGGGTATGATGTCGTGGTTCCCTCGGATTTTATGGCGGATATCATGGGGAGGCTGGGTTTGCTGGCCGAATTGGATCTGCAACACATCCCCAATGTTCAATTCCTGGAGGAGCCGTTGCAGCGCCTTCCGTTTGATCCGTCACATCGATTCGCGATCCCCTATGTATGGGGAACGGTCGGTATTGGATATGATACGGCGGTCGTGTCCGAGCCTCCTCACAGTTGGGAGAACCTGTGGGATCCAAAGTTTGCCGGACGCATCAGCATGCTGAACGATCAACGGGAGGTCTTCGGCCTGGCCCTAAAGACCCTCGGGTATTCCCTGAACAGCCTTGCCGTTCAGGAAATTCAGCAGGCCAAGGAGAAATTGATCGCGCAAAAACCTCTGGTGAAAGCCTATACCAGCGAACAATTCGACCAGCTGTTGGTGTCCGGGGACGTAGTGCTGGCGCATGCATGGGGCGGTCCGGTGGCCCGGGCCATGCGGGAGCGTCCATCCATCGGCTATGTGATTCCACAGGAGGGAGGGACCATCTGGGCGGATTGCCTGGCTGTTCCGGCCGGTTCAAGCCAGCCGGCCTTAGCGATGGAGTTTATCAATTATTTGCTGGAGGAGCAGGTGGCGCTTCGGACGTCACAGCGACTTTTATTCGCATCGGCCAACCGTCAGGTGCGGGACCGGTTACCCGTCGAAATCCGGGAAAACCCAGCAGTGTATCCCCCGGAAGAGGCTTTAAGCAGAATGGAATGGATGCATGATGTCGGAGAGGCTATTCGGTATTATGACCGGGGGTGGACGGAACTCAAGGTTCATTGAGTCCGCTTGACCCTTTTACGGATCTGCCACTAGACTAAAGAAGGGCCGAATACCACAACTCTATTTGATGCAGGGGCAGGGGATGATTAAGAAAGGAACGTGATACATGCCAAGGATCATGAGTGGAAGGACATGGATGGGTTTGTGGGGAGTAGGCATCCTCATGCTGCTCGGGGTGGGCAGCGGGGTGTCCTTGGCTCAGGCAGGCTCCCCCTCATCGTTCGTGCAAATGCCCTACGAATTTCCCCCGGAGCAGGAGTATGAGGCTCCCGAGGCGGCGACTCCGGCGCCTGACGAACTCAGCGATCAAGACAAAGAGCGGTTGAATTCCCTTGTGCCCTTATTGGAAGGGCGGCAGGAATTTTGGGCCATGGGTGAATTTGTCCATTATAACAAGCACTCGATTCCTTTTTTAATTAAGGCCCTCTCCATGCCGGGAGAGCGGTTGCGCTATAATGCCATCGAAACCTTATCCATGATCAAGGATCCCGCTTCGGTTCCAGCCTTATTGGAGCGGGCCACCGATCAGAAGGAAATGCCGAGAATTCGGGCTCATGCTATCAGGGTGGCCACCCGGCTTGACCCGTTGCAAGTGGTTCCCGCAATTGCCGCCATGGTAAAAGATGAAAATTCGACGGTTCGAAATACCGCTGTGTTTGAAGCCAGGAAAGTACCTTTGAAAGAAATTCTTCCTATCATCATCAGTGCCATTCCCGATCCGGAACGGTTTGTGGCGATAACGGCCAGAGATTCCTTTTGGCTTCTGACGAGATTCGGAGGGTCCGTCCGAAACTGGGAGGCGTCAACTCAGGAAGACCGCGAAGAATGGGTAAAGGAATGGTGGGACTGGTGGGAGGAATTTAACCAGAAAGAAGATGGTAAGCTCCTGCCGCGGCCCGCTCCGGGTTCTTCCAAGAAACGAAGTCAAAGTTGACGGGCATTGGCAAATAAAATGGATACGGCCGAAAGGGATGCCGGATTGAGGCCGTCCGGAGGATTGGTGCTGTATGCAGAAGAACGGGGAAAGGGTGAATGTCCCAGACAATACAACTGACCCGCATGATCAGATTATAGGATAGGGAGACAAGGCAATGGCCGTATTACCGATAGCAAAAATTGGCAATCCTATTTTACGACGAGTGGCCGATCCGGTCGATCCGGATGTCATCGGCAGCCGCCGGTTTCAAGAATTTTTGGATGATATGTTCGATACCATGGTTCACTTTGAGGGGATCGGACTGGCTGCCCCTCAGGTCGCCCGGTCTGAACAGGTGGTGGTCATGGAGTGTCAGGGCAGCGACCCGATTCCCCGCACCGTGCTGATTAATCCCAAAATCGTGTTTTACGGTCCGACTCAAAGTGAAATGTGGGAGGGCTGTTTGAGCATTGATAATATGCGAGGGAAAGTCGTTCGACCTTCCATGGTTCGGGTGCAAGCGCTCGATCGAAAGGGGAACCTCATGGATTTTGAGGCCATGGGTCTGTATGCCGTCTGCATACAACATGAAATGGATCATTTGAAAGGGACGTTGTTTATCGATCGCATGGCCGACATGTCCACGCTCACCCAGTTGGAGGAATTCGACGCTTACTGGCGTGAAGAATCTGCTACCGTGATTTAATGCTCGCCCCCGCGGTAGGGTTTGTCCATCTCTTTTTCCGCTCCCCTGTTCCGTGAGAGTACCTCCCAAGTTGACGGACGGGACGCTTGTGGTGAACTTCGGGTGAAATCGCTTTTACGGGTCTTGACCTACCTGGTGCCGTTTCGCCGTCTGGCGGTGTTGACGTTGGCCTTTGCCGCGTTGACCACCGTCATGGAATTGTTGCCGCCTTGGCTCATCAAAGTCATCATTGACGAGGTCTTGCCGGCTAAAAACCTGTCATTGCTTTCCTGGGTACTTGCGGGGTTGGTCCTCGCCTATGCCTTGAAAGGCCTCTGTAATTCTCTTCGCATTCGATTCAACAATACCCTTGAGCAAAGGGTGATCCATACTCTGCGGCAACAAGTGTTTGAAGCCTTGCAGCGCTTGTCATTGAAGTATTATGAAAATCGGGCCACCGGAGAGATCATGTCACGGGTCGTCAATGATACCGAACACGTCCAACGGATTTTTATCGATGGAGTCGAAGGGATGCTGACGGCAACGCTGACCCTTGTGGGCATTACCACGATTCTTTTTGTCTTGAATTGGAAAATGGCCTTGTTGGTCCTGTTGCCCATTCCCATTCTCGTCATCGGAGGGATCGGGTTCACCCGCCGGGTGCATCGATATTATCATGAAATCAGGCAACGGGCTGCGGAGGCGAGCGGGTATCTCCAGGATGTGCTCTCCGGGATTCGGGAAACCATGGGGTTTAACCGGCAAGCATATGAACAGGAACGGTTTCGCCGATTCAGTCAGGCCTATAGTGAGGCGAATTTAAAAGCGATGCGGTTGTGGTCTGTTTATTCGCCGGGGATGGTGTTCATCGGCAGCCTGGGTACGGTGTTTATTCTGTGGTATGGGTCTCAGGAGGTGGTGGCCGAACGGTTGACCCTTGGTGAACTGGTCATGTTTTTGTCGTATTTGGTGCTTTTTTATACACCGGTCAACCAGATTCACTCGGTCAATCATTTGTTGCAACATGCCCTGGCGGCCGGACAGCGGGTTTTTGATATCCTCGATGCCGAACCGGACGTGCCGGATACCGGCAGCCGGCTCATACCCGAAGGACGCCTGAAAGGAAAAGTGTCCTTCAGGAACGTTCAATTTGCCTATCGGCCGGAAGTGCCGGTGTTGGAGCATGTCACCTTCACGGTTGAGCCGGGTGAACATGTCGCACTGGTCGGGTCCAGCGGGGCGGGCAAAAGTACGTTAATGAAGCTCCTGTTCCGGTTTTATGATGTCACGGCCGGTTGTATCGAACTTGATGATGACGATATCCGGTCTTTCCCGTTGACGGTTCTGAGAGATCAAATCGGATTCGTGCAACAAGAGCCCTTTCTTTTCAATGGAACGGTGAGGGAAAATCTGGCCTATGGGGACCTCCAGGCGTCAGAGGATGATCTGCTGGCCGCCGCCCGTGCGGCGCAGGCCGATGTCTTTATTCAAGCGATGCCTGACGGTTATGACACGCAAATCGGCGAGCGGGGAGTGAAATTATCGGTCGGGCAAAAGCAACGGCTGGCGATTGCCAGGGTGTTATTGAAAAACCCTCCGATTGTGGTGATGGATGAGGCAACCTCCAATATCGATACGGAAACCGAAGTGGAAATTCGGTTGGCCATGGATGAACTGATGCGTGGGCGGACGACGTTCATCATTGCCCATCGGCTTTCCACGCTGCAAAAAGTCGATCGCATTTTGGTTGTGGATCAGGGGCGGATTGTCGAGGAGGGCACCCATTCCATGCTCATGGACAAGGGGGGACTGTATGCGGGCTTTTATGACGCTCAGTTTCATGTGTGATGGAGGGAATGCCGAACACAGGAGGACTCCGATTGTCTTCCAAAGGCGGGGTCAACAACGGAGGCAGACCACCGGCTGATAAAGGTCCGGACGGCCCGGCTTATGTTGAGAGAAGGTCGGAGCCGTCAATTTTGTCTGGTGAAAACTTTGACAGTCAAATGTCCCATATGTCACAAGATGGGGGAGTGGAAGGGAAATCCATATCGTCCGTTTTGTTCCCGCCGGTGTCGATTGGTTGATTTGAATGGCTGGCTGGAAGAACGGTACCGTATCCCGGACGATGACGTGGAGGAGAGTAGCCAATCCGACCGCTTGAGCCCGGACGAAGAGCACCGGGAAAAACTATCTTAAGCCAAGACGCCTGATGCCATGCCGAAAATCATTACCGCCAAACGACAAGAGGGAGAATCCGAGAAGGCTAATGAATTTGTGCGTACGTATATTTTGATGCCATCCAGCCTGTTGGGGCTCATAGCCATGGTCGTGGGCGTGTTGGCATTAGGGTATCAATTGCTCGCGGGGACCTACGGCTGGGAAACATTCCTGTATAGCTCGGGGTTATTGGTGTGCGGGGTCTTGCTGGGCATCGGGCATACCAAATATCAGCAATATTTGCTTCGGGAGTTTCCGGGCTATTTTGCCAACCGGATGAAGACCTATGCGCAACGGTCGCTGCATAAAGCGAAGAAAACCGCCGCAGATGTGGAAATTGAACATCGTGGGCGGGGATTGATTCCCCTCTGTTATGTCCTGGGTATCGGTTTGTTGCTGGGGCTCTCAGGCCTCAGTGTAAGTACGGGATTTTTAGACGGGCTCCCGGCATTTTTCCTGCCATGGGCCGGCTATTTCTGGGCCAAACTCTTTTTTTGGAAGGGCTTGGTCTTGGCCCCCCGGACGAAAAAATCCTAACCGGATCCGAATGAGGCCTGCCGTCCGCTTCATGCCACTCCCAAAACCTGAAACTATTCGGATTTTTTTGTCCCTGAAGAATGACGCGAGAACTCTTTTCGCAGGGCAAAGAGCTCTTTACGCAATTCAGGCAATTGATACTGAATGACCTGTGATTTTCTCCAGATCTCATGTTGTACGGCAGGACGGCCACCGACTATTGAGCCCGGTGCGATATCCCGAATGACACCGGATCCGGCGGCAATTTTTACGTTGTCACCCACGTGAATATGGTCGATGAGGCCGGTTTGGCCCCCGATCATGACATGATTGCCGATTGTGGTGCTGCCGGCAATACCCACCTGAGCCACAAGAATGCAGTCCTCACCTACCACCACATTATGGGCGATCTGCACCTGATTATCAATTTTAGTGCCACGTTTGATGCGGGTGCTGCCGAAGGTCCCACGGTCCACCGTGACGTTCGCTCCTAACTCCACATCGTCTTCGATGATCACATTCCCCAATTGCGGAATTTTATGGTGACGGCCTCCATGTTGGACATAGCCGAACCCATCGCTGCCGATCACCGTTCCGCTGTGAAGGGTCACCCGGTGCCCCAGGACGCATCCCCTTAACAGGGAAACATGGGGGTACAACAGACAGTCATCCCCGATGGTCGTCTCATCACCGATATGGACACCGGCATGGATGGTGACTCGGGTCCCGATTTTTGCTCGATCCCCGATGGTCACCAGGGGGCCGATGGATACTTCAGGTCCTATACTCACCTCGGAGCCGATGACGGCCGTCGGGTGAATGCCCCGCGGGGGGAGAGGGGAGAGAAAAAACTGCTGGGCCAGTGTGGCCACGGCAATCAGCGGATTGGGAACAATCAATTGGGGACGAGGGTCACCGGGAATCGGTTGGGCCACGATAAATGCACCGGCCTGGGATTGTCGGGCCGCTTCCTGAAAGGCAGGTTTCAAGACAAAGGACAGATCGGCGCCGGTTGCTCCCTCCAGATTGGAAATGCCGGCAATCGGGACATCAGCAGGATTCTGAAGAGTGGCCTGAACGGCTTGGGCAAGTTCCTGGAGGGGAATGGGCGTGGCTCGTTGTGGTGGAATGCTATTCATGTGGTCCGTTTTTTCCTTGTGCCGGAGGTGGTACGCTTGGGCGATTGGGATTTGGGCGATTTGGGGCCCGGTGACTTGGTTTTGGATGGGGTGGCTTTCGTGGCCTTAACCTTGGATGATTCACCCTGGACGTGAGATGCCTTGGTTGGACCGGGCGACTGTTCAGGGCCCGAGGTGCGCCGGGCAAGATAATTGACCACATCGCCGATGGTTTGTATTTGTCCGAAATCCTCGTCCGGGATCTGGATATCAAAGGCCGATTCAACTTCATAAATCAATTCGATGGTTTGTAGTGAATCCAATCCCAGATCATCACGCAAATGGTCTTCGGGGTGGAGTCGCTCCGGATCCCTGTTCAAATGGGTACCGAGGGTGTGAAAGACTTGGTCGCGGATCGGTTGAGACGTTGATTTCATGATAGTCCTTTTAATACCAAAACACCGTTGTTACTGCCAAATCCAAAGGCATTCACCAAAGCTACCTGAATCGGGCGCTGCTGCAGAGTACCGGCAAGGCCGGGTAACGCACATTGGGGATCAGGGTCCTCATAATTCAGTGTCGGAGGAATCATACCGGTTTGAAGCGATAAAACTGAAGAAATGGTCCCGATCGCCCCGGCGGCGCCCAGCGTGTGCCCCACAAGGGATTTTGTTGCGCTGACCAGAAGCTTGTCGGTCCGTTTACCGAAAACCATTCGAAGGCCTTTGACTTCGACTTCATCGCCGACAAGCGTCGAAGTGGCATGGGCATTGATATAATCCACCTGGCTCGGAGGCAGGTGGGCATCCTTCAAAGCCAGCCGCATGGTTCTGGCAATATCTGACCCATCCTCCCGGGGAATCACCATGTGATAGGCTTCACTCGTGGCTGCGTACCCGAGAAGTTCCGCGTATATCTTGGCTTTTCGACGGGAAGCGTGACGAAAGGATTCCAGGATAAGGGCCCCGGCCCCTTCTCCCATCACGAATCCATCCCGCCCGCGATCGAAAGGACGCGACGCTTTGGTGGGCGAATCATTATATTTGGTGGAAAGTGCCCGAAGGGAACAGAACCCGGCAAACACCAGGGGGGTCAGGCTGGCATCCGCTCCGATGGTGATCACGACGTCGGCCTGTCCGTGGCGAATCATTTGCATGGCGTAGCCGATGGCATGAATACTGGAAGAACATGCGGTGGAGATGGTCACGTTGGGACCCTTGGCCCCTAGGGCTAAGGACAAGATCCCTGATGCGGAATTGAGCGTGATGGTGGGAATGAAATTGGGATGAACCCGTTGGGGCTTTTGATTGTGATATAACGTGGTCAATTCCCGCTCCCCCATCATCATGCCGCCCATCCCCACACCGGCGGAAATGCCGACACGGTCCATGGGTTCTTTTTTGAAATCCAGCCGGCTGTCCTGGACGGCTTCCCGGGCCGCGGTGAGGGCAAACTGGGCATATCGATCCACGCGGCTGGCAAATTTGTCCTCGGCGGCGGTTGGCGGAGAAAAATTCAAGACTTGTCCTGCTACACGTGAGCGGTAAGCCTCCATCGGAAAATCGGCGAATGATTGAATGGTTGAAATACCGGATTGCCCATCCAGGGCGGCTTGCCAAAATGAGGAAATGCCGATTCCGATCGGAGAGACAATTCCCAATCCGGTAACGACCACACGTGAATCTATAGACCCAGCTCCTTTCAAGGGTAACCTCATCAAATAATTAGGGAAATAGAGAAAAATCCAGGCGGCACTATTTCGTATTGTAAAGGGTTAAGCTTCTAAAGTCTTCACAAAATTCCCCATGGTGGGTCTGTTCGGCTTATTTGGCGTTCTTTGTGCAATTCATTGAAAATATTGAAAAATTTATATTAAATGGGAAAACTCTATGATGGGCCGGAGGAAAAAGGAAAACAAAATTTTTCAGGAGCGGGACGTTGGGAGGAAAGGTGATGTGATGAAGACCACGGGTCCTGCTACCATGAACCCAAACCCTTGAGGAATATTCATGCCGCTTGACTTGTTGCATCCGGTCATTCAAGAGTGGTTTCGTGCCAACCTGGGCACGCCCACGGACGTCCAACAAGCCAGTTGGCCTGCCATTCACTCGGGCCGGCACGTTCTGATTTCCGCCCCGACCGGATCGGGAAAAACGCTGG
>JBDIVP010000007.1:0-33628 GCA_039794325.1 Candidatus Inrsubterrania sp.
GGCCGATACTCCTCTCCTGGTCACCGGTCTGGTGGCCACCGCGGGGATCTTTGCCTTATGGCGGTTATGGATTTATGCCCTGGCTTTTTTATTGATGGGATATCTCCTGGCCCCGAGTTGGCGACGGATCGGGGTGCTGACTGATGCCGAACTCACCGAAGTGCGGTATGGCCGGGCTCCCGCCGGCCTGTTGCGTGGCGTCAAAGCGGTGTATTTCGGGACCATTGTAAATTGTACCGTCTTGGCGATGGTGCTCCTGGCGGCCACCCGTTTGGCGGAGCCGTTTTTGTTGTGGGATCAATGGTTGCCCTCCTGGTTCTTTGATTGGTTGGTTCGTATGGTGAAAGGGGGTGGTGTCCCCTTTACCATTGGTGGGTTGGAAGCGGAGCAGGTGTGGGTTCGTTCGGCCAACAATTTGTTGTCCATCGGGGCGATTGTCGGCGTGACAGTGTTTTATTCCACCACCGGAGGTCTGCGCAGTGTGGTGGCCACCGATTTGGTCCAATTCGGGATCGGAATTTTGGCCAGCGGTATCTTTGCCTGGGTGGTGGTGGATTCGGTGGGAGGATTGACGGGCATCGGCCAACGTCTTCAGGAGCAGTTTTCGTCTTCGGCGGGATATGCCTTGACAGGACGAGAGATTTTGGCCTTTACCCCGGATCAAGCCAAGGATGTGACGCTGGTCGTGTTGTTAGTCTATGGTTTTCAATGGCTGTTTCAAATGAACGCCGACGGTACGGGATACCTGGCGCAACGTTCCATGGCCTGCCGAACGGACCATGATGCGCGTCTAGCCGCTGTGGTCTTTACGGCCGCGCAGGTGCTGCTGCGAAGCTTGATTTGGCTGCCGTTGGCGTTGGGCTTGTTGGTGGTGTTTCCACCTCCCGTCGAACCCGTGACCGCTCAGTTTATCGCCGATCGGGAGTTTACCTTCGTCCAGGGGATTGATGAATTGCTGCCTCCGGGGGTGAAAGGGCTGATGTTGGTCGGGATGTTGGCTGCGTTGGCGTCTACCGTCGATACCCACTTGAATTGGGGGGCTTCCTATTGGACGAATGATCTTTATCGGAGATTTCTGTGTGAGGGGTGGTTAAAGAGGTCCCCTTCCCCACGCTCGTTGGTCTGGGTGGCGCGTGGAAGCAATCTGCTGATTGTGTTCGGTGCTCTGTGCATTCTTCCCTGGCTGTCATCGATTCAGACGGCCTGGCAGATCAGCCTGTTGCTGGGAGCCGGCATGGGAATGGTGTTGGTTCTGCGATGGATATGGTGGCGTATCACGGCCTGGGGGGAATTGGCCTGTATCCTCACTTCCCTCATTCTGGCCCCTGCATTGATAGGATGGATGCCACCGGAACACGAAGCGGCTCGTCTGTTGATCATGGGGGTGGGGTCGGGATTCATGGGCATTGTGGTGTCTTTGGGGACCGGGCCTGAGGATGTGAACCGTTTGACCGACTTTTTTCAACGTGCGAGCCCTCCGGGATTCTGGGATCCCATCGAGCGGCGGATTCGCGCTGATTCTCTTTCGAGTCGAACACGATTTAACCGGGCTGTGTTGGCCATGTTGGCGACGGCATTGTCGATGTTCTGTCTTCTAACAGGACTGGGTACCTGGCTGGTCGGCAGCCCGGCTCCCGACTGGATGCCGTTCCGGGAACTCTGGATTGGAGGGCTATTGGTTGTGGGGGCCGCTCTCTGTCCGGTATGGCTAAAACTGGGATTTTCCAGCCCGGCTAGGGGGTGAGAGCGGAAAGGTATGCTCAATTTTCCTCTGGACCAGGCTCAAGCGGTTAATCGGGCTTTGGTTGAAATGGCGATGCCACTTGAACCGTATGTGGGTGGGGCTGATGTCAAGAATTTGTCCAATACGGTTAAGGTACTTCTTGTCTGGGATGGCCGGAGAAAAACCGGAACGTTTGCTCCATCAATAAATCAACCTGAGGCCGATTGGCCCGGTGAAGGTTGTTTGCAAGGTTCCGCCCGGGAAGTCCTGAATTTTTTACCGCCCTTTTGATCCTGTCGAAGGCGACCCGTCGGACGGAGATGTGCCGGAAGGTGGCGAATCGATAATTGTGCCTTTCAGGAGACCTTCGTTACGGGTTTTTCGCCGGTTTTCCAAGGCCTGGTTCACACAAAAACGTAAACGTTCCAATTCAGTCATGGTAAGGGTGTCAGGATTTTCACTGAATTGTGAAGCTAAGGCCTGACATCTGGCGGGTGGGGGTTCTTGAGCGATTACGGTGGTTCCGCTGACTATCAACCCCATGAGGATTGCCGTTACTATCTTTTTCATAATGACTCTCCGATTAGACATCATAGTCAGGAGGAATCCGGTTTCCCGGACTTCGCCCCAACGGTTTCAGTGTATTCCTTACGTCCTAATCTGGAAGGGAACGGATCCCTTATTCCTACCCTACAAAAATTCCCGGACAAAGGAAAGGGGAAGGTTTCGAGTCTTCAGAGAAAAGGGGCTAATATTGTCAGACTTCTGGAAAAAGCCGGGCCTCGGAAATGGAGAATGACCGTTGGATACCCATCCATCCGCCGGATAAGATGAGATGAGAGTAGATGTGAAGGTTAAGTTATAATTGCCGGACACAATGTGCCACGTAATGGTTGTATTAACTGAGGGGAGGGGCCTGGGGGGAGATGTTAAAGCGAGTCATCAAATAGCGCCTGAGCGTCCGCCCAGATCATGCCGTCGGGAAGCCCTGGGATCCAATCTCCAGGCTCATTCACGAGTCGATAGCAGAATTCCCGGCCGACTTTTTTGAGAATGACTTCCCCGCCGTTCACCCAGGTTTGGATCGTTTCGATATTTTCCATCCACATAATTGGCTTCTCAGTCAGATAAAAATTCTTGAAGCGGACTCTAGGAGGAGGGGATAGATCAGGCAATTCCACAAAGGTCCTATTCCCTGATACCGTACCTGTCGTAACCGCAGCATTAGATGGGATGCAGAAAAGAAGTCTCAGGAATAGCTTGTAGGAGAAATATCTCCTTCAAAACCTCGGTTCAAATCCCGACTTTTCGTGGTTGATAGTCCTGGCAAATGGAGCCAAGGACGGTTTTGAGGGGAGATAGGCTATTGGTGCCGAAGGCGGGATTTGAACCCGCACACCCCGGAGGGCGCTAGACCCTGAATCTAGTGCGTCTGCCAGTTCCGCCACTTCGGCACGTGATAGGGGATTATCATCTTTTAAGTGAAATCGGTCAAGTAAAGATGAGAGCCTATGCCGGTTTTTAAACCCCTGCAGCCTTGAGCGACGGGTCATGCAGCAAGTCCAGGCAATCTTGCGGCCAAATTCCACCCGAGGTAGGAGTTGGAGTAGGGGATGGTCGAAGGTTGGCCATGTCTCCGCTTAAGATGATTCGTTCCCGAATAAGTCCTGCTGCGATAAAAATCAAAGGAGCGGGAATCCTAGGGGCCTCTTCCACAACCAGGAGGTCATACGGGACTTTTTTGAACAGGGGATCCGATAGGATTTTACCGGGGGTGGTGGCCATTATTCGCTTGTTCTGAGCAAACGCCTGCCGGTTGGTCCCTTCGCCGGCAGATAACATCTCGCGAATTTTTCTTGTCCCGCCCAAACGTTTGATTTCTTCTTTGAGTTCATCGTACTCCGGCCTCATCTCCTTGGCAATCGTGGCCTCAGGGATCAACTCCTTGATTCGGGTCTGTGCCACTTCCACTTCCCCCATGAGGCCTTTTATTTTGGATTCGTAAATCACACGGTATTCCGCCAAGGTTTCGATGTTTTTTCCGGCCACTTGCAGGCCAAGCCGCTTCCAAATCGGGAGCGCCTCATAATCCGCCACAATTTTATCAATCTGTTTGATTTTCCCTTGCCAGTCACTTAATTGAGTAAGCAACCGCCATTCCAACAGTTTCACTTCATTGAGGTCTTTTTGCTTTTCCCGTTTGTAGGCCAGGATGGGGGTCAACTCACGAAACCGGTCATATTTTTTTCGGAGGGACGCTTTATTGCTGTTGGCCTTGGCAAAAAATTGAAACATCTGCGCTTCAAATCCGAGCTCCTGCAGGGGTATCCCGGCGGAAGCCTCCAGAATGGAGGCTTCGTATCGACATAACAGACTTTTATAAGGGAGGGCGGCCATTTTCAGGGAGTGGGCGATGGAACCTGTCAGTTCATCCACCAGAAGATGGTCGGGGGCGACCACAAGGATACGTTTATTTTTACGAATTTGATCCACGATGAAGGCCGTGAGTTTCGACCAGCGGGCTTGGCGGTCGTCACCCCAGAAGGTGGTCAGGATTGTGGAGGGGATCCCGTCCCGGACCCCGGCCTGATTTGATTCGGGATGAGGGTCCAGCCAGGCGGCTAATCGTTCGGCGGGCCCGAGGGTAAAGGCATCAGGTTTATTGGACATGTCCTGGAGTCGGGATTCTCCGGTTTCTAGAAACCCTGAGGTGTCCGGAATGATCGTCCCATGAGAGAGTGTTTCACCGACGTGATCATATGTTTGAAAAATGAGGGCATCCTGGTAAATGCCCCAGATGCACCCTTCCGTGGGCTCAAGGTCATTTCCCGGGAGCAGGGTCATGGGAACGTCGGGAAGGCAGGATCGATCCGGGGGGGGCTGGCATCGATAGAGGTGCAGTGAACCGACCGTTCGAAAATGAGATGCCGATGACAAATCTATCGGTGCGTCAAGCCCGCGATTCATCGCGGTTTCCCGCTCTGCGGACAGGTTGGAAGCTGTGTGGGCTAAAAGGTCATCTAGTTTCATGAAAGAGGTCGATTGATCATGGGCTTAAAGCCTTGAATTCAAGGATATCTTTGAGGCAAATGGCTACGCAGGCCAGCCCCCCGGTCAATGGCATGCGATCGGTTTCACATTGGTGAAGATCCACACATTGAAACAGGATGGAAAGGCTAGGATCAAGGGATATCGGTTCCAAAAGATACAAGTGCAGGGAGCCTTCGTGGTTTTCCGAGATAAGGGCGACGCGCTGTCGTTGATCGTCTTCGATGATGACGGCTCGAGGTGGTGGTCCTTCGAACGGACGGGCTACCGACAAGCCGGTAAGAGGCATCGTTTTCACCACCAGGGATGCCGGCGGTATAATGGGGCGGTTGCTTAAGCGGATGTTTAAGGAGGAAAACGATTGTTCTTCGGGAACTTCCTGAGAATAATATTGGGGTTCGGCCATAGTTTGAATTGCAGGAGTTCCAAACATCAATCCTAATGAGAGGCTTCCGGTTAAGACAGTGGTTGTGAAGGATTTGAAAATCATCCGTGTGCCAGTTAGGGTTAGGGTGCTACGGCTAAGTGTCAAAGTTGAGAACGGTTCTTGCTTGGCACCTGTATTTTTTCGAAGGCGGAAATTCCTATTGAAATATATGGTGTTATGTAGGACTTCCACAAGTAATTTTTCTCTTACCGTATGAAATCCTAAGTTATTTGTTCTACTTTAAAATTGACTTTTGGTATGGCTGGTCTTAAGATGTTTTCCCTATTTACCTCGGTACCAAGGAGATAAGGTGTTATGAAGGTTATTTTACAGGAAAATGTTGAGGGATTAGGTTATCTCGGGGATGTGCTCACGGTTGCAAACGGCTATGCCCGGAATTACCTGTTGCCACGAAAAAAGGCGGTGATTGCGGATGAGCGGCAGGTGAAAATGTTTGAACACCTCAAACGTCAAACCGCCCAGAGAGCCAAGCAGGAACTTCAAGCCCTGGGAGAATTCGGAAAAAAAATTTCGACGATCTCGTTGACGTTCGAAGTTCAGACCGGGAAAGACGATAAATTGTTCGGATCAGTGACATCAAAAGATGTGGCGGAACAATTAGCTGCTCAGGGCATTGAGGTTGACCGCCGAAAAGTCCAACTTGCCCAACCAATTAAGGAACTTGGAAATTTTTCCGTTCCCATCAAATTGCATCGGGATATTGTATCCAAAATCAGTGTGACGGTGGTAAAAAAAGGTGGAGATGAATCATCGGCATCCGAAGATACAGGGACTGAATCCTCGGTGAGTGAAGAAACGCAGGTGGAATAGGATATGCGTCATTCTGTAGGGACATTGAAGGCGATTCGGGATACCGACTACGAAGTGTATGCGGCTATCCGGGCCGAGGAAAAGCGGCAACGCGAAAACTTGGTATTGATTGCTTCAGAAAATTATGCCAGTCCGGCGGTATTGGGGGCCCAGGGATGCCTGATGACCAACAAATATGCGGAGGGTTATCCCGGCAAACGGTATTACGGTGGCTGTCAACATGTAGATACGGTTGAGGAGCTGGCCATCCTTCGTGCCAAAGAGCTATTTGGATGTGAACATGTGAATGTCCAGCCCCACTCCGGTTCCCAGGCCAACATGGCAGCTTATCTGGCCGTCCTAAAAGCCGGCGATACCATTCTGGGAATGGATTTGGCTCATGGAGGGCATCTGACCCATGGGAGTAAGGTGAATTTTTCAGGGAAAATTTTTCAATCCTTTACCTATGGCGTTTCCAGGGAAACAGGAGAGATTGATTATGATGCCGTGGAGCGGCAGGCCCAGGAAGTTCGCCCTCGTATGATCGTTGTCGGAGCCAGTGCCTATTCCAAGATTTTGGATTTCCCTCGCTTTCAATCCATCGCCCAATCCGTCGGGGCATACCTACTGGTGGATATCGCCCATATTGCCGGCTTGGTCGCCGTCGGTCTACATCCCAGTCCGGTCCCCTATGCAGATTTTGTCACCACCACCACTCATAAAACTTTGCGTGGGCCTCGTTCCGGTATGATCATGTGCAAAGAGGAGCATGCCAAGGTCGTGGATAAAATCATCTTTCCCGGCCTTCAGGGCGGTCCGCTTATGCATGTGATTGCGGCCAAAGCCGTCGCCTTTAAGGAAGCCCTGTCTCCGGGGTTTAAGACCTATCAAAAACAGGTTTTGTCCAACGCCAAAACGCTCGCCCAAGGGTTTCTCAAGCGGGGCTACAAGGTGGTATCGGGAGGTACGGAGAATCATTTGTTTCTGTTAGATTTATCAAGCAAGGGGGTTACCGGAAAAGACGCCGAAACGGCATTGAATGCTTCCGGAATCGTCGTCAATAAAAATGCCGTGCCCTTTGATGAAAAGCCACCTGCCGTGGCCAGTGGAATTCGTATTGGGACTCCTACCGTCTCGACACGCGGGATGCAAAAACCCGAAATGGAACAGCTGTTGGTCTGGATGGACGAGGTCATGGGAAATCCGCAGGATTCCGGCATTCAGAAACGGATTTTGCGGGAAGTGAAGGATGTATGTGCTCGCTTCCCGATTTTTCATCCGTATTAGGGCGACAGGCTGTTCTTCGAAACGATTACTGGAAACGTCTCCCGAATTTTTTCCCAATCACCCCTGCCTTCTTGTTTTCCCCGTTTGGACGGGCCGGTGTCGGTTTTTGGTCTGAGCGGGCGATGGCGAAAATGACATTCATGATTCAACGGTCGATACGGAATACCGGAAAAATTTCAACCATCCCCTGAGCGCTTCAAAGGACGCGTTGTTCCTGTGAAATGTCCTTTTTGTGATCAAATAGAAGATAAGGTTATTGATTCTCGGACCGCCCGAGAAGGTGAGGTTATTCGTCGTCGCCGTGAATGCCTCGGTTGCAAGCGGCGCTTTACCACCTATGAACGGATTGAAGAAAATCTGCCGATGGTGGTGAAAAAGGACAATCGACGTGAACCGTTTGACCGGATGAAAATATTGGCCGGTTTGAAAAAAGCCTGCGAAAAACGTCCGGTGAGCATCGGGGCTTTGGGGGCAGCCACCGACCGAATTGAAAAACGAATTCAAGATTTAGGTGAAACGGAAATTCCCAGCCGAACCATCGGCGAAGAGGTCATGCGGGAATTGAAGGAGTTGGATCCGGTGGCGTATGTACGGTTTGCTTCGGTCTATCGCGAATTTAAAGACATTGATCAATTCATGGATACGATTCGGGCTCTGGCCCAGGGATAACCGTCCAACATGAAAACAAACCCGATCCAAAGTCTCTCCCGTGAGTCCGCGTGCCTGCCCTTCTTGGCTTGACTAGGGCGGAACGGGTGCCGACTATCGGCTTGATGATCGAAACCCCTGGTTCTCTCGCGATTCCAATACGAAAATGGCTACTCCTAAACCAAGACTTTCTCCATCCTCTCCCAAACCTTCGGTTCCTGCCAAAGGAGTGACCGCCAGTCGAGTGGCCATCATCGGCGGTGGGCGCGGGGGAACGGCCCTCATGGAAATATTTGCAGAGGATCCGTTGGTGACGGTTGTGGGATTGGCCGAAATTCGCCCTCAAACCGCCGGGGTTCGATTGGCCAAAAAGTTGAAAATTCCGGTGGTTCGCCGGTACCAGGACCTTCTTAAATTGAAGGATGTCGACCTGGTAATCGATGTGACGGGAGATCCGGAGGTGGAGCGGGCTTTGTTAAAAATTCAGGCGCCGCATTTGGCTTTGGTAGGCGGCGCAAGTGCTAAGTTCATGTGGCAAATGATCGAGGCCAGGATCCGGGCATCGGCGGAAATTGAACGAACGCTGACTCGCTACCAATCCTTGTTCCGCCTGTATGTCAAAGAAGAGGCGGAAAGTGCCGTGGATGAAGAGCGGACTCGGATTGCCTGTGAGATCCATGACGGACTGGTCCAGACGCTGGTCGGAGTCAATTTCAAGATGGAGCGGTGTCATGAACTGGTGTCCGAGCACCCGTTGAAATGTTCCGATTTACTGAAGCAAACCGCCAATCAACTCAAACATGCCATTCAGGAAGCCCGACAGGTCGTCTACAATCTGCGTCCTGGACAATATGACCAGTTGGCATTGATTTCGGCCCTTTCCAATTATCTGAAATCCTATGAACAGCAGTATCGCATTCAAACCGAATTTGAGACTTCAGGGAAGGAACCTCCGCTCGATCCCAAGACGAAAGTTTTTGTTTTCCGGATGGTTCAGGAGGCTTTGAATAATGTGGCCAAACACGCGAAAGCGACCAAAGTGAGGGTCGCAGTGCTGTTGGGCAAGGATCGTTTGGACGCGGTGGTTTCGGATAACGGAGTGGGGTTTGATGTTCAGGCGGAGAGTCAAAATCCTGAAAAATGGGACCATTTCGGGGTAAGAGGTATGATGGAGCGAGCTCGGATGCTCGGAGGAACGGTGGAATGGCAGTCGGAAACCGGAAAGGGCACGACGGTGAAATTTCATGTGCCCCTCGCCATCAAGGAAAGGGTATCGTATGGCAAAAAAGACAAAAGTGCTCATCGTCGATGACCATCGGGTTGTCCGGGAAGGGCTTTCTGCCATCTTGGAAACCAAAGATGATATTCAGGTCATCGGAGAGGCCAAGGATGGCGGGGAAGCGGTGGAGAAAGCCCGTGAACTGATGCCCGATGTGATTCTGATGGATGTCAGCATGCCTGGGATGACGGGCGTGGAGGCTACCCGATTGATCAAACGGGAATTTCCCCATATCGGGGTCATTGCCCTGACGATGTATGAAGAACAGCAATATATTTTTGACTTGGTGCGAGCGGGGGCTACCGGCTATCTGTTGAAGGATAGTGACTCGGCCCAAATCGTGGCGGCCATCCGGACTATTGCCAAGGGGGAATCTTTAATTCATCCCTCGGTTGCCAGCAAAATTCTGGCAGAGTTTTCCCTATTGTCGGAAGGAAAGGGAAAAAAGCGTGGGGTGTTGGAACATGATTTGACCGATCGGGAAATTACGGTCCTGCGCCTGGTAGCCGATGGAAAAACCAATAAAGAAATTGCCAATGTTTTGGATTTGAGTGAAAAAACGGTGAAAAATCACGTCCGGAATATCTTTCATAAATTGCAGGTTTATGACCGGACCCAAGCGGCCATTTTGGCGATTCGAAAGGGCATCATCGAGCTTGAGCCGCGGCAAGGCGAGTTCAGGTGAACGCGTGCACGTATTGGGTGTCGGGTATTCGGTTTGCCTTGCCCGTCGTTTTTTATCAATGCTACCATGAAGAATAGCTGATTATATGGCACAGAGGAGTTAGAGCATATGGCAAATGTGACCTTGCTGGTCTCAAAATCGTGTTCGGCCTGTCCTTCAGCAAAAACACTCTGGAAGGCCATGAAGGTGAAATATAGTTTTTCTTACCGTGAAATTGATATTGGTTCCGATGCCGGACAGGAACTGGCCGAGCGGCATTCGATTCGTGCGGTTCCAGCCACTATCATCAATGGACGTCTGACCTTTATCGGGGTGCCACCCCGGGAGAGTGCCGAAAAGGCCATCAAAGCCAAAGCAAAATCCAAGCCGAAAAAAGAGGAAGAAGCCGAGTCTATCTAGAATTCTCTCAATCAAGGGTTCCTCTAACGATAATGTGGGCTTGTCCTTTCCCTGAAGAAATAAGAGAGCCATCAAACAGAGGGAATAACACCAATGCAAGAGTATGATGAAGAATCTGAATTAGATATCGAATTGCCGGTGCTTCCCCGTGTGGATTCCGGTCCTCCTCCCGAGTGCCCGTTTTGCGGCGAACCCATGAGTCTCATCGATGGAGACTGGGGATGTACCGATTGTAACGGCGAATTGATCGGCCCCGAAACCGGGTAATTCCTGATTTTTTCCGGCTCTAATTTCGATCCATCCTCTCTGTACGGTCACGGTTTGAGATGTTAACCCTCCTGACCGGTCCTTCCCAATCCGACCTTGAGCGGTCGTTGGTTCAATCCGTTCATCGCTTAAAAATTGACGATTCGACTGTCCCTCTGGCCGTAATTGTTCCTTCGGAGGTCGTCAGGCGCCGTGTGCAATGGGTGTTGAGTGCCGACTGGCGCCTTGCGCTTTTTGATGTATCGGTTTTGACGTTTCATCAATTGGCGTTGCGTTTACAAGCCGAGCGACAGGTGATTCACGGGTCCAATGGAGAGACGGATTCCCTTGAAGTGGTTGATGAACGATTGTACGAATGGATGGTGCCTGGGCTGCAATTGGAGTCTGAAGGAATGGCTGAACCCATACGGGCTGCATCGCGTTCCAAGGGGATGCGGCAGGCGTTGTGGCGGACGATCCGGGATTTACAGGAAGGGCAGGTCGATCCTGCCGTCGCCTTGCGAGCTGTTCAGGAGGGGCTCTTCGATGAATCTGGCCGTGATCGGCTGACGCAGGTTTTTTCCCTCCAGGGCGCATTGCAGGCATGGAGCCGGCAGGTGAAGATCGGACTCCCGGACGATATGGCAGAATCCGTTATTTCCTGGGTTCCCTGCTCCCCCTTGTTGGCAAGACTTGGCCACGTTTTCTATTACGGATTTTATGACCTGACACAGGTGCAATTATCCTTCATGGAAGAAATTATTCGGACACAATCCGTCACCCTCTTGTTTCCCCTTGGGGATGGGCCGGACTTTCAATTTGCCAGACGATTCCTGGATCGATACCTCCTGCGGGGAAGTGTCAATCACCGGCGGCTTGAGCGGGAGAATGAGGGGGCATCCTCACCTCTCAGCCGATTGCCTGTCCCGCTCACCCAAATCGCGAGTGCCGTCGGGGAAAAAGGGGAGGGGCTGTTTACCGCCAAGACCATTTTGCAACTGGTTGAGGCGCAGGGATATGCGTTCCATGAAATCGGGGTGGTGGCCAGAAGCCTGGAACCCTATGGAACGGCTCTGTCCGATATCTTTCGAGTGCATCGAATTCCGTTTGTGACCACCGCAACACGGCCCATGCTGGAGGAACCATTGGCGGCGGTCTGGTGGCAACTCGCCGGCCTGAATCTGGATGACTTTCCTGCCCAAAGTATGGTGAATATTCTGACTTCTCCGTTTTATCGATGGGTAGAGGAAGGTAGTCCGTCCATGGCCGATCAGGCTCATTGGTGGCGGCGTCTGATTCACTTCGCACGAATAATTCGTGGGGTCGCCGACTGGGATCGATTGTGTCAATTGGCGTGTGATGGGACCTTTCTTCAAGAAGCCTATAATCAAAAGATTTTGCCGTCAGACATTGGAATGGGAGAGGTACGCGCATTTACAGCAGAAGGTCGGCGGCTGATACAGGAGGCCGGGAGGAGCTCGGATTCCGGGACGGTCGCGGACTGGATGGATCGTTTTGAACGCCTATTGTCCCTCCATTTGTATTCCCCCGAGGATTTGGCCCTCAGGAAAGACATGGTCGCCGATGAGGAACGCTTCTTCCGCCTTGCGGAGAGTTTTGAACGATTCAGGAACGTGTTCCGGCAATGGCACCGTTTGGCCGGGATGATATCCGAGCAGATGTGGGTGGAGCGATTCCGGGAAATGTTGGAAAAATCGCAATTGCCTGTCATGGGGCAGAGCGAGGTAGGGGTCCGCGTGTTGGATGCGATGTCTGCCAGGGGTAGCGGGTTCCGTGCCTTGTTTGTATTGGGGTTGAATGATCAGATCTTTCCTCGTATCGTGCGGGAGGATGCCCTGTTACGGGATCGGGATCGGCGGGTGCTTGCGGAAAGTCTTGGGTTCAAAATTGACGAGAAACTAAGCGGGTTTGACGAGGAACGCCTGTTGTTCGCTCTTTTGCGGCAGTCCGCCCGCGACCGCCTCTATCTTCTCTATCAACGATCGGATGATCAGGGGCGTTCGTTGATACCATCTCCCTTGCTCTCGGCGGATTTCGCGGGGCGGGATGCTTCTGGCACTCCTACGATTCACTTGCCTTTGAGCCTTGTCGAACGTCAAGCACTTCCTTTGTTTTCCTGTGAAACCGATACGCTGGAAGAAGCGCGGATCGGCCTGCTACTTCGTAAACAGAATCTTCCATCGGAAATGGTCGATGAGATTCCCTGGAAAACCATCCTGGATCATGGGCTGGCTGCGTCGGTGGTGCTGGAATCGAGTACAAGTCGGGCCGGAATTTTTGATGGGCTGGTGGGGGGCGAGCATCCGCATTGGCGGAATCTGCAGTCAGCCGGAATGACGCCGACTTCGTTCGAGCGATATGTGCTGTGTCCATTCCGCTATTGGATGCAGGAGGTGTTGGGCACACGGGAGACTCGGGAGTCCGCCAGCAGAGAGTTGCCTGTACGAGTCTGGGGGCAGGTGGGGCATGAGGTATTACGAGCGGTGTATCGCAAGTTGAACGAATCGCATTGGCCGCTGACCGCCATGGCCCCACAAAACAGGACTGCTGTGGTCCAAACAGTGATTCCCCAGGTCTTCAGCCGGTTTTCCCTGTGGTATGGGGAGGGATTTGGACTTGTGCGGCAGGAAATGCTGCGACGCATGTCTGATGCCGTGGAAGCGCTGATAAGGCAGGATCTGGAGGATTATGAAGGGCAGGGGTGGCTGCCGGTGGCGTATGAAGTGGAGGGTTCCGGATACCTCCCATTGGCTTCAGGCTCTCATAAAGACATGGTTCCCATCCGGGGACGGATGGATCGACTGGATGCGAGCCGGAATGGAGGGAGGCTGCGGGTAGTGGACTATAAGTTCTCCTGGAGCAGGGCCCTGCGTTCGGGGCCACCGGATTTGACGGTGGAGGCCGGTCAGGGTAAACGTTTGCAGCCTCCCCTCTATGCCTTGATGTCCAACTTTCGGGGATGGAATTCCGAAGCTACGCAACGTACGGATCGGCCTCCGGTACAGGAGGTCCTGTTACGGTTTCTTCAACCATTCCGGTTGCCTCCGGTTGACCATGCGATCTTTCCAGGTGAGCAGTGGAGCGGTGAAACCGGAGAGCTTCTGAGGCGAACGTTTGGGCAATGGCTGCACGGTATTCGGGAGGGAAAATTTTTCATTCTCACGGGGGTTCATTGTCGAGAGTGTGCGTGGGCCGGAGCCTGCCGGTCTCAGCATCATCCCTCCTGGTCACGAGTGCAAACCCTGGCGGCCGCTCGAGAATTTCGAGCCCTGAAAAAACAACGGATTGTGTATGAGTAACGCTCACGATCTGGTGGATGGGGCCGAACGCCTTATGGCCGAGACTACATTCGATCGCAATGTGGTTGTGGTTGCCGGGGCAGGAACGGGAAAAACCACCCTCTTGGTCAACCGGATTCTTCATGCCTTGGTGCGGGAGCCGCATCCGGTCAGGTTGATTCACCTGGTCGCTTTGACCTTCACGAACAAAGCCGCCCATGAAATGAAAATGCGGCTTCGGGAGTGCTTGCGACTGTTGTTGTCGGAGTGCGAAGGGGGCAGGCGTGACGGGGTGTTCAGTCATCCATCCTTGACCACCTTTCAACAGGCCTATCATTTATCCTCCGATGTTATTCGCCAACGCATTTTGGTTGCATTGGAGGATTTGGATAAGTCCCATATTCGCACCTTACATAGTTTTGCGGCATCAGTATTGCGACTGTATCCTTTGGAAGCCGGAGTCAATCCCACTTTTCAGGAGGATGAAGGCGACCGGTTTGATGCGATTTTTCATGAGGTATGGGATCGGTGGTTGGAGTATGAGTTGGGATCTCAAGGCAGTTCCCATAAAAGTTGGGAGCAGGTGTTGCAAGCGATGACCTTATCCGAGGTACGAGATTTTGCACGGGCGATAGGAGAGGCGGATTGCTCTGGTTTGGAATGGCAGGGGGTGGTTGGAGAGTTTCACCGAATGCCGGCATTTGTCACCTGGGTTAGGGACAAGTATGAACAGGCGGACCGCCTGCTGGAAACCTATCGAGCGGCCAAACCCAGAAAAATCGAACGGAATCTGGCGGTGGCGCATCGGGTCTTTAGCCGGACCAAGACCAACGGATTGCCGGTGGATTGGGGTGATGAGGAACATGGACAGCCGGTTTTTGATCCCGCACTGGGAGCCGCGCCGGTTGATTGGAATTTAGTTGATTTTCAAACGGCCAAACGGGTGATTCAATCCGCTCAACATCTGCTGAAGGTCCATCATCCCTTATTAGAGCAGGTGATGCCTCTGCTGGTTCCCTGTATCCAGGCCGTTCGGCAGCGATATGAAGATGAAGGCTGGGTTGGATTCGATGGTCTGTTATTGAAAGTCCGTAATCTTCTGAGAGATGTTCCGTTGGTTCGAGAGCAATTGAAGCGGGACTGCCAGGCGATTCTGGTTGATGAGTTTCAGGATACGGACCCCTTACAATATGAAATCCTCTTGTATCTGGCCGAACAGCCCGGTGAGCATAGCCGGTCGTGGCGGGAAGTCCGCCTGGTACCGGGGAAACTCTTTATTGTCGGTGATCCCAAGCAATCAATCTATGCATTCCGAAAGGCGGACCTGGAAGCCTTTGATCAGGTTGTCAAAAAACTGGTCGAGGATGGGGCAAATCTATGCACCCTTGTTACGAATTTCCGGAGTACGGAAGCCGTCCTCAGACCCATAAATGCCGTCTTCGAACAACTTTTTGTTGCCAAGGAAAATGTCCAGCCTCCTCATGTAGCCCTTGTGCCGGCAAGGCGTTCCGAGCGGGAGTCCGGTTCCGGCGTGGAATTGTATGTTCTGCGTCCTCGCGAGGAGGCAGGGGAATGGGATGCCGAGCGGGCCGCTCGAGCGGAAGCAGAATGGTTGGGCGATTGGATTCATGAACAATTGCGGGGGGACGGGATGCGTCCTGGGCATATGGCCGTCCTGTTTCGTAAGCTGACTAATGCTCAGTGGTATGTCGAGGCACTCCGGAGGCGCGGCATTCCCTATATTACGGACGGCGAGCGACATTTTTACCGACGACAGGAGGTGATTGACTTCGTCAATATTTTACGAATTATTGACGATCCGGCTGACCGGATTGCCTTGATCGGGATTCTTCGGTCACCTCTGGGCGGGGTGCCTGATCAGGAAATCATGAATTTGGCTCAGTCCGATTTCCTTGATGTCCTTACTCCCCCTAAACTTGCGGAGTGGAAGAGTCCACAACGGGAAGTGGTGCTGAAGCTCTATGAACAGTTGGCGGCGCTTCATCGGATGAAGGGACGGCTGTCGGTATCCGAATTCATGAATTTGGTCTTGGGGAGTCTCCCTGTGTTGGAATTGGCGGCCGCATCCGGTCATGGGGAGCAGGCGGTGGTCAATGTGGGGAAAGTCCGGGATATTGCTTGTCGGTTGGGGAAAAATCCTTCCTTATCGTTTTCAGATGTGGTGGATCAATTGGCCGGGTTTTTGCGTGACCAACCTCAAGAAACGGAGGCTCCACTTGCCGAAGATTCTTTGGATGCGGTTCGGGTGCTCACCATTCATAAGGCAAAAGGATTGGAGTTTCCCCTGGTGATTTTGCCGGGTCTGCACCTGCGGGCCGGCGGGCCACTTTCGTCTGCCAGCTTGACCAGGGATTGGGTCAGCGGGTTGCTTGGAGCGACATTTTCCCGATGGTGCAGTGCCGGCCAAGTCCCTATCTGGGAAAAACAGCGGAACCAAGAGGAGATGGAGCAGCGTCGCATTCTGTATGTGGGGATGACTCGGGCCAAGGAGCGTTTGGTGCTTTCGGGAGGGTTGATGGGCAAAAGCGGGGGGGGGACACCGTTTCACCTTCTCCGCGGATTGGCAGGAGATGATTTCGGAAACGAACAGTGTGTTTCGGTTGGTATCGGGCCGGTGAAAATCACGCAAACCGTTGTGATTCCCGAATGGAGGTCCTCCAGAGTACCTCAGGAGCAAACGATTTCCATGGCCGTCCCCAAAAGAGATGTGCCCAGCTTGACGGTGTGGGAGTCACGTTCGGTGCGTTGGACAAAAGCTCAACACACCAAGGCGTGGGTGGTCCCTTCCTTCCGGCAACAGCCGTATACACAATCAAAATCATTCGATCATGCGACGGCCGGTCATGGCCCGGCCTTCGGGGCACGCTTGGGAAATCTTCTGCACCGATTGCTTGAGCAGTGCGATTTCAGTCAAGATGCGACGGTGTTTCACCAACGCATCGAGGCATTCTGCCGGTCTCAGGAAGCGATGAGGATGTATGAGGATGCCCAAACTCTGTTTGAGGAGGTGAGATCCATCTTACGTGCCTTTCCCGAGTCCGACATTTTCCAGGAATTAAGCCGGAGCCGGATTCTTGGTCGGGAGGTGGCCGTGGCCATGCCATGGAATCTGGGGGTAAAAGATATCGGGTTGCCGGAAAACGGTGTGATGGAAGGGGTCATGGATGTGGTGTATACCCTGGAAGGGGAGTATTGGGTCGGAGATTATAAAACCGACGCGGTTGAAGGGCCCCAACTGTTAGAGCGGGCCGACCGCTACCGGGTACAAGCCGAACGATATGCACATGCGGCAGCTTGTGGTTTAGGGGTGGACGTCAAGGGATGCAAGCTTTTTTTTATCCGCTCGGGAAAAACCGTGATTGTGCCCCGGGTGCAGTCACATGGCTTATGAAAAATCATTGCTCAGACAAAGGAGGTACATGATGCGTAGGCATTTGTGGATAGGTCTGGTGGGGGTTTGTCTAATGATGGTGCAGGCAACGGGGTGTGCGTCCCAAAAACCCGCACCCCTTTTGGTGTTGGATCCTCCGCCCAATGCCGTCGAAGAGGCTCGGATCCTCCTCGTGGAGGGGAATCAGTTGTTTGGAGAAGGCCGTTGGGAATCCGCGCGCCGGCAGTTTCAAAGTGCGATTGAACGGCAATCCGACCTGGCGGAAGCTCACTATAATTTGGCCCTGTCCCTGGAACGGTTGGGTGACCGGGCCAATGCCAAAAAACATTACATCGAAGCCGCTAATCTGGCTCCGGGGCACAAAGTCATTTGGGATTCACCCCCGTTACGGCGATTCGGGAATGTGCCTGATGCTCCGTATGAGCCCGGAGCGTCACCCGGCGTGCCGGGCGTCGGAGGCATGGGTGGAGGTATGGGAGGGTTAGGTGGTGGTGGAATGGGCGGCCCCATGGGTATGGGCGGAGCGTACTGAGTATCAGCACATGAGGAGGGGGCTGATTTTTCTCCAGGTATTAAAGATCGGAGTCAGCTTGAAACCACCCCAAGGATAGGTGCGTGATGATGAAAAATATCCCGATCAGTAATCCACCGATACCGGACATGGCCAACAGCTCGGTGAGGACATGTCCGTGGGCGGCTTCTCGTCCCATCGTCGGTGCGAGGAGAAACATGGTGAACCAGGACAGCGGATAGAGGCTGCCTAGCCCAATGGCAATCGCAGCCCCTTGTTTGACGCGTGGCTTTAAATGAGAGTGCATAATCAGTAGAATCAAGCCCAGGGAAAAAGCGGCAATGCCTGTGGCATGAAAGTGTGCCCGCTGGGCATAACGCCAGATTTTTTCTCGGCTTTTGGAGTCGTGCCGTTCCGGATGGGAAGCCACACCCTCCGCAATGAAGGCTTTGTAGCGGTCTTCCTGAATTCCAAAGGAAACGCCCATGCCTACGCCGAAAATCAGGCCCAAAAGTACAAGCAACAATCCGATCCTGACTGTCTTGATCTGTTCGCTCATGGGTTGGTCCTGTTTATCCTTTCTCGTATTTTTGATCGATTTCCAGTGATGGGGCCATCCATGGAAAATCCAGTGACTCGTGGTAAGGGGATGGGAGGTTATCTTGGTGGCATCGGGGCGTGAGTTTTGAAGCCGCGTTGAATCATGAGCAAACCTCCCACGATCATGGGTAGGCACAGGAGCTGCCCCATGGTGATCCATTGAAAGATAAAGCCCAGGTGACTGTCCGGCTGGCGAAAGAATTCCACGAAAAACCGTGTCAGGCCATATCCGCAAATGAATGACCAGAATACGGTGCCGGGCGGGGTCGGACGGCGATTGATTATCGTCAGGACCAGAAAGAGGAGCCCGCCCTCCAGGCCGGCCTCATATAATTGGGAGGGGTGTCGGCATTCAGGGCCTCCCTGCGGAAACACCATGCACCAGGGAACATCCGTGACCCGGCCGAATAATTCTCCATTGATGAAATTTCCCAGTCTGCCGAATCCTAATCCAATGGGAGCTGCTCCGGCCGCCAGATCGGCGATCGGTCCAAGAGGAAGGTTACGCCTACGACAGAACAACCACAAAGCTATGCTGGTTCCCAAGAGTCCTCCATGAAAAGACATACCTCCTTCCCATATCGCCAGAATTTTGATCGGATTGTCGAGATAAAACGGCAGATTATAGAAAAGGACATAACCAAGCCGTCCTCCCAGAAAAACACCGAATGCGGCAAACACGATCAGATCGGATAGGAGTTGGGACGAGAGGGATATCTGCTTGTCGGCGGCTCGTGATTTGATGAGCCAGTATGCCGCTCCCAATCCGATCAGGTACATCAGGCCATACCAGCGGAAGGCCAAGGGACCGATGCGAAAAAACACCGGGTCGATCTCCGGATAGGGAAGGCGAGTCAAGTTGGTCAAAAGCATTGCGGAATCCATAATCAGTACTTATGCCATAGATGAAAAAGGGGTGCTGTGGGTCGCGAGTGAGTATTCGGGTTTCCGGGAACCTGCACGTGGAACACGATGATCGGATCAGGAGTTTGTGGAAGTTGAATAGGGTACCTTACACTAAAGGACCGGGGGTTCCCAAGGTTCCGGCCTCGGCCCCATGCTTTAGCATATCCGATTTTGGGGGACAAGCCTGTTTTCCCCTTTTTGATGAGCGATCCGGAACGATTGCGTTCGAAACCGGAGGTGAGCGGATGACAGAACTCAGGGCAGGACCACAGGCATATGGAGCGGAAACCATTCTGGACTGTATCAGTGATGGGGTGATGACCATTGATTTGCACAAGCGGGTCACCTTTGTGAATCGCGCTCTACAACGTATGCTGGGGTATGAGGACGGCATCATTAAGAAACTGGTGGCCTGCGATGTGTTGGTGCAAAGCAGTATCTGTTCCAGTCAGGATTGTGTATTCGAGCGGGCCCTCCAGGGGGATCGAGTTTCGCAATTTGAGGCGATGGTTCGACGGCAGGATGGCACCTTGATCCCCGTTAGTATCAGTACCGATTTGCTATTAGATCAATCCGGGAACATGGTGGGCCTCGTCGAAGTGATCCGTGATATGTCATGGGCCCGTCAATTGTCGGAAAAAACGGCAGAAGTCTCCGAGTTGCGGCATTGTCTCGGAGGGGCGAGCGTTGGAGAGTATATTGTAGGTCGTTCTCCCCAGGTGCAGGAACTTCTGGCCAAACTGCCGACCATTGCATCTTCAAAAGCTTCCGTGTTGATTACTGGGGAAAGCGGGACAGGAAAAGAGCTGATTGCACAAGCTCTCCATGCCTACAGCCCCAGGGCACAGGCACCGTTCGTGGTCGTGAATTGTTCGAGTCTGGCTGAAGGAGTACTAGAAAGCGAGCTGTTTGGTCATGTCAAAGGGGGGTTTACCGGTGCCTTGTTCGATAAGCCCGGTCGTTTTGAAATTGCCGATGGAGGGACAATTTTTTTGGATGAAATCGGCGAAGTCAGTCTTGCAACCCAAGTGAAATTATTGGGGGTCCTCGAGCGGGGCCGATTTGAACGGGTAGGTTCCAATGAGACACGGATGGTCGATGTTCGCATCGTGGCGGCGACTAATCATAATATGGAGCGGGCGGTTCAGGAAGGTCGCTTTCGTGAAGATTTGTACTATCGCCTCAGGGTCATCCCCATTACTTTGCCGACCTTGCGGGAGAGAAAAGAAGATATTCCGTTGTTAATCAGGCATTTTCTGGATAGATTCAATCAAGCGATGGGCAAGCAAATAGCCGGCCTCTCTCCCAACTGCCTGAAAGGGTTAACCCATTATCGTTTCCCGGGGAACATTCGTGAACTCCAAAACATCCTTGAGCACGCCTTTGTGTGTTGTCAGCGAGACATCATTCAAATGGAGCATTTACCTGAAGACGTTCAACGCGAAATCCTGGAAAGCATGGAACAGGGACAATCTGAAACCTTAAGGCATCTTGAGCGTCAAGCTATCGTGTCGGCCTTGGAAAATTCCGGTGGTCGTCTGCAATTGGCATCAAAGCAATTGGGCATCGGCCGATCGACATTATGGCGAAAAATAAAGCAATTTGGATTGGATCAAAATAAAAAGAAAAAAAGTGTTTCAAAAGAGTATTAGTGTTACGTAAAGGTAGCATATTGCTAAATATAAATTAAAACAATAACTTAATGAGTTAAAATTTATTATTTTGCATGGCAAGTGTTTCAAAATGAAAAATTCGGTTGACTTCACTATTAAATTTTTCAATAAAAACAGTTAGTTAAAATAACTAATTCAAGGCATGGTGCTTGCTCCTTTTCAATTGGGGTATTTCCAGATTCTTTTATCCAAGGATCATTTTTATTCTTAGAGAAGGAGTGAGCTATATGGATTGTCCACGATGTAATGGGGTGATGGTTTCCGATAAATTCGGGGATGTGGCTGATGAGACGGGGGCCATGTATTTTTCCGGGTGGAGATGCATTATTTGTGGGGAAATTCTGGACCCGGTCATTTCCGCCAACCGGAAAAATCGTCATGAGCCACTCTTGGGGCGGTCGCGAAAAAAATTTGCAACCCAAATCGGCTAAACTTGAGTTGACACCATGGCGCATGATCCTTTGCTTGTCATGTGGGGGTGGCCTTAAAGTCGTTGGTCGGGAGGAGCGCCGGGTGTCGGCAATTGGGTTATCATTAACCGAAACCGAGAAAACTTGATCAGGGTTGCCCGGTTTGTAAAAAGATGGCATGCTGCCTGGTAGGTGAGGCTGCATGCCTTTTTTTTTTGATAAACCCGTTCAAAAAGCAGGCGGATGGGGCCCGCACAGTAATGCGATCATGCGGAAATTGCCGGCAGGCACAGGGAAAATTCTCATAAGAATCTCAAGTGGAGATTCCTGGTAAAGGGAGATTGAACTATGGCAGATACCGATGCGAAATCATCATCAGAGCAATCCCCAGGGGAGAGGGGGCATCAAGAAGGAAATCTTCTGCCCGGTGTCAAGCACATCCTTGCCGTCAGCAGCGGAAAGGGTGGAGTAGGAAAGTCTACGGTTGCCGCCAATCTGGCTGTTGCCTTGAAGCAGTTGGGATTTGCGGTTGGACTGATGGATGCGGATATTTTCGGGCCCAATATTCCGATGATGATGGGGGTGATCGAGCCTCCTGTCAAAGAAGGGGAGCGCATCAATCCTGCCGATGGGCAGGGGGTGAAAGTGATGTCTATGGGTTTTTTTGTTCCAGAGGAAACGCCGGTTGTCTGGCGGGGGCCCATGGTTCATGGGGCCATCCAGCAGTTTTTCCGCGACGTGAATTGGGGTGAATTGGATTTTCTGTTGATTGACCTGCCCCCGGGAACCGGTGATGTGCCCTTGACCTTATCTCAATTGGTTCCCCTAACCGGAGCGATAACGGTCACCACTCCTCAGGAGGTGGCCTTGGCGGATGTTCGGAAAGGTATGATGATGTTCAAAAAAGTGAACGTCCCATTGTTGGGGGTCGTCGAAAATATGAGCTATTTTGTGTGTGGTCATTGCGGAGAACGAAGCGAGATCTTTTCTTTCGGAGGGGGAGAGCGGGCTGCGGAAAAATTTGGCGTGCCGTTTCTAGGAAGGATTCCCATTGATCCGGCGGTTCGAGAGGCCGGGGACACAGGAAAGCCGATTGTTGCGCATCAACCGTCTTCGCCCCAAGCCGAGGCGTTTATAGGCATCGCTCGTACTCTGGTCGGACAAATCGAGCAAGCCGAACAAGGGGAGGGCGGACAGGTCCAACCGCTGTCGAGTCTGTTAAAAAAGATTAAGGCCCCGTTGAAGCAGGGGTGAGGGTGCTCAGAAAAGGTTTAGAGGAGGAGCTGGTATGGGGGAGTGGGTGGGAATTCTGAAGTCGGGAGAAGTTGAAGAAGGAAGTGGGCAAGTCGTCGAGAGCCATGGAAAATGCCTGGCGGTGTTCAAGGTCAATGGTTGTTTTCACGTCATTGATAACACGTGTGTGCATCGAGGGGGGCCTCTGGGTGAAGGGGATTTGGAGGGAGAGGTGGTGTCGTGCCCCTGGCATGGATGGGAATACAATGTGAAGACCGGTCAATGCCTGAATAACCCGGCCGGTCATGTCAAGACGTATCCTTCCCGTGTTGAAGGTGAAGAAGTTCAGGTGGAACTATAGCGGCCAAGAATTTTTGACATATTTCCCTAAGGAATACGGGATGACCCCATATTCTGCTGGTACCGATGTGTTGGTCGGTGAGTGTTATGTTGAAGATTGAGAGGAGAAATAAACATCCTTTGGATGAGTAATCCGATGAAGCAGTTGGCTGAGTTCGGACAACTGAAAGGGCTTGGTCACCACTCCGGAAAATCCCAGATCCGCAAAGTGTGAAAGAGCCGTTTCATCCGAATAGCCGCTGGCCACGATGGCCTTGACGTCCGGATCGAGCTGTCGAAGTTGTCCCAGCGTTTCCGCCCCTCCCATTTTACCTGGGACCGTCAAATCCAGGATGACTGCCGAAAAGGGATGTCGTGTTTGCTGCGCCTCGACGAATAACCGGATGGCTTCCTGTCCATCCGCCGCGCTCTGCACGTCATAGCCGAGATATCGAACCATCTCTCCGACCATCGAACGAATCGACGGTTCATCATCCATGATGAGAATTGCCCCTTCCCCATTTCTCCGACAGGAGGGGATGGGGGAAGAGGGCGTGTTATCGATATGGGCAGGGAGGAACATGGTAAGGGTGCACCCATGGCCGGGCTTCGATTCGGCAACGATTGTACCGTTATGGTTTTTGACGATCGAATAGGCTGTACTTAATCCCAACCCGTTCCCGTGAGGTTTAGTGGAGAAGTAAGGTTCGAAAATTTTGGAGAGAAGGTCCGGGGGAATCCCGGGGCCTTGATCGGATATGGCAATGGTTACATAGGGGCCGGGCGCGGCCAGAGTCAACCGTTTGGCGCGTTCGGATGAGAGTTCAGTGTTTTCGGCTGTGATCGTGATGATCCCGCCGGCCGGCATAGCTTGCCGGGCATTGACGACCAAATTATGGATGGCTTGATGGATCTGGTTCTCATCGGCATGGATCGGCCAGAGGGACTCCGGCAGACCGAATTCACAGCGGGATGAAGAGCCCTGTAGGGCGAAGGTGACTGCCTCCATCAGTCGAAAGCCTATCTTCACCGGGTTCTTGTGAGCGCTTCCCCCTTTGGCAAAGGTCGGCAGCTGTTGAGTCAGGCTCCTGGCGCGACGGGATGTCTGTGGGGCGCCGGGGAAACAGGTGTCCACGGAATCATGTCCGGAGATTGTCGAATCGGTCAGGGAGAAATGCCTCGGTCCTCCTGTCAGCAAAATAGGGAAGTCATAGGCTATGTGGTCGACCAGGGGTTGCAAGGGGTTCCGGTCGTCGGCTCTGGAAAGGCCCTCCTGCGGTTTAGACCGGTTGGTCATGTCGCGAATGACCAGTACCATGCCGAGCACCTGTCCGTCTTTGCCCTGAATGGGAGAGCCGCTGCAGACCACAGGGCGGTCAGTCCGGGTGGAATGTTGAAGCGGGAACGGATCGGTCGAGTGCAGTGGCAAACCCTGTTGTAATACCTGCTGGAGGGGGGGAGCATGGCCGGACTCATGGTCAAGTTCACGGAATCGAACCACTTCCTCAAGCGGCCGTCCCAAGCTTTCACGAGCCGGAGCCCCCGAGAGTTCTTCGGCCATTCGGTTCATGTACGTAATCCGCCCATGAGCATCGGTCATGAAGATGCCTTCCGTGACCAATGCCAGGGCGGCGGAGGCGCGTGTTTGTTCGAGGTAAAAGATACCTTCGATGGCCGACAGGTGTTCCTCGCACTGGATTTGGGCAAACGCCCGGGACACAATGGAGGGTAACAAACAGGTGAGCGACGGGTCTCTGATAAAGTAATCTCTCGCACCTTGTTTGATCATGCGGACCGCGGCTTGAGCTTCCTCTTGAGGAATGATCACAATGAAGGGGATGCGGTGATGACGTTCCTTCAGGCGAGGAATGAGTTCCTCTCCGGACATGCCGCCCTGAAGCTGGACATCCAGTAACAGGAGATCGGCACGGTGGGAGGAGAGCCATGTCAGGGCTTCCTGTCCCCCGGGTACGGCGGCAATATGGTAACCTTCAGGGGACAATGCGCATTGAAGTAGCGCGACAAAATCTTCGTGATCCTCAACGATCAGGATGGTGCGGGGAAACCTCTGGCATGCCATAGAGCGCCCTCCTTCCTAAGGTGGATCCGTTTCGGATTCTCAATGGTTGGTGCCTGAGAACGTTGGCAACATGAAACCGAATGAATGGAAGGAGGCACTCTTTACCGGGATGAATGAAAAGGGGGCCTGCCGGAGGCATGGGGATAAATGGGAGTGATACGTTCAAGACCGGAAAGCGGTATGATAAGGAAATAAGACAGTTCAATGCCGCACCGACTTGGTCAAAGAAACACCTAAGACCGCTGAGTCTAACGAAACAACAGTCGGACTTCAAGGGAAAAACGGACATATAATGCCGACCATGTCGGACGAAGATGTTCGGATTGTGCCGCATCACCATAACTACCAAAAGACCATGATGGCATCGCTCTCAGCTTCTTGTTACCATGTGAAAGAACTTTTTTGCGTGTCCGGTCCTTATGCTGATTAAACGCCTTCTCCTGCTGGTCCCCCTAATTCTCGTCCTGTTTTTGCTCCAATCATTTTTTTGGGTCCCCACTTATGAAAAACAAGCGGTCGGCAACCCCGGCCGGCTGGTAACCTATATCGAAGGGTCAAGCGGAGATGCCAAAATTCTCAATCCCATTCTGAGCGCCGATTCGGCAAGCTCCAATATCGTGAGCCAGGTCTTTGAGGGACTGTTGGATCTGGATGAGAATTTGAATCTTCGGGGACGTCTGGCCAAGGAGTGGACCATACGGGAGCGGGCGTATCTGTTGGTCAATGCGCAGCATCGATTTCCTGATGGACAGGCGGTGACGGGAGAGCGGTTGTTGATGCGAATCAGGGCGGGATTGGAAACCGGCCGTCTGCCGGATATGCCGGAGATGGAGCAACCCTTGGAATTATTACCGGCTACGGAACGGCAGGAATCCGTATCCTTATTGGTTCCGGACGATTCGGGGAGGCCGCAGATCGTGGAAGTTCCGATCCAGGTGAAAGTGCCGGAGCGGATCGCCTTTTCGCTGAAGGAAGTGGACCAGGATTTATTCGATCGGCTGACTCCGGTGCTCGGAGAACGTTATTTTGAGCATTTTCCTCATCATGAGTTTATTAAACCCCGTGACACAGTAGCCGAGGACGTCCAGGATCTGCTTCGGAACAAATATGATGAAATTCTTCCCGTAGGTGAGCATAACCCCGTTATCGTGTTTGTCCTGCGCCGTGGCGTCACCTTCCACGACGGGCATCCGTTCGAGGCTGCGGACGTCAAATTTACCTATGAAGCCATTATGAACCCCCGAAACCTTTCTCCCCGGACCCCTGATTTCGAACCGATAAAAACAGTCGAAATTTTGGATCCTCACACGGTGAAAATCGTCTACAAACGATTGTATTCCCCGGCCATAAATGCCTGGACCATGGGAATTTTGCCTGAGCATTTATTGAATGCCGAAGCACTGGCCGGGGAAAAGGATGAACGGCGGTTATCGGAAGCGGCGCGAGAAGCCTTTGGAATGCGGGACAGTCGATTTAACCGGCACCCGGTCGGAACGGGGCGGTTTCGTTTCGTCGAGTGGCAAGGGGATGAATTTATTCATTTGCGTCGCTTTGAAGAACATTGGGAAAGTCCCCCTCAATATCATGACTATTACATGCGGATCATTCCCGATGTGCTGACTCAGGAAGTCGAATTCCGGACCGGAGCCGTGGATTTTTATGGCGCACTTCCCCATCAGGTGGCCCGATACCGGGAAGATCCCACCTACCAGTCGTTTTCAAGTCTGGGGTTTGCCTACTCGTACATCGGATACAATAACCGGAAACCGCTGTTTGCCAACCCTGAGGTTCGCAAGGCTCTGGGGATGGCCATCAACGTTGAAGAAATCACCGATTTTTTATTATACGGGGAAGGGGAACGCATTACCGGCCCCTATCCGAAAAATACGGAATGGTATGACCAGACTATCCCTCCGCTCCCTTTTGATCCTGAAGGCGCCCAGGCGATTCTGGGCGAATTGGGTTGGAAGCCCAATGCCAAGGGCTGGTTGGAAAAAGACGGTCAAATTTTCGAGTTTAACCTGATTACGAATCACGGGAATCCTATTCGAAAAAATATTTTGACGATTGCGCAAAATGCATGGAAAAAAATCGGGATCAAATGTAATACTCAAATGTTCGAATGGGCGGTCTTTCTCAACGATTTTGTGAACACGGGCGATTATGACGCGGTGGTGCTGGGGTGGAGCATGGGAATCGATCCTGACCTGTTCCAAATCTGGCATTCGAGTCAAGCCGGACCGCAACAATTAAACTTTGTGGGCTATCACAATCCTCGAGTCGATGAACTCATTGTCCGGATTCGACGGGAATATGACCGGGACCAACAGCGGGAACTGACGCACAAATTGCACCGGCTGATTCATGAAGATCAACCCTATACGTTTCTCTATGCACCGTTGAGTACGCGGGTGCTGGATAAGAAAATCGTGCTGGTCGAGGAAGGGCCGGATGGGCGTGAGCAATACAAGAAAATCTATCCCATAAAAAGCGGGGATATCACCTTTCATTTTCATAAATGGCGAAAATTGGAGTTCGTCCCGGATTTTTAATCTGAACAGGCCGGTGTAAAGGAATCGTTGGTTATCATGTGGAGTTTTATTCTTCGGAATATCCTGCAACGGCTGGTGTTGTTAATCATCGTGTCGTTCATGGCTCATTCCATCATTCACCTGGCTCCGGGTGAGCCCAGCGAGGTGGATCCGATGAATCCCCGGATGAAGCCGGAGGACATCGCCAAAATCCGAGCCGCGTTTCATTTGGACGATCCCTTGCATCTGCAATACTATTATTGGATCCGGGATCTCGCCACGGGGGAATTGAAATCCTTCAAGGACAGCCAGCCGGTGCTCCCCAAAATCTGGGACCGGTTTTTGAATTCCCTGCCGTTGTTTGTTCTGGCCACGTTGTTGGTGTGGACCTGGGCCTTTCCCACCGGCATCTATGGCGCCGTTCACCGTGGCTCGGGCTATGACCGCTTCACCATCTTTCTGGCCTATGCCCTGATTTCCATCCCCGGGTTTTTCCTTTCTTATCTGGTGATTTTATGGGTGGCGGGCTGGTTGGGTGTTCCGGTCATCGGGATCAAGACGTTCGGCATGGATCAGGCTCAACCGATTTATCGGATTATGGATCGCGTGTGGCATTTGGTCATTCCTTCCTTGATGTCGGCGCTGGGGGGGATTGCGATTTTGTCCCGGTATGTCCGTTCCCAGATGTTGGAGGTTCTTGGGCAGGATTACGTGCGAACCGCTCGGGCCAAGGGGCTGGAAGAGGATACCGTCGTCTACCGGCATGTATTGGGGAATGCTCTCCTCCCCTTTGTGACGATGTTCGGACTGCTGCTGCCGGGGCTTATCGGAGGTTCGGTGATCTTTGAACAAATCTTCGCATGGCCCGGCCTCGGTCGTCTGGGATATGAAGCTATTTTGAGTCGGGACTTTCCCATCATTATGACCCTGAACTTCATTGCGGCGGTGCTCACGCTGGCCGGTACTTTTCTGTCGGATATCTTATATGCGGTGGTCGACCCGCGGATTCGGTTGCAATAAATTGGAACCAAGGACTGTTATGACCTTCCCTATCCTCATAAGGGGGCGCTACGTATGAATATGACGACTCCGTCCGCGATGCCCCGGGTACCTGCCCAGGAAACGGATGCCTTACCGGAACATGAAACACCCTGGCAGGAATTCCTTCGGATTTACAAAAAAGACCGGTTAGCCCTGGGAGGTTTTTATGTGTTAATCGCATTGCTGGTCCTCGCTCTCGGGGGCAAAATGTTGACGGAATGGTGGGTGGTGTTTGATCCTGAAACCGTCCGATTGCCGGATAAATTCCTTCCGCCCCTTGCCGTACCCAGTGAGGCAGTGGCCGGGACGGATCAACCATTTGGAGGAGTCTATCTGTTTGGCACCGATGAACTGGGGCGTGATGTGTTCGCCCGGATGTTTCAAGGTTCCTTCGTCTCACTGTCGGTGGGATTCGTGGCGATCGGCATTTCCCTGGTGGTCGGGATTGTCTTGGGGGGATTGTCCGGCTATTACGGCCAGGTCAGACTGGGTATCATGACGGTGGATACGCTCATTATGCGGTTCACCGACGCCATGATGTGTTTCCCGACGTTTTTCCTGATCCTGACCGCCGTGGCTCTCCTTCCTCCTAGCATTTACACCATCATGTTTATTATCGGGCTGACGAGTTGGATGGGAACGGCCAGGTTTGTGCGCGCCGAATTTTTAGCCCTTCGGGAGCAGGATTTCGTGATGGCCGCGCAAGCATTGGGGCTGCCCGAAGCCAGGATCATTTTTCGCCACATGGTGCCCAATGCCCTGGCCCCGGTTTTTGTGTCGGCCACGATCGGGGTGGCCACCGCGATTCTGACGGAATCCGCACTGAGTTTTTTGGGATTCGGTGTGCCCCCGCCCTATGCGACATGGGGAAATATTCTGTCCGACGGCAAGGGGTTTATTTTCGATGCTCCTTGGCTGTTTTTCATCCCGGGTATCGCCATCTTTGTGGTGGTGTTGGCCTTTAATCTTGTGGGGGAAGGGTTGCGGGAAGCGCTCAATCCCAAATTACGGAGACGCTGAATGGGGTCGGAATCGAGGCCCCTCTTATCCGTCTCCAATCTTCGGACCTCGTTTTTCACCGACAAAGGCGAAGTGCGGGCGGTCGATGATGTGAGCTTTGCCATTCATCGCGGGCAGACGCTTGCGTTGGTGGGCGAATCCGGGTGTGGGAAATCCGTTGCTGCGCTGTCGATCATGCGCCTGATTTCGGATCCGGGTCGCGTGATCGGCGGATCCATTATGTTTAAAGGGCAGGAATTACTGCAACTCTCGGAAAAAGAGATGCGTCTGATTCGAGGGAAGTCCATCGGAATGGTGTTTCAGGAGCCGATGACGTCCCTCAACCCGGTGATGTCGGTAGGGGATCAAATCGGGGAAGTCTTCAAAATTCATACGTCACTTTCGGATCGCGAAATTCGGAAACACGTCATTGGGTTGTTGGAAAAGGTTCGTATTGCGGACCCCGAGCGCCGGATCGATCAATATCCCCATGAAATGTCGGGGGGGATGAAGCAACGGGTTATGATCGCGATGGCTCTGGCCTGCAGTCCCGATTTGCTGATTGCCGACGAACCCACGACGGCGTTGGATGTGACCATCCAAGCGCAGATCCTGGATCTGTTGGCGGTGTTGCAGAAGGATCTGGGTATGGCAATTCTGCTGATCACCCATAATCTTGGAGTTGTGGCTCAGTTTTCAAAAGACGTTATTGTCATGTATGCGAGTAAGATTGCGGAACAGGCTCCGGTCGGGGAGTTATTCCGGAATCCCACCCATCCCTACACGAAGGCGTTATTGAAGTCGTTACCTCGTCCGGGGGAACGGCAGGGACGGCTGGAAGCCATTCCCGGCACGGTACCTTCCCCGTTGGTGTATCCTCCCGGTTGTCATTTTTCATCTCGTTGTCCGGAGGTCATGGAGCATTGCCCCACCAAACCTCCTCCCACGATCCAGGTGGGCGAGTCCCATAAAACGGTGTGTTGGCTGTATGACTGACTCTGATAACCCATTGCTCGACGTCATCGGACTGAAAAAATATTTTCCCGTGCGGAGCGGGCTGTTTTCGCGTGTGTCGGCGTGGGTTAAGGCGGTGGACGATGTGTCCTTCCATCTACATCAGGGAGAGACCTTGGGATTGGTGGGTGAGTCCGGCTGTGGCAAAACAACGGTGGGTCGTTCGATTCTTAGATTGATGGAACCTACCGCCGGCCGGGTGAAATTCGACGGAAAAGATGTTCTTGCTCTCAAGCCCTCGGAGTTGCGGCAGATGCGGCGGAGGATGCAAATTATTTTTCAGGATCCCTATAGCAGCCTCAATCCCAGGATGACGATCGGGGGAATCGTCAGAGAGCCTCTTAAAATTCACAAGGTTGCAACAGGAAAGGCACTTCAGGATCAGGTGGACCAGCTGTTCATGCGGGTGGGTTTGCGACCGGAACATCAATCACGATATCCGCACGAATTCTCTGGAGGGCAGCGGCAACGGGTGGGGATCGCCAGGGCGTTGGCCCTGAATCCGAAATTCATTGTCTGCGACGAAGCCGTCTCTGCGCTGGACGTGTCCATTCAGGCCCAAATTCTGAACCTTTTACGTGATCTCCAGAAGGAATTTCACCTGGCCTACCTGTTTATTACGCATGACCTGAACGTCGTGCAATATTTGGCCGACCGCATTGCCGTGATGTACGTAGGAAAGTTTGCCGAAGTGGCCCCGGCTGAAGATCTCTTTGCTACTCCCAAACACCCCTACACGCAGGCCTTGTTGTCCGCCAATCCGGTGCCGGATCCAGCGGCCAAATCCAAACGGGTGGTATTGCCTGGTGATGTGCCATCCCCCTTGAATCCCCCCGAAGGTTGCCGGTTCCATCCCCGCTGCCCGGAAGTCATGGACCATTGTAAAACCGTGGAACCCCCGTTAATTCAAATTGGTGGCCATCAGGTATGGTGTCATTTGTATGGATAGGGATAATCCCTCGTTTACGAAGAGAAAACCACCCGGACCACCAACGCCCTTTTATCCACATGCATCCACGTGTGAGGCGAGGGGTTACCCGCTTACCCAGCGATCATGTCCATGAGTCGAGGTGTCCCGTTTTGAAAGTGTGTCTGTTGAAAAAAGCCGCCAACGGCGTTCTTCGAAGCAGTGAAAAGTGAGAAGGCCAAAAGATCATATTTGCGAAGTTGGCCTCTTTTCCATTCCTTTTCACTTTTTCTCTCCTTCCGTTCATAGCTGCAACCCTTCCTTCGACCCTGGACAGGACCGGGCCGACCTTTCGGAAAGACTCAGGGCATGCTTTGGGGAACCGACCCAGAACCTTTGATGGGAAACGCAGCCCTGGGCAAATTTGCTCTTGAATATCTCAATTATTCAACATTCCCAATGTGTACTCGAAAAATCTCGTTGAGGCATGATGGCTTCGAGGGGCTACCCCTATCCGAGGGAGACAAAGCTCCCTCGGATCGACTCGAGTGATGCTTATGCCTGGGGGAAGCTTGAGGATCAAGTTAGGATCCGCAGGAAAAAATGATTTTTATCTCTCTTCCCTAGCTTTTCGCTTGACTTCCTCAACTTTACTGGACGTCCCCTCTCGTAAATCCCGTAATACAAAAGGGACTCCCAAATGCAAATCCGTGTTCTCCCACTTGGCAGCGGATTCCAGGGCGGATCGCCCGGTCCAGTTGGGTTGCCCCGGATCATTGGCCAGAGGTTGCCCCGTCACCGGGCTTTTTGTTTCCGCCATAGGGTAGCCTGGATGGTTGGGTAACATCGCTGGGGTTCCAAAAGCCAACGTTGCCATTAAGCATGTTCCAGCCAAACCTCCGACTAGGATAAGTGACTTACGTAATTTAATAGTTTTCATGAGACCCTCCTTATGGCTTGCCGATTCATGAAATTATTGAAAAGTGATCATGTTCGATGATCGCCCAGGCTTTCCAACTTTAATCCTTCTTCTGGTAAGCCGCTCAGGAAAATTGATGAATGCATGAGTAAATCCGGATGGCAAGGCTTTGCCAAACTCCGCGACAATATTCCTCCTTTTTAAATGGGTAATATCAGATTGGTGTGTTGAAAATGCTGGGTGATGCATATGATCTATTGTTGAATGTAGACTTTCTGGTTCAGCGAGGGAACTGGAAAATTCCTTAGCTTGGTGTCGGGAAATACCTTGCCTGTGATTTCAAAATCATTTCCTCCGGATTGTTGAACGAGAGTCGGAAAAGGTCTTGATGTTTCTAAAGGAATACGCCGGTGTTCCGATTTTCTAGGTTCATCGTAAAGATTATTCCCGCGGAGGGCGGAGATGATTGCTTTTCCTTCGGAGGAAGGCATGTCGTGTCCGCATAGGACTGCGACGGATGGTTGGGGTGAATCGTGTTGACATGTGGATGGAGCAAGATGAAAATCAGTATGGATATGTAGCACACCTATTTTGGCCCGACGGTTCGGGCGTTTGAGATGGTTGGAATCCAGCGAGAGGAAAGGCTCTATGACGACATCGCGGCCATCCTCAGGCGATACAATCGTGTGACGGACGGGACCGTCATTGTACGGGCCGAATACTTGCCAGCCATCGCAGCCCGGATGTAGAAAGTCGAGCCACTCAGGTTTAGGGAGACGCCAGGTGAATGTCATTGCTTCCATGCATGCGATGGAGAGAGGTTGAAGTGAATAGACGTGGCTGCCTCTTCATGAGTTGTGATTGTGGAGCGGCCGGTGCGGCCAAGGTTGGTGATACCCCAATCACCATCGAGTTGCTTGGCCTATAACCTGGATAGAGGAGGAACGGCATGACGATCCAACGTTTCCTTGGCATTATGGTGGTGCTGGGCAGTTGTTTCAGCCTTGTGGCCTGTGCGACCAAACCGCGGGAGGAACCGATCGAGTTTGTGTACCTGGGGCTGGGCGCCAGTGATGCGGCCGGGGTTGGAGCCTTGCCCCTAACAAACGGATATGTTTTTTTGATCAAGCGGGAATTGGATAAGAATTTTCGCGGGGTCGCTCTGATCAACCTAGGAATTCCTGGAGCGCGGATCAATGTTA
>JBDIVP010000008.1:0-32648 GCA_039794325.1 Candidatus Inrsubterrania sp.
CGACAATTTTACCGTAGAAGATTTCGAGATCGTCTTCTTGCGGAAACCCCTCGTTGAGGGAAGCAAGGACCACATCATCTAGCTTCCCTTGCCGGTTGCCACTCGCTACGGTTTTGGGACTGTTTACGAAAGTCGTTACATGGTTGATCAACGTGTCAAACGGTTGCGTTGGATCAATGGGGTTCGGTTGGTCTTGCAAGATAGGATTGAACTTGCGCCATTCCGAAATAGCCTGCGTCCTGAGCGCATCCAGGCGGGTTCCATCAAGCCACGGCTCAATGTCCAGGCTCATCGTGACGAGGGCGACGCGGTCATTCGTATCGACTACTTCGCTGATCCAGATAGAGTCCGATCCGAACTCCCCCTTCAACCACTTGTCCAAGCGATGAGTCCGCCGTGTCTTACACGGATCGCAAGGGATTTGCTTGTCTGTTCCTGAGCGGCTTCTGCGCACAAAACACACCGGGCAAACATGGCCATCCGACGAATCCTGGCCAGGAAATTGCCAATTGCGGTGCAACGGCACGACCATCGTCTCCCGCGCCTTCCGGATTTCCGCCGTCATCCCGACAAGAGAGCGGGAGGGCTCACTGATATGGCAATAGGGAGGCATCTCGAGGTTGGCGTCCCGAGCATAATCGTCCATCTGTTCAGCCAGCCAGCTTTGCCAATCTGCGGCCTGCAAATCACTGCCTTGGTACCCTTGGTTGTCATGGCCGAATCGCTCCCCTGGGAACGAAAAGACACAGGTCTCGCCGTCCCTATACAGCAGGGAGCCTACAGCCAGATCGACCTCAACGAGCTTGCAGACTCTGGTGAAAAACTCGTCCAGCGCCAGCCGCACCCCGGTCCAGTCACCGATCTTCACCGCCCGGGCTTCGTAGTGGTCCGCACCGATCCCGATAGTCAAGAGCCGCCAACGGGTCTGTTGTTTGAGTCCATTGCTGGACCAGGGGAACGAGCTGCCTTCCATAATCGCACCTGCCGCGGCGCTTTTGAACAAGACCGCCGCGACATAGGACTGGTCAAACAGCGTGACATCGTTGTTCGGCAATCTGGTCTCGGCCAGGGTGCCCGTAAACGACTTGCGCAGCCATCCTTCGGGACCCACCGCCCCATCACGCCAACGCCACCAGCCTTCAATGTCGTTTGGAGAATTGTTGTCGCTAAGCTGCTTCAGCACGGTGAGGAGCTTCTCAACCCGTTCAAGCAGGCCTTTCCAGCCAGCATCGGTGAGTAATTCAGGCGGGTAGTCCAACAGATTGCGGACCGGATGGCCGAAGGCCGTGGACAACCACATGTGGGTGACATCCTGAGCCAGGTATTTAACTACCCTTTGCGGGAAACTCTGCTTCTCGATACCCGACGCCATAGCGTGGCCGGCCTGGAGCAAGCCGACAAGGTTCGGTTTTGATTTACTGTCTGCATGCTCACTGATAAAAGCTGTCAGCGTAGCGGGCCATTCGATATTACTGACCGAACTCTTCTGGTAGTTATTCTTCACCCATTGCAGCAGGTCATCCCAGGGGAACGGCGGGTTCTCCTGCTCATACCACTTCTTGTAGTCATAATTGTTCTTCTGGCCACCGTTTTCCCGCAGGAAATCGATCTTTGCCTTGCCGGTCATATGAAGCCAGCCGATCGCTTCGAGCGCCAGAAGCAAAGGGCGATGTTGCCGCAACGTGTCCGGAAGTTGAAATCCCGTCATTGGTCTCCTCCCTTCCAGGCAATTCGGCTTTTAATCTCCGCCTTGAATTTTTCCGCGTCCTTGTGAGTGAAGGAACCGGCTGGGATTTGCTCACTGACCAGAGTGCCAAGGTCCTGAAGGCTATGGAGAGTCTTCTTTGTGGGTCGCGTTTCAGCCTTTGGAGGTTGCGTGGAGGCCTTCAACATTCCTGTCCATGTATCGATCCTCGCAGTACCCCATCCGGCGGTGCGTTTGGCGGAAATGCCATACGTTTCGAGAAGCGCCCTTATGCTGTCGATGAACCAGTCGATGAAGTCAGCCGGCGTTACATTGTCGCGTTCGATTTCCCCCGGCAGGGGCGCATAAAGTAGCTGTAGCCTCCCTGTCGTTCCTGCCGGGACGACCTCATAGTAAATGGGCTGAGTCCCGGCCCGGCGGCTACGGCTGTGGGGATTGATCACCTCAAAGCCAATTTTGTTGAACCATGTGGGGTAGCAAACCAGAGCGCCGGACCGGAAATCCTTCTGCTCGCCTTTTTCATTGCCGAAGAGATGGACGATCCAGGAAGGGTCCTTCCATCCATCCATTTTCATGCCGGACTTTTCAAGATGAGGGGATAAGCCCGCATGCATCCGGCATGCCCAGCGAAGAAGTCCCTTCCAGGAGGCCGCAGACATGAACGGCACTCCGAAGACCCGATCCTTGCGAACCGGGTTATCCAGCACGTGAAAGGGACGGTCGTCCTTCGAGTACCAGGGTGATTTCAGGGTGAAGGATACTTCGAAGCCGAACCAATTGGGAGGCCATTTCTCAGGCCAATTGGGATTTTCTATAAAGTCTGGCAATTTGAAGACGTCCTTATCCAAGGTTGCAGCAATTTGCCTGTAAGCGTCTTGGATGTCTTGTTTTCGGGGTAAATCAGCCAACCACCACGTCGTCGCACGGTCGACCACTCCAGATACAAGTATTTCAGAGGAGCTAGCGACATTTTCTTTAAGGTCACGCAGAAGTTGTTGTTTCCTGCTGACAATTTGTTGGTCAATATTTCCCGAAGGTTTACGGTCTCTTCTGGAATTCTTCTTTTCTTGCTCAAGGAGATACATATCATGGTCGTATTGGGTAGCCAGGTCCCTTGTCCGATTTTCTACTTCCATGTAGTAGTCGGTTTTCATGCTTCCCACTTGCTCCTGAATAGGTTTTCCAGAATCCGATTTTTTGTCAGAAGGTCATTCTCAAGCTGGAAATCGCGCCATTGAATGATTTCTTTCTTTAGTTTGTTCAGGGAGTCTTTAATGCCGTTCCAATGTTGAAGGTCATCCTTTTCAACAAAGCCAAAGGTTTTCGGGGGATTCTTGAAGCTGAACACTTTCTTGCTTTCAGGAACGATTCCTTTCGTTTTATCTGGCCGACGACCAGCGATCCACGAATCGTTCTCATTGCTTTGATGTTTGGGGTCAGGGCGTCCGATTATACGGTTGAATGAGCTGGAGTTGTCGTTCTGTTCACGAGCAAGGTATTTTCCATTCACGCACCAGAAATGCTTCAATGAAGCCCAGGCGAACTCACTGTGATTGAGCTTCCGCCATGTATTTTGCGAGATGTATTCTTGCAAAACGTCTCGTGAGATATTTATCTTTTGAGGTTTATCGGATTTTATCAGGCCATAATCCTTATGCTGGTCCCGGCTATTTTGCTCACTCGGCTTTAATACCGTTTTGCCGCCGATGGCCCCATAGTTGGCGATCAGGCGAAGGGTGACATCCAGGAGTGCCCACTCTTTGCCGCCGATCGGGCGAAGGGGTGTGAAGCGGAGTCTGAACTCTTCGTTTTTCTTTATTTGAGGTGAGATTTTCGTTTTGGCATTGTTTTGTGTCTCTCGGATATTGCCATTCTTGTCCAGAACTTCAAATCTGAACTTGCGCGCCCAGCCGGTGCAGCCGAATAGTTCACAGACAACACAATGGTTTCGGCCTTCGCATTTCGTATCGCTTGGATCGCAGGCGCTGCCGCCCAGACCGCGCGCAAATACCTCGAACCACCAGCGGATAGAACCGAGCAGGCCTGTTGTAATGAGACGATCCGGCTTTCTGTTAACGTCGCCGGTCCAGATATCGGTCAACGCTTCCATTTGCCATTCTTTGACATCAGAAGACATAAAGTTGTTTGTTTTCTCCGTCATTCCATCAAACCCTCACATTGGTTGTTTGTTCATCGCTCGACACACTCCATATCCCCGATATCGTCCCGCACCAATCAACACTGGACCGCACACTGGGTCGTCGAACACCAGGATGGCGTGGGTGTGGCGGCGATCGCTGCCGTCTTTGCGTTTGAAACCTGGGAAGGCAAAGGACGGTGGTACGCCCACATGGGCGGAGACTTGGGTGACGATCACCTCTCGGGGTTTGGACAATCCGATTCGGGTGCACGCTTCGGCAATCATGCGCGCCGTTTCCTGCTGGTGTTCCGTTTTGTCTTTGCCCTTTGGGTGCCGATCAAACACGACCGGAGTTACCGTGGACCAGTGTGTGGCCCCCTGGGGATGGGCGGTCCATGTCTCCGGGCGGAGATTCCAGGCTGGCCTCGTTGCCGTGACCGGTTCTACGTGCCAAACGCCCAGGGAACCAAGTTTCAGTTCCCGTACGGCCGCGATGGCGCGCAAAGCGTCATGATGTTCGTCCTGCGAAATGCCGTTGGGTAGTACGAGGCCCATGCCGCGCACATGGCCGTCGGCCTGTTCGTGGTCGATGAACGCCAGGGGCATGAAAGCCAGGTGAGGTCCTTCCGCCGTACTGCCATTTGGATGGTGCCCGCTTAGTATTCTGCGAACGGGTTCGGACAGGCCGTTGCTATGACTGAGTATGGCTTCCCGCCATCGGCCGGCGACGGTCAGCGTCGAAGCGAGATCGAGCTGTCGAGACGGGTTTTCTTTGGATTTGAGTTGTAAAACCAAGAGCTGGGGACTGAAGACCGTGCCCAAGATGGTGGGCTCTATGGCGTGTTGTGTGGTCAAATCCGTCCTAAGCCCAACTTTGTGTTCACCGGTTAGAAAAATCTGTTGTTCGACATTCCCTTGGATCGGCATCGATTGGTTATCCTTCCTTCTCCCAGAGGAAGAGGGTTGCTGAAAGCACGTTGGGTCGCCGGTGAAGCGGGTTTGGAAAGGGGGGCGCGTGGTCAGTGGTATGCCCGAACCTCTCCTCAAACTCCTGCTTGTTTTCCTGTTCATGGTTGCTGGTCTTTGACCTCTTTATAGACTTTTTGGATCATTGTCCGGGTCACCCATTGTTTTGACTCGATCGCCTGTTCGTTTACAATTTGTTCCGTCACCACACGGATGGCCTGACGAAGATCCTCTCCGGCCCGCGCCCCCACGGCTTTTAAGAATGACGAAAGGAACTGCTTCTGTGTTTCCTCATCCACACTTTCATAAAGTTTCACCAGGTACTCATAGTCGTTCCGCTTTATGAACATCCGGGATTCGATCGTCATGTTCTCTGTTCCACAGGTTTTTCCGTGGCGGTGAAGGCGTATCTCAACGCTAGATTCCTCGCTTCGCTCGGAATGACAGAAGAGGGCTCGGCATGACAAGAAGGGACGTTCGGCATGACGGCAATGGATAATTGGAATGACATCATAAGGTGAATATACCCTAAGAGTGTGACGGATCAGGTCAATGCATGAACTTTTTTTTCGTGGCCGGATTTCCAGAACATTTTCAAGCCATTGTACGTCCTCTCTCCGTCGCGTTGTCTGCTGTATGGTGACATCCGGGGTCACGCCTCCCGTGTTTGTGCGGGGACATCCAAGAGTCGGGCTTTGCCTTCCTCCGGTTGGGCGGCAATGGCGGTGGCCTCTTCCCGGACGGCCTGCCGCAGTGAGGCCGGGTGGATGACCCGGACGCCGCTGCCAAAGCTCAAGATCCACCCGATCAGTTCACGGTTGTCGGCCACGGTGAGCGTCATCGTCATTTCCCCGTTTTTATGTCGTGTCAGCGATTGGGTGTTGTGCCAGATGCGGTCTTTGGCCCAGGCCGCGGTGGCTTTGTTGAATCGGAGTGCGACCCGGATCGGCCGGCCGCGCATGATGCCGATGGCGTCTTTGACATAGGCGTCGATGTCGAAATCCAACGGTATTTGATAGGGATGATCGGTCAGGGTCACCGTTTTGATGCGCTCGACGGCAAACATGCGCACGTCTTTTCTGATGTGGCAGTAGCCGATGAGGTAGAGAGCGCCCTGGCTATAGTACAGGTGATACGGGCTGACTTCACGGCGCGTGGTCTGATTTCTGGCCGCCGAATAATATCGCATTTGTACGGTTCGCCATTTGCCGGCGGCCTTGGCCAGCGTGGCAATGGTGGCTCGATGGGCCTGGTAGGGTTTGTACGATCCCAGGTGAAAGGCGAAGACCGCGGGCAGGGGAGGCGAGGGTTGTTCGCTGGGATTGGGGATGCCGGCCTCGGCTTTGGCCAGGGCGGATTGCAGGGATTCCTGGATGCCGGTTCCTTCCAAGGGGGTTAATAATTTGCGTGTCAGCCGGAGTGCCAGTATTTCGCTCGGCGAGAACCCTAAGGCGAAGGTGTTGCGGTAGCCGTCCATGAATCGCCACCGGGTTTGCCCTTGCACCTGTTCCGTGACGAGCGGCACGCCCGAGGCTTCCAGGGCCTCCAGATCACGCCGCACGGTGCGTGCATGGCGGGTGTAATCGGCCGGTATGGCCCGGGTGAGTTCCTGGAGGGTTTTGCCGTGCGGGCTTTCCAGTGCACGAAGGAGGTAATGTTGCCGGATGATCTGATCGTTGCGCGGCATGCGTCCGGATCTCGTGGGCTATGGAATTCGTGTGGCGTCCTTCAGGCCGGATGGGGGGTGCCCGTGTATCAGCCATGGTGCCCCACGATCCGTGTGGGCGCAACATAGCGTAACCATAGCGTGGATGCCCAATAACTTCAAGCAACAGATCAAGAAAAAATTGCGGTGGATCTCGCTTGCCCCTGGTTCAAGAACATGACTCAGACGTGATATATTGCACCTTGTCATTTTCCAGTCCGCACTTCCCTGCTGATCGGTCATTCCTCCTGAATCCACCATGCCGAATGGTCAGCCCACGAACCCTTCAACTTCCCGGCCGGCAGACCGCACGCGGATTCCTGGGGATATTTGGGCCTTGGGATTTGTCAGCCTGTTCATGGATATGTCCTCCGAATTGATTCATAGCCTGCTGCCGGTGTTTATGGTTTCGGTGCTGGGGGCGAGTTTCCTGTCGGTCGGCATCATCGAAGGGATTGCGGAAGGGATCGCGATGATGGTCAAGGTGTTTTCGGGGGCCTTGAGCGATTATTGGAGAAAACGCAAGGCCCTGGTGGTCATCGGCTATGGGTTGGCGGCCGTGACGAAGCCGTTGTTTCCGGTGGCGACGGGATTGTCTGAAGTGTTTCTGGCCCGATTCCTCGATCGGGTCGGCAAAGGGATCCGCGGCGCTCCCCGGGATGCCCTCATCGGGGATCTTGCCCCTCGCCATCTCCAAGGGACCTGTTATGGATTGCGGCAAACACTCGATACCGTCGGCGCGTTCATGGGCCCGCTTCTGGCGATCGGGTTGATGCTTCTGCTGGCCGACGATATCCGGATGGTCTTGTGGCTGGCTGTGATTCCGGCGGCGGCTGCCGTCCTCCTCTTGATGGTGGGAGTCAGAGAACCCGCCCCTTCCCTTCCGGTGGAGGCGGCTCGAACGCCCCATTTGCGGGTTATGCTCCCGTCCTTCGGGGCCGTGTATTGGTGGGTGGTTGGTGTGGGAGGGATGTTGATTTTGGCGCGCTTCAGTGAGGCGTTTCTGGTGTTGCGGGCGGAACATGCCGGGCTGGCGTTCACGTTTTTACCGGTGGTCATGGTCGTGATGAGCGCCGCCTTTGCGCTGTCGGCTTACCCGGCCGGGGTGCTGGCCGATCGGCATGATTCTCGCTGGCTGCTCGTGGGGGGCCTTCTGGTCTTGATTCTGGCTGATTTGATCCTGGCTTGGGCGACTTCGGTGGGAGGCGTCTTGGCGGGTGTGGCGCTCTGGGGGCTGCATATGGGATTGACCCAGGGCCTGTTGGCCACGCTCATCGCCAGAACCGCCCCGGCCGCACATCGTGGGATGGCCTTCGGCCTGTTTAATTTGGTTAGCGGGGTGATGCTGTTTGTGGCCAGTGTGCTGGCGGGTTTGCTGTGGGATCATTTCGGCCCGCCGGCGACGTTTCTGGCCGGTGCGGGTTTCACGCTCACCGCCTTGATCGGCCTGGCGGTGCTGTGGCCGCGATTATCGCCGATTAATAGAATATGAGGTGAGTGATTGGAGGAATGGTTCTCGATCGGTGGGATATGTTTGGCGCAGGATTGTGTCGGGGTGCGCAGGATGTGTTTCCGAGGTCCAGGAATCGGATGGCAACCGGGAAAGTCTGTTCCTTCCCGGCTGCTGTCTCCATATTTCCTCGGGCTATCTCATGACGTCTTCATGTCGTCGGCCGGCCTCCACCGTTGAAGCCGTAAACTATTGGCGACCACACTGACGGAACTGAAGGCCATTGCCGCACTGGCCAAAATGGGGCTGAGCATGAGCCCCCAGACGGGATACAACACACCGGCGGCAATCGGGATGCCCACGACATTGTAGATGAAGGCCCAGAATAAATTTTGCTTCATCGTCCTCATGGTCTTTCGTGCTAATAAAAGGGCCGATCCGACTGTCCGGAGGTCTTGGCGCATGAGTGTCAGGTCACCGGCTTCCTTGGCCACATCCGACCCGGTTCCCATGGCGATTCCGATATCTGCTTGCGCCAAAGCCGGGGCGTCATTGATGCCGTCCCCGACCATAGCCACGTTGTGCCCTTCCTGTTGTAACCGGGTGATTTCCGCCACCTTGCCTTCCGGGAGGACACCGGCGACCACATTGGTGATTCCAGCCATTCGGGCGACGGCTTCTGCGGTTCCTTTATGATCGCCCGTTAGCATCGTCACCCGGTATCCTTGCTGATGCAGAGCATTCACCACCTCCCGAGCCGACGGCCTGAGCGGATCGGCAATCGCGATGAGGGCTGCCACGGTTCCGTCGATAGCCGTATATACCGGTGTTATGCCTTCTTTGGCGAACCGCTCGACTTCCTGTTGAAGATGGCCGATTTGAATTCCTAATTCGTCCATCAGCGTCTTGTTGCCCACCGCCAATTGGAATCCCTCAACCGTGGCGACGACACCGCGGCCGGTCTTGGATTGAAAGGTCTGGACCGGGTACAGGGTGTCCCCTTTCGTGGCGGCATGGCGCACGATGGCCTGGCCGAGAGGATGTTCGGAGGCATGTTCCAGCGAGGCGGTCAGCCGAAGGATTTGCTGAATCGTATGGTCAGTGCCCGGAGCCGGAACAATTTCGGTTACCGTCGGTTGCCCTTCGGTGAGGGTGCCTGTCTTATCCAGTACGATGCTGGTGATCCGACTGGCTCGTTGCAGCGCTTCCCCGCCTTTGATTAACACTCCGAGTTCGGCTCCCTTGCCGGTGGCGACCATGACTGCGGTCGGAACGGCGAGCCCCATCGCGCAAGGGCAGGCGATGATGAGCACGGATACCGCGGCCATCATGGCCTGCACGGTGGGAGCTGTCTCTGCTGTGATGAACCATATGACAAAGGTGGCAATCGCCACGGAAAAGACCACGGGCACGAAGATCCCGCTCACCCGGTCTGCCATTTGTTGAATCGGTGCGCGGGAGTTTTGTGCGTCGCGCATGAGCTGGATGATTCGGGACAACACGCTGGTGGCTCCCACCGTGGTGGCCCGGTACCGGAAAGACCCCGTCGTATTCAATGTGCCGCCGATCAGTTCATCGCCCGGGGATTTCTCGACCGGGAGGGATTCGCCCGTCACCATGGATTCGTCGATGGCACTGGCTCCCGAGACCAATGTGCCGTCCACGGGAAGCCGTTCGCCTGGCCGGATCAGGACCGTGTCACCGGTTTGGACATCTTCCACCGGAATTTCCCGTTCTACCCCGTTTCGGATGATGCGAGCCGTTCGGGGTTGCAGCGTCATCAGTTTGCGCAAGGCGGCGGAGGTCTGGCGTTTGGCTCGAGACTCCAAGGTATTGCCCATCAGAATCAGAGCGATGATCATGATGACGGCTTCATAGTACACCTCCGGTGTCAGGCCACGGCTCAGGAAGAGGTCGGGTGTTATGGTGGCAAGGAGGGAGTAGAAAAAGGCTGCGCCGGTTCCGGCGGCTACGAGGGTATTCATATCGGCGGAATGGTGTCGGAAGGCCGACCAGGCTCTGGTGTAAAAATGTCGGCCGGCCCAGCCCATCACCAGCACGGTCATGGCCAGCAGACTGTAGGAAAGGAAGCTTCGGTCCAGGGTATAGAGGCCTGGGACCATTCCTTTGAGTACCGGCGTCATCCACTCCATGATCCAATGCATGAATGGATCACCTGTCCTGCCGTCCGAGTGTTCGGATGCACCCATGAGGGGCATGGAGATCACCATGGCGCACGCGCCCAGTATCGCGCTGATGATAGCCCGGTTGCGGAAAGATTGGTATTCAATTGCCTGGTCTTGCTCTTGCCGCATCTGTTCCTCACGGCCGGGGTTTTCCGTGGCGGTGATGTGCGCGTCATAGCCGGTTCGGATAATAGCCTGTTGTACCGCCGCCGGGTTGGTAACGGCGGGATCATACGTGATATCGGCCTGTTTCAAGATTAGGTTGACCGAGGCCTGCATGACGCCGGCTTCCCGCTCCAGCGTGTGTTGGATGCGGGTTTGGCAGGCGGCGCAGGTCATGCCCCCGACGGCGAATCGTACCCGTTCCGCCTGATCCAGGTGCGAGGGTGGGGAGGGTGGATTGACAAGATTTGCCGGCAGGATTTGCGAGGGTGAGCGTTCGGAATTCATTGGGATCGTGTTCATGTCTGTCTCCTTGTTCTTGGTTCGGGGCTGATGAGCGGCTGCGAACGCCTTGGCTTCCGCAAGTCCGCTCACCCATGCCTGTTACGTGTGATGATGGGTGCGGGACCGCTTCACCCTGTCCCCCGCGGGGGAAGCCAGGAAGAAATACCAATTGATCCACGCAATGGCGGCCAGTCCACCGAGGAGCACGATCCATTCGATGATGTTCATTGGATCCTCCCGGTGAGTTCTGCTTCGTAGCCGGCTTCGTGAATCGCCTCGGCGATTTCTGCCGGGGTGATGTGTCGGGGTTCGTACCCGATGGTCGCTTCCCCAATTTGTACACGGTCCACCCGGACTCCTTCTAATGAAGACAGCACCCTGGTGACCTGCCTGAGGCAATGGCCGCAAGTCATACCGTGAATTTTGAACGTGGATTGTTCCATGGAGCCCTCCCTTCCATTCAATGAAGTGATCAATAACGCGCCTTCCATCGTTGTCGAAAACGCGGTGGTTGTTGGTATAGACGGAGGGTCGGCCTGAATCTTACAGTTGGGTGTTGTCGGGTGAGTCGGCGTCCGGGTTTTCCCCAAACACCCCGGAAAACGTAAGGGGAATCAACGAGTCAAGGGGGAGGGGCGTGGAGCGGCAGCTTGGCGAAGCAGGAGACTCCCGGTTATTCACAGGTGCAGTTGAGGCACCCATGTTTGCTGCAGATGCCGCAGGCTTGTTCCAGTTTTTGGCGTAAGGCTTGACGGGCCCGATGCAAACGGACGGTGACGTTATTGGCTTTGAGCTGGAGATCGGCGGCGACGGATTGGAGCGGTTCGCCCGTTAAATCCATTCGTCGAATGAGATCGGCATAGCCCGGTCGGAGGGTGAGCAGGAGCCGATCCAAACAGGCACAAATGGTCGGTTGTAATTCATCGAGCGACGGGAATTGGGTCTCACCCAGGGTGGCGGCGTCCAGGAATTCTTGCCGGCGTTTTTTATCGCTTGCTTGTGCTCGATAATAATCGACGAGCGCATGACGGAGAATCCGGTAAAACCACGGAATGGCCCGGTCCATCTGTTTGAGGGAATGGGCATGGGCCAGGGCTTTGATAAAGCATTGTTGCAACAGATCTTCGGCGAAGGTCTCATCCCCAAGCCGGCGGGTGAGGAAGGCGTGAAAGGCGTGGCGATGTGCCATTAACTGGTCCATCACGTCTTTCAACACCACGAATGATTGGGAAGTCTTGGTCATGGCTGATGCGGAACGGAGGTTCGTGTATCTCTATCCCGGAAATTCCGAATGGAAGAACCGTATCATGACCACATAGATTTCAGAAAGTCCCTCATCCGGCAACTTCTTGAACCTGGGCGGCGGAAATTCACGTATGGGTGGGGGGCAGGGGTTAAAGGCACGTTCCTGGTTGAATCGATGAAGGGGCTACCTTTACACTCGCCCTTGAGCTGGTACGTGCGGATGGGCATTTTGCCCTCCGACGAAGAACGCCTAACGAGAAAGGATCGTTGGAGATTATGAATGCACTCGGGCATGAACAAACTATTGCAGGCGAACTGGGTGTGGCCGTCAAGCAGGTGGCGGCGACGGTCAGGTTGTTGGATGAGGGTGCCACGGTGCCGTTTCTGGCGCGCTATCGAAAGGAAGTGACGGGTGGATTGGATGAGGTGGCCATTACCACCATTCGTGACCGGGTCGCCCAACTTCGAGACTTGGACAAACGGCGAACGGCCATTCTGGCCTCATTGGAAGAGCAGGGAAAGCTGACCGACGCGCTCAAGGCACAAATCGAAGCGGCCGCCTCGATGACGGAGCTGGAGGATCTGTACCTGCCCTATCGGCCCAAGCGGCGCACGCGGGCCACGATGGCCAAGGAACGGGGACTTGAGCCTTTGGCTCAGAGCCTGTGGGCGCAGGATCCGGCCTTGGATGTGCTTGGGGAGGCCGGGAAATTTCTGAACCCCGAGCAGGGGGTGCTGTCGGTGGAGGAGGCCTTGGCGGGTGCCCGCGATATTATGGCCGAATGGGTCAGTGAAGATGCGCAGGCCCGTGCCGCCATGCGGACGCTCTATTTGGAGCAGGGGATGTTCAAGACTACCGGCATAAAGGGAAAAGATGTGCAGGGCAGCAAGTACCGGGATTATGTCGAATGGGAAGAGCCGGTGGCCACCGCGCCGTCTCATCGGGTTCTGGCCATGCGGCGGGGCGAGCAGGAGGGATTGTTGATTTTTCGTGTGGTGGTGCCGGAGGCGGCGGCATTGGCCGTGTTGCATCGCTTGTTTCTGAAGGGCAAATGTCCATCCACGGAACAAGTGGCTTCGGCCATTCAAGACGGTTTTTCACGGCTTCTGTCTTTGTCTATGGAAACGGAAATCCGTGTGCAGACGAAGGCCCGGGCCGATCAGACGGCGATTGACGTGTTTGCTCAGAATGTGCAGGAGTTGCTCATGGCCTCGCCGTTGGGGCAGAAGGCCGTCATGGCCATCGATCCGGGGTTTCGAACCGGATGTAAGGTGGTCTGCCTCGACCGTCAAGGCCATCTCCGCCATACGGACACCATTTTTCCTCATCAGGGGGAGGCTGCCGCCGCCAAGGCCGGGGAAATGGTCACCACATTGTGTGAACGGTTTGAGATCGAAGCCATTGCGGTGGGCAATGGGACGGCGGGTAGGGAAACCGAAGCCTTTCTGCGTGGATTGAAGTTGTCGTCGGATATTCCCATTGTCATGGTGAATGAGAGTGGGGCCTCCGTGTACTCCGCCTCCTCCGTCGCGCGGGAGGAGTTTCCGGATCAGGATGTGACGATACGGGGAGCGGTCTCTATCGGCCGGCGGCTGATGGATCCGCTGGCGGAGTTGGTGAAAATCGATCCCAAGGCCATCGGAGTGGGGCAATATCAGCACGATGTTGATCAAGGGTTGCTCAAACAGCGTCTGCAGGATGTGGTGATCAGTTGTGTCAACCGAGTGGGGGTCGATGTGAATACCGCCAGTCCGCAACTGTTGACCGCCGTGTCGGGCGTAGGGCCGCAATTGGCGACGAATATTGTGAGCTATCGGCAGGAACATGGGCCGTTCCGGAGCCGGACGGCCTTGAAGGAGGTCCCCCGGCTGGGTCCCAAAGCGTTTGAGCAGGCCGCCGGATTTCTGCGCATTACGAATGGGGAGCATCCGTTGGATGCCAGCGCCGTCCATCCTGAACGCTATCCGGTGGTCCAGGCCATGGCCGACGATCTGGGATGCACGGTACAGGATTTGATGCACGATGCCGAACGGCAGCGCCGGATCGACCTGAATCGATATCTGACGGATGAGGTGGGCAAGCCGACCTTAACCGATATTTTGACCGAATTGGCCAAACCGGGGCGTGATCCTCGCCGGCGATTTGAACCGGTCCGGTTTCAAGAGGGGGTGCAAACTATCGAACAGGTCAAAGCCGGTATGATCTTATCCGGGGTGGTGACGAACGTGACGGCCTTCGGGGCCTTTGTGGATATCGGCGTCCATCAGGATGGTTTGGTGCATATCAGTCAACTGGCCGACCGCTTTGTCAGTGACCCTAATGCCGTCGTGAAGGTCCATCAGCAGGTCAAGGTCATCGTGTTGGACGTGGATATTCCCCGCAAGCGGATTGCGCTTTCCATGAAAGCGGTTCCGGGAGCGAAGGCCTGACGGGATGGGCTCCTGATAACAAACGGCAATTTCCCATCGGAGAGGATTAAATTATTGGTGCGGCGGAGGATTGGGAAACCCTCCCAACGAGACAAGCAGGAGTCCCCCGATGAGGGCTTGGACCAACCATCCGATCACACATACGCCGATGGCCCGGTAGGTGCTGTGGTAATCCAAGGCTTGGCGAACGGCGATCACCATCGCGACCAACATCCACACGCTGGCCAGCAGGTTCACCATGGTCGCCAGGCCGGGGATGATGCCGATGACCCGGATGATGCCGGGAGCGCTGGAAAACCCGATTGTCCGCAAGAGTTCTCCATAGTCGGCATGAGTTTGGGGTTCCGGGAGCAGTTTCGTGCCGATCATATAGGTTAAAAACGCCCAGATATACCAAGCCAACAGCGATCCGCCGGCTCCGATAGCTAATCCCATCAACCCGGCTTCCTGCATAAATCCTACTCCTCCAGCCAAGCTGGAAAGCACGACGACCCCCATGGCTTGTCCCATGGCGGTTTTGTCCGCCTCCACTTCTTCATAGAGATGGATGTCGAGTTTGGCCGCCCGAATCATTCGATCAACAAAAGGGGTCATAACGTTCAAAACCTTTTTTTTGAAAAGTTCTTGTCCAAATGAGTGAAAAATTGAAAAGTGTGGGAGAGTGCTTCTGGAGGTTCCTTAGAGCTGTCAAACCGGAATTTTTATTCATGGGGTGGTGGAAAATCCTGAAAACTGATCGGCGTCAATCAATGTGCCCTTGCGTTCAAAGGGGAGGCGACCCCCTTGAATATGGACGACCCCGGTAACCTGATAGGCCATCGTGTGGTGTTGTTGAAAGTTGAGAAGTTGACGCAGGACATCGAGGGTTGAGGTGGTCGTCTCTACGGAAATGATGGAATCGGCTAATCGGGGAATGGTTGCCGATTTATTCGTCAGTCCACGGGTCAATTGTTGTTCATTGAGGTGAAGCGTAAAGTCCAGGCCGGTGATTTCCAGGTCAAAATCATTGGGGTTGCGAATGCGGAGATCGACCTGCAGCCGTTGTTCAAACATCGTGGTGTCCAATGGGAGGATGTTGACCAGGAGGACTTCCGGCGGTTCGGGCGGCCCGTGATGGGGAACGATGGTTTCACATCCGACGGAAACCAGGAGCCCGGACGCCAGTATGATGACTGTGAGCGAATTATAGTAGGTTTTCATCAATGGGAAATCATACCGCAAAAGGTAAGGGGAAATCGACGCAACCGCCGGGTCATTGAAAAGACTCCCGACCCCTTTATTTGACCCCTTTCTTGATGAGGTTAAGCGGGACCGTCGGAAAGCCGATAAGCAGGTTGGAAGGACGAAAATGGATCAGGTTAGGATGGCAATCGGGTGAGAGGGCGAGCCTTACCGTCAAATGAGGGGCAGGGGTCGGGGATGGTCCGGGATGCCATTTGGTGGAAAGTGGTGGCGGTGACCCGGATTGAACGGGTGACCCGCGGCTTATGAGTCCGCTGCTCTACCAACTGAGCTACACCGCCAGTTTTGGGATGGTATCGTTTGTCAGGCGGGAACCGCCTTCATCCTCCTTCCGCACGGAAGGATCGTGACATGCCTTTCTATACCATAGGATGGTTGCGGACGACAATTCTTTTTGGGGATTTCTTGGTGTTGGGCCGGTGGTCACCCTTGTCGGTTTGGCCAGCCTGTCCCGCGCAACCTTGAACCACACCATGCCTAATCATACCTATTTTGGGCTTTTTCCTTTACTCGGGTTAACGAGGTACCAATGACGATGAAGGCTGAACAATCGCTGATGGAATCGGCTTTGCTGGGACGTCAACCGATTTTCGATGGACAGCAACGGGTGTTCGCGTATGAGTTGTTGTATCGGGATGGGGTAAGCAATGCGGCGAATGTGCGTGATGGCAATGAGGCGACCGCCAGGGTTTTTGTGAATGCGTTTTGCGAGCTGGGGTTCGATCATATTGTGGGCGAGGCGCAAGCGTTTCTCAATATGACGGAAGGGTTGTTGCTGGATCGGTCGTATGAAATTTTGCCCGCGGGACAGGTGGTGCTGGAGGTTTTGGAGACGGTGGAGCCCACGCCGGAATTGATTGCGGTGTTGGCGCAGGCGCGTGCCCAGGGGTACCGCGTGGCGTTGGACGATTTTGTGTTCGGGGAAACCTATCGCGAACTGGTTGAAGTGGCCGATTTTATTAAGTTTGATGTGCTGGCGTTGCCCGCGGAAGAGCTGGAGGCCCAGATGAGGCAGATGACAGCCTATCCGCTGCGGTTTCTGGCCGAGAAGGTGGAGAATCATGAGGTGTTCTCACGGTGCCGGGAGTTAGGGTTCGAATTGTTTCAGGGGTATTATTTTTGTAAGCCGGAGATTGTGAAAGGGGCCAGGATGGCTCAAAACCGGCTGTCCCTGGTGATGCTTCTGGCCAAACTGCAACAGGAGGACATTACCATTCGGGAATTGGAGGAACTGATCCGGACCGATCTGGCGTTGAGCGTCAAATTGCTTCGTTATGTGAATTCCGCCTTTGTCGGCCTGCCCAGGTCGGTGGACAGTATATCGCAGGCGGTGGGCCTGGTCGGGACCGAGCGAATGCGTCAATGGGCGGCGGTGATGGTCTTGGCGAATTTTGAGGAAAAACCGATCGAACTGATGCGGGTGGCCCTGGTCAGGGCCAGGATGTGTGAACAGTGCTGTGTGCACCACAGGCAGGCGCCGGCACCCGGGTTTACCGTGGGGTTGTTTTCAGTGCTGGATGCGTTTTTTGATTGCGAAATGAGCGAGCTGTTGAACAAACTGCCGTTGTCCGCGGCCATCCAGATGGCCTTATTGGAAAAGCAGGGTACCCTGGGGGAGGTGTTACGAGCGGTGACGGCCTATGAACAAGGGGAGTGGGATGCGGTGATGGCGTCTCCCTATGAACCCGACCTGTTACGGACCATCTTTTGGGACAGTATGCGGTGGGCGGAGGATGTCTTGAAGTCCTTCCGGTAACCACATCGGCAGGCGGGAATCACCCGGCTTAATACGTGCGCTTGTCGTCGATTTCTCCGGCAAAGGCACTGAGGACGCCCAATCCCATTTCACCCAATTCTACCGGTTTTTCTTCTTCGTCGGGAGTCGCCAGCCGATCTTCCGGCATCTCAGGGGTAATTCTGGCCATGATGTCTTCCGTCAGGGTTTCGTCGGATTGGTCCATATCGTTGAGGAGCGCCTGAAGGCGTTGGAAGGCGAAAATGGATCGGGAGTTGGATTGCCAGCTTCCCGAATGTTCCGAATCGTTTACTTTGGTAATGGTCGTCCAGAATTTGGATTCCTCTTGTTCGGTCATTTCCCCCTTCAGGTACAGGCGAAGTTTTTCCATCAGGTTTTCTTCGGTTCGTTCCAGACCGTCATACTGCACGATCGAACGTTCAACCGGGCGGTTCACCAGGACTTGAAAGGTCTCACGCCAATAATCAACGGGTTGGACCGGCCCGTTGGGTGGTGCACCGCCCTGGACGGCTGCCTGCAATCCTTCGAGATATTGTTGAAGGGCTTTGACCTTTCTGGCTGCCAGGCTGCCGAGAGGTATCCCCCAGATATGCCCCACCTCATGGTCTTTCAGCGGCAATCCCCCGGCAGTCAGCAATTCCTGCTTGGAAAATTTTAACCGGCGGCGGAGAAGAAGGTGCTTGCGCAACAAGGATTGATATTCCAGAATCAGACGTTGCCGTTGATAGTCCTTTGCTTCAATTTCCTGATTATCCCAGGCGCGGGAAAGTTTTCGAATTTCCTGTCGGATCAAGATTGAAGACGCCTGGAGGGCGGCCTCCTGTCGTTCCTCTTTTGATATTTCGAATTTTTCCTTCATCAGCCGTTCGACGATACGAATGCTCTGCTCTACTATGGCCAACCATTGTTCCAGAAATTGGACATGCATACCCGGGCGTTCCCGCTTTTGGCGGTAAAAGGTCTTGTATTGATTAATTCGGGAGGTGATGTTTTGCACGGCCTCCAAGGTGAGGGATTTGATTCGGGGCTGTTGGCCGGATTGGAATCGTGAATCGGGTTGATCGGTGGCCATGAATTCGATTTCATCGGATTGAGGATCCAGATATTGCAGTAACAGCAGGCGAATCATGGTCCGGTTCTGAATGGACATCTTCTGGATCGTCGTTTCGATGTGATCATAGGTCAGTGGTGCGGTCATGTGGGTACTCATTTCCTGCTGGATGCGTAATTATGAAGAGCCGGGGTTTTCGTCAAGGGATTCCAGATACTGGGCGGCATATTCACGCAGTTGTTGGACGGTTCCGTTGGCGTACAGTTCTCTGGGAATTTCAACCTTGACCAGTTGGGAGGGATCGACACCTCGTTCCGCCGCCCAATCTTCGTCCACGAAGAGTGTCACCGCCCCGTCTTTTTCACGTCGAACGAATAAAATATTTTCCGAATCCATAATCCCGATCAATCCTGCTAAAACCGCTTATTGGACCATGAGATTCTGATACCATACCCCCTTCCGGACTGTCAAAGTTGAGCCGGGTCGTGGGCGGAACTACCGGGTTGCCGTGTGAAGCATTCCCGTCTGAGCCAAATGTACAGGGTGAAGAGGAGGAGGGAAATAAGAAAGACGGCTCGAATCCGTCCGAATCCCTCGCAGGCGAAATTGACTGAAGCATTGAGTATGCCATAGCCGGCGTAAACCAAATAGACAAAGAGACTCCATCTGAGCAGATGGATGAAGCCATATCCGATGGCGATGTGGAAAATCGGCGATTGCAGTTTGGCGAGAATGCCACCCAAGCCTGCAGGACGAGTGCAAAAGATATGGAGTTGATATTCAGGATTGTTGACGATGATCCAGATATCGGTCACCGAGGCCATCAAAAAAAGCCATCCAATGAATCGAATGTCATGCCCGTGATCACGGATCAACTCCCACGTCGGCCGGATGGGCGTTGGATGGGGTAAGGCGCTCTGGAATGCTTGAAAGACCCACCAGGGAAGGATGATGAAGGTGCCCCCGAAAAATCCTGCGCCGGGGCCACCGACTTTGCTGATCAGCAGGGCGACCGCAATGAGCGCGGCACCCAGTAGAAGGGTGGAGAAGCCCAGGCGCACATGCCGCCTGGCGAACAACCCGAGGCAGGGGATGAGTAATGAGCAAAAGAATATGGCCCAGCGTGGGGAAGTATGTTCCCTGGGCATGGCCAAGTCAGTTGTCTGACATGTGAAGGTAAGGTCTGCCCGTCAAAGAACAAGGAAAATCAGGGGTTATCCGCCTAACGTTTCCACGACTTCCTTCATGCTTTTCATGATGCAGGTAAAGATGGGGATGTCGCGTTTGGTGTAGCGACTGCCTTCCGTTTCGCGGAGGTCCATGACCAAATCCAGAAAGTCAGACGGTGAATCGGTTTCAAACGCCACGACAAATTCCTGATCGTCCAGGCCGAAAGAGTAGGTGGTGTTGAGTTTGACGGACGGGTATCGGTGCCCGATTTCAATGTGTTCGTCCATCATGCCCTGGCGGGCGGCTTTGGTGAGCAGGTACCATTCACGGGTTTTCTCGAATGGATAGACGAAAATGTATTTGGCACGCCCGGGGGTGATCTTCAGCCGTCGGCTGTCTTGTCCTTCATGGACATGATGGTCGACGTAAACCGAGCGTTTGGTCATGGCCAGGTAGGAGTAAGGAGTCGTTAAGTACCGGCCCAGGCCGGTGGCCAGCAGTTTGGAGGACATTTCCTGGAACATTTCCAGTTCATAGCTGATCCGCCACAGCATAAAGTCGCAGTCGCCTCGAATGCCTGTGGTGGTGTAGGGGACGGTGATGACTTTTCCGTTGAATTCCTCGGCGGCCCGGACAAATTCCTGTTTTCCGGCATCACGTTCTTCTTTAGGGAGTCGTCTCCATTGGGGATCAACTTTATAAAAACTGAAATTGACAAATTGGCGTTTGACCGCTTCTTCGGCACCGGCCATAGTTAAACCTCCGTGGTGCAATACACTTTGGGTGTTGGGGACAACTTGGAGCAAAAGGTATTACCATCGCCGATGGAGCGTTGTCAATCTGAACTGAGCCGGGACGGAGAAGGATGGAAAATCCGAAATCGATTTGCATGACAAACGTGGCCTGTTTCCATACGTTTTACATTGACGAGGACGGAATCGAACCTAAGATTGCCATACGATCACGGAGGTTGCAGGAATGATGAAGCGGCATAAAGCATGGCGGGCTGTTGGCAACGGAACGATGTCATGGATAACGGATCATGTTTGGTCATGGTTAGATACCAATCGCCTATGCTCCTGGCTGGTTGGGCTGGTGGTGGGGGTGGTGCTGCTGTGTCCTGCGATCCCGGCGCATGCGATTGTTGCACATCCCACCTCATTGCAACTCGATCAGGCGGTCGAACAGGGACAACGTCTGGCAACGGAGCGCCAACCGCCGGTCACCTTATATTCGCATTTTGGTTCAACCGACGAACTCGCTCCCCGAGGGTTTCTTATGACAAAGTTGGGGGGAGTGGCCGTCTTGTCCAGTCACTTTGCTTTGCGGGGGGAGCGCCCTCGTCCTGAAGATATTCAGCGGGTCCTTGATGAGGACGCTCTACAGGTTGTCGTCATGGTGTTCGGGGATACCCCCGTGTTTGCCAAAGATAGTTATCTCCTTTTAAAACAGGGTGATCAGGTGGTCACTCCGGTCCGAATTCGTTCAGACGGTCGAGCGGAACCGACCGGGCAGGGGCCTGGAGCCTACGCTTTCCGGGCCAAAATTGTGGCTTCGTTCGCCTATGGCAGCTTTCTTCCCGATGCGGAAACCGTCATTGCGGTGTTTCCAGGAAGGGGAGGGGAAATCAATTTTTCGCTGGACTTTTCCGCTATTCCCTGACTATATGGACCGCGTCTGTTGCTCAACGGGGAGCCTTGTGTGAAAGCCTTGACTGCTCACATCATCGCCATCGGATCCGAATTATTGCATGGGGGGCGGTCGGACGGTAATTCGTTGTTTATCGCCGATGAGCTGGCTGCTTGCGGGATAGAAGTGAAACAGAAGACGGCCTTGGGGGATGACCCGGCCGATATTGCCTCCATTCTCCGCCGCTCTGCCGGGCAGGCAGATGTCGTTGTGACCACCGGCGGATTGGGATCGACCCTGGATGATTGTACCCGCGAAGGAATTGCCGCGGCCTACGGCCTTTCACTCACGGTTCGAAAGCGTGCGTTGCAGATGGTCCATGACCGTTTGATCAGTCGGGGCCGGGCCATGACTCCGGTCATGACCAGGCAGGGGCGGATTCCAGCCGGAGCGACCATCTTAGTCAATCCGGTCGGCACGGCCCCGGGATTTTTCCTTCGGCATGGCCGGGCGGTGATTTTTGTGCTGCCCGGCGTACCGAGGGAAGCTCGGGAAATGATGCGCGCCCAGGTTCAGCCGATTCTCCGGCGGCTGCAGCGGACCACCGGCTTGTATCGGATGCGGTGGTCGCATGCCTTTAATACGTTCGGCCTGTCCGAGATTGCCGTTCAGGAGTTGTTGGTTGCCCATATCCACACCAATCCGTCGGTTCGGTTCGGATTCCTTCCCTCCCCCACAGGGGTCAAGGTGACACTCAGTCGTTGGTGCCTTACCCCAAAGGCCGGGAAGAAATCCGGTGAGGAGTGGGGCGGTTCCGACCCGGAACATGTTACGGTTGTGGAGACGGTTCGTCAGGCTTTGGGCCCCTGGCTGTTTTCCGAGCATGATGAGTCGATGGAAGCGGTAGTGGGAAAGGCCTTGATTGCCCGGCGCTGGACTCTTGCGGTGGCGGAATCCTGTACAGGGGGGTTGGTTGCGCATCGGTTGACCGAAATGCCGGGAAGTTCGGCCTTTTTTGATCGGGGAATTGTGTCCTATAGCAACAAAGCGAAGGAAACGCTGCTCGGAGTTCCGTCGTCTACACTGAAACGCCACGGGGCGGTCAGTCTGCCGGTGGCTCTTGCCATGGCGAGCGGTGTAAGGAGGCGGAGTGGTGTGGATGTGGGGTTGGCGATTACCGGAATTGCGGGACCGGGAGGGGGGAGTTCCGCAAAGCCGGTCGGGACGGTCTGTATGGCCATTCATGGTCCCCATGGTAAGCGGGCCCAACAATTTCATTTCTTTGGGGACCGGTCGGAAATTAAATGTCGATCTTCTCAGGCGGCGTTGGATCTGGTCCGCCGGTATCTGCAAGAACAAAACGATGGGAAGTAAATTTCAGCGTATGCCCGGTATCCGCGCATTTCTGGCTTTGGATCTTCCGGAGGAATTGCGGGAGCAACTTGCCGTCTTGCAACAGCAATTGAGTGCCAATTTGCCTCCGGTTCATTGGGTTCGGCCGGACCTTATGCATCTGACGTTGAAGTTTTTCGGTCAGATTGATCATTCCATGCCTGAACGGCTTCTGGAGGTACTTAAGGCCATTGGGTCTCTTCATAGCCCAATGACCTTTACGGTGCAAGGTTTGGGGGTGTTTCCACATCCCTCCAATCCCAGAGTTCTTTGGGCCGGGTTGACAGGTCCGCTTGATATGCTCCATGGGTTGATTGATCACATCGCGATCCTCATCGACCCCCTAGGATTTCCTCCTGATTCCTCACCGTTCCGCCCTCATTTGACCCTGGCACGTATAAAATCCGGAGGGCGGGCCGTGGGTGCTGAATTATTGCGAGGACGGTACTTGCAAACCGCGGAACCCCTCGGGTCCTTTCGAGTGGATCGTATGGTATTGTATCAAAGCGAGTTGTTGTCTTCAGGTCCCCATTATCAGGCCTTGTGGGAGATTCCTTTTGTAGGGGGTCCCGCGGAGGCCCCTGTGCGAGGTTGATGGGTTTGACCGGGGGCCTGGTCGATCCTGCCATACCCGCTTTTCTTCGTTGCCTGCCTTCCCATACCCCAGGCCGTTCCCACAAGAAGAAAGCCATTTACCTGCTTGAGGGCGTCCGGTAAGATAATCGCTTTGTATCGAGACCAATGTCTTCCAACCAAAGGATTGTTTATGGCTGAACGGGTAGCCCCACAAAAGGATGCGGTGAAGGACACGCCGAAAGACGGGAAAAAACGTGCGTTAGATTTAGCCCTGACCCAAATTGAAAAACAATTTGGGAAGGGGGCGATTATGAAGTTGGGTACGGATGAAGTGGCTCAGGACGTGCCGGCCATTTCCACGGGGTCGATTGGTCTCGATATCGCATTGGGGGTCGGTGGGTTGCCCAGAGGGCGTGTCATTGAAATCTTCGGGCCGGAGTCGTCCGGAAAGACGACGCTGTGTCTCCATGCGATTGCCGAAGCGCAAAAGGCCGGAGGCGCGGCGGCCTTTATCGATGCCGAACATGCGTTGGATATTTCTTATGCCAGAAAATTAGGGGTGCAGACGGATGATTTGCTGGTGGCCCAGCCCGATACCGGTGAACAGGCTCTGGAAATTGCGGAGACCTTGGTGCGGAGCGGGGCATTGGATTTGATTGTTATCGACTCCGTGGCGGCGCTCGTGCCCCGCGCGGAGATCGAAGGGGAAATGGGTGATTCTCACATGGGACTTCAGGCCCGGTTGATGTCGCAGGCCTTGCGAAAATTGACCGGCGCCATTTCCAAATCGCATGCGGCCATTATTTTCATTAATCAGATCAGAATGAAGATCGGGGTGATGTTCGGCAATCCGGAGACCACCACGGGCGGGAATGCTCTTAAGTTTTATTCCTCTGTTCGGCTGGATATTCGCCGGATCGAGTCCATCAAGGAAGGGCAGGATGTGACCGGCAGCCGTGTACGGGTCAAGGTCGTGAAAAATAAAATGGCCCCTCCCTTCAAGCAAGCGGAGTTTGACGTGATGTTTGCCGAAGGCATCTCGAAGGTGGGTGAAATCGTCGATTTGGGAGTTGACCGGCGCATAATTGAAAAGGCCGGGGCCTGGTATTCCTATCAGGATGAACGGTTGGGGCAGGGGAGAGAGGCGGTCAAGGCCTTTTTGAAAAGTAATCCGGATATCGCGAAAACCATTGAAGAACGGATACGCGCAGGTTCGGGGCTTCCGGACGGTTCAAAGGCAGCGGAACCTGCCGCCTCCGGCAAGGCGGACGGCAAAAAACCTGCCGGGCCCAGGAGCTAACGCGACGTCTGATGAACCGCACTTCCCTCGAATTACGTCGAGCGTTTGTCGAGTATTTCACTTCTCGGGGTCATACGGCCGTTCCCAGTTCGCCGTTGATTCCGCAGGCTGATCCTACCTTGCTGTTTACCAACGCGGGAATGAATCAATTCAAGGGTGTGTTTCTGGGGGAGGAATCCCGTCCCTATGGGCGGGCGGTTTCCGTTCAAAAATGCATGCGGGCGGGCGGCAAACATAATGACCTGGAAAATGTCGGATATACCCGGCGACATCATACCTTTTTCGAAATGCTGGGAAATTTTTCGTTCGGCGATTATTTCAAGGAAGAGGCGATCCTGTTCGGATGGGAGTTTTTGACGACGGTGGCCTGCCTGCCGGCTGAGCGACTGTGGGTGACGGTTTTCCGGGAGGATGATGAAGCCTATGACCTTTGGAAAAGGCGGGTGGGGTTGCCCGAAGGCCGGATTGTCCGTCTCGGCGAAAAGGATAATTTCTGGCAGATGGGAGAAACCGGACCTTGCGGTCCCTGTTCGGAAATTCTCATCGACCAGGGGGAGGCGGCCGGGTGCGGACGCTCTTCCTGCGCAGTCGGCTGCGAGTGTGACCGGTATCTGGAAATCTGGAATCTGGTGTTTATGCAGTTTGATCGTGATGCATCCGGCGCATTGGCCCCCTTGCCCAAGCCCAGCATTGATACCGGCATGGGATTGGAACGATTGGCGGCCGTCGCCCAGCAGGTTCCCTCTAATTATGACAGCGATCTGTTTCAGCCCTTATTGCAGGCTGTGGGCAAACAATGCGGGGCGGTCTATGGATCGGCTCCGACCTCCGATCGTTCAATGCGGGTGATCGCCGATCATCTGCGCGCCATCACCTTTCTGGTCACTGATGGCGTCCTGCCTTCCAATGAAGGTCGCGGATATGTCTTGCGCCGGATTTTGCGGCGTGCATCGAGGCATGGTCGGTTGTTGGGTGTTGATGAGGCCTTCCTCCATACCTTAATCGGAACGGTGGTGGAGCAGATGGGCCGGGTGTATCCGGAACTCAACCAAATGGGAGAGACCGTGGCCGAAGTCGTTCGGGTTGAGGAGGAGCGGTTTTTGGGCACCCTGGAACAGGCCCTCCCGCTGCTCAATCAGCTTCTCATCGACACCAAACGCGAAAAGCGCACCCAATTAGACGGGGAAGCCGTCTTCAAGCTGTATGATACCTATGGCTTCCCGATTGACCTGGTTGAAGATGCGGCCCGGGAAGAAGGCCTTACCTTGGATCATGCAGGGTATCAGCGGGCCCTTGATGAGCAACGGGAACGGGCCAGAAAAACAGCCAAATTTTCCCTGGAAGGACCTCGAACGGATTTATTGGCCGGTCTGGAACGATTTCCCCCCACCCGGTTTACCGGCTATCTTCAGGAGCAGGGTGATTGTACCTTGTTGGGCATCCTTAAGGATGAACATTTGGTCAAGGAGGCGTGCCAGGGGGAGATGGTGGAGTTTGTGTTGGATGTGACCCCGTTTTATCCGGAAGGAGGCGGGCAGGTGGGCGATCATGGCACGTTGGTCGGCCCATCTTCAAAAATCTTGATCCATGATACGGTTAAGGTCGGCAGGGGGTGGTATCTGCATAAAGGAGAGGTGCTTGAGGGGCGTGTTCAAGTGGGAGAACGGTTAACGGCCTTGGTCAATCATCGGTTGCGCCTGAATGCCGCCCGGAATCATACTGCGACTCATTTGATGCATGCGGCCTTACGGGAGGTGTTGGGGCCCCACGTCAAGCAACAAGGATCTTTGGTGGCTCCCAATCGGCTCCGATTCGACTTCACTCATTTTAAGGGACTGTCATCCCGGCATCTGGAGGATATCGAAACGCTCGTCAATGAACACATTCGCCTGAATACTCCTGTCCAAACTGCGGAAATGCCTATTCAGGACGCCTTGAGTCGCGGGGCACTGGCCTTCTTCGGTGATAAGTACGGCGAACAGGTGCGCGTGGTCGAGATTGGGGAGTTCAGCAAGGAATTATGCGGAGGAACCCATTGCCGTCGTACCGGGGATGTCGGATTGTTCCGGATTTTTTCCGAAGGGGGAGTGGCGGCCGGTGTGCGGCGTATTGAAGCTTTGACGGGGGAAGGGGCCGTTGGAGCGACCCAACAACGGGAAGCGGAATGGAAAGAGCTGTCCGGCTTGTTGAAAGTGTCCCCTGCGGACGTTTTGGATAAAACGAAAAAGGTTTTGGCTACCCTCAAGGAGACCGAACGGGACTTGGAGCAGGCCAAGCAAAAGGTTCTGGAACTGCAGGGTGCCGGCCGGGATGGCGCAATCCGTGACATCAACGGGGTCCCGGTGCTGGTGCAACGGGTTGATGATCTGACGATGCCCGAGTTGCGAACGTTGTCGGATAAGGCCAGACATAAAGTCGCTTCCGGAATTTTGGTATTGGGAACGGTGAAAGAGGGCAAAGTTTCCTTTCTGGTCATTGTCGGCAAGGCCCTGTCCGTCCGTGTCCCTGCCGTCCAGTTGGCTAAGCATATTGCCCAAGGTGTTGGTGGCTCAGGTGGGGGAAGGCCGGAGATGGCTCAAGGTGGAGGCAATCAACCAGAACGGTTGGATGCTGCCTTGAATAGCGTATATGAATATGTGGCGGCTCAATTGGGTTAGGAGTGGAAGCTAAGGACCTTGCGGGAGGCATTTCGTCGATTCTCACCATATGGTCAACATCGCCCTGTGAAACGCCGAAGATGACGGGAGAGGTCTATCGCACATGGGGTCGTTCCGTAAGATGTCTGCCATCGTGCTCCTGGGGGCCTTATTGGCCGGGGGAGGAGGAGGATTCCTCTGGTTGAATCAACCTCCCGGCACGTCTTCGCGCGTCCATTTGGTCGATATTCCCCCAGGTACTTCCTTCACTCACATGGTGGCCATCCTCCACGAGCAAAATCTGATTCGATTTCCCTGGTTCATCTCTCTGTTGGGGCGGTTGCAAAATCTTGATCGGAAAATTTTTCCCGGTGAATATGAGTTGCATGCAGGAATGACGGCGACGGATGTTCTTCAGGAGCTGGCTCAAGGCAGGCTCTACCGGCATACGGTCACCATTCCTGAAGGGTATTCGACCGTCCAAATTGCGGAATTGTTGCAGCAAAAGGGGTTGGCGGATCAAGAAGAGGTGTTGCGTCTCAGTCGGGATCAGGCGTTTCTGCAGCGCATGGATGTGGAAGGGTTGAGTTTAGAAGGGTACCTTTTCCCGGATACGTATCGGTTCGCCCGCTATACCCCGGCTGAAACTATTTTAAAGACATTTCTCAATCGCTTTCATGACATGGTTACCCCTGAAATGCGTGAAGAAGCCCGGAAACATGGCATGACGCTGCCGGAGGTCTTAACATTGGCCTCGGTCGTGGAGAAGGAGACGGGACTGCCGGCCGAGCGACCTCTGGTAGCCGGGGTTTTTCATAACCGGCTCAAAAAAAATATTCCGCTTCAAAGCGACCCGACAGTGATCTATGCCCTGGAAAATTTCGACGGAAATATCCGCAAAGCAGATTTATCCGTTGACAGTCCCTATAATACGTACCGGGTACGTGGTCTGCCGCCGGGCCCGATTGCCAATCCCGGCCTGGAGTCCATCAATGCGGTGTTGTATCCGGCTGCGACGGAATATGTGTATTTCGTTTCCCGTAATGACGGGAGCCATGAATTTTCCGAAACGCTGGCTGAGCACAATCGAGCCGTTGAAAAATATCAGCGGCGAAATAAACCCAGGCAAGCGTCCTGACAGGCCGATGAGTGACTGATTATGGACATTGAAGGTACTCTCAACCGTTTGAATATTGTTCTGCCGGCTCCTCCGCGTCCGGTGGGGTCGTATGTTCCGGCCAAGTGGGCCGGGAATCTGATCTTCGTGAGCGGCGTATTGCCGGTTACGGATGGGAAAGTCAGGTATGCCGGAAAGTTGGGACGGGAATTGAGCGTCACCGATGGACAGGCGGCGGCACGATTGGCTCTGTTGAATGCCCTGGCCATTCTGAAGCAGGAGGTTGGTAATCTCGATCGGATTCAATCTATTGTCAGGATTATCGGCCATGTGGCCTCTGCGGAAGGTTTCGTGGAACAACCGGCTGTTTTGAATGGAGCGTCGGATTTGTTGGTCGAATTGTTTGGAGAGGCCGGCCGGCACGCCAGGTTGGCGCTGGGAGCTTTTGAGCTGCCGCTTCATGCCTCGCTTGAGTTGGAACTTATTGTGCAAGTGGGTGCCCCGTAGACTATTAGACTATGCTGAGACAGGTTACCGAAGGGTCGGCTGATGAAATTGACGGTGAAAAAGATCGCCTGATATATTCAATTGGCCATCCTCACTGTTCGGTTCTATTCCGACGATAGGCATGCCCGCGGTCAGGTTGGTCAAACTTTTCCTCATTGGAGACGATTGTATCTTCTGATGCGCTGTAAAGCTCAGAGAGGTTCCTTTTTGTCATCCCATTTTAAAGGTTGGTTATGAAATTATTCAGTTTTCTGTTGATCGGGAGCTTGCTCGTTGTATCTTCCTTTGCTCATGCGGAACTGTTTCCGGCTGAGGGACCACCGGGGACCACCGTTACCATTAGTGGTCAAGGGTTTGGTGATTTTCGAAGTACGCAGGACAATCGAGTTGAATTTTCCGGGGTATCGGCTCTGATTCAGTCCTGGGAGCCCGATTTTATTCTCGTAAAAGTACCGTTGCATGCGGATTCCGGTCCCGTCATGGTGACCAACGGCGACAACCGGATTCCGGTGGGCGAATTTTCGGTTCAAGAGGTGCGGATTTCGAAGTTGGAGCCTTCAGAGGCGGAAGCCGGTTCGGTTTTGACCATTCATGGCGAACATTTCGGCAATACGGCCGGGTCTCGGGATCCCAATACCATGTTCGGGGTCAACCAGGTATTGATTAACGGGATTCGTGCCGAGGTCAGACGGTGGCGCCCCAATCGGATCGAAGTGCTCATTCCCGCCAATGCCAAGTCGGGCAAGGTGGAAGTACGACTGGCCTCCAGTGATCCATTGGAAGATGGGTCGTGTTGTGCTCCGGTGGATTATGCCGTGAGCAATAAAATGTCCCTGGTCGTCATTCCACCTATTACTTTTGATCCTCCATCGGGGCCTGTGGGCAGTAAAGTCGTGCTCTACGGGCAGGATTTCGGAAATGAGAAACCGCCGGATGGAAAAGTGTTGTTTGGTGGACGTCCAAGCGTGATTGCCCAATGGTCCAAGCGGACGATTGTCGTTCATGTGCCGCTGGATGCCGAATCCGGGCCGCTGGTGTTGCATCAAAACGGCCAGGATCGGACGGTGGGTAATTTTTCCGTAGTGGCCACCGAAATCACCGGGATGAGTCCGCAGAAAGGGCCGATTGGTACCTTGTTGACTATCAGAGGAAAGAACTTCGGCATTTATTCGGAAGCAGGGGACACACCCTATTATTTTGATTTTGAGACGGGGGGCAACGGCGTGGATATCGGCGGGGTGCCCGCGGCCATTCATCGATGGTTGGATACGCAAATTGATGTGTGGATTCCTTTCAGCGCGAAGAGTGGCCCAGTCGTGGTGAAACGGGGCGGAGTGACTCCCAAACAGGATGGGTCCTGCTGCGAACGAGAGGAAATGGTGGTGTCCACGGCCGGGGATTTCACAGTGGTCACTCCCGAAATTCATAGTTATGAACCACAGGAAGCCGGATTGGATGAAATTGTGACGATCAGGGGGAAGGGATTTGGCGAGTTCTTAAAAATTGCGGAAGCTACCCGGCTGGCCTTGAATACTCAGGCTCATGATTGGGAAACTTACAATCTTGGAGAAGATGTTTCTAGAACGGAAGTGCTGATCAATGGCCTGGCTACCCAAATAGTGTCCTGGAGTGACACGGAAATCCAAGTTCGTGTTCCACGTCGGCTGGTTTTTGGGTTTGGGAACCCCGAAGGGTTCAAGCCTGAAGTGACGGAGGGAGAACTGATTCTCAAGCGGGGATCATGGGATTTGAAGGAGGACGGTACATGCTGCCTGCCTAAACAATATATAACGATCACCGGCGGGCCGTTTAAAATTTTAAAACGTGGGCTCCCCAATCAGGAACATTGGACTGATCCCGGTCCGGGCAGGGATTAGAAAGTTGATCTTATGATAAAAAGAAATCCTGCAATTGTTCAATGGAGCGTACTGTCTATTCTCATGGGGAGTTTTTTCTTTGGGAATTTGAGTTCTCCGGTTTTTGCCCAGACAGGCGAGGTACTGCCTGAAATCAAAATCTTAAGCACTGATTCTCAGGCCACATTACTGGCCGTGCACTTTTTGGATGCTCAAACCGGGTGGGCGGTCGGAGCCGGGGGTACGGTTCTGCAAACTCATGATGGGGGACAGACCTGGAAGGTCCTACCTCGTCGGACCAATGCGCTACTAACGGCTGTGTATTTCTTCGATGCCGATCATGGGTGGATTTTAGGTCAAAATGGAACGGTGTTGCATAGTCGTGATCATGGCCGTCATTGGATACCTCAGGCCAGTGGTACAAATGGAACGTTGTATGGGATATCTTTTGTCACCCCCGGTCACGGATGGATGGTCGGGGCGCGGGGTACCATCCTGATGACGGATGACGGTGGACAAACGTGGTTGGATCAGGTGAGCGGAACCACAGCGGATTTATTCGGCGTGACGTTCGTCGATGAACAACGGGGTTGGGCGGTTGGAGCGCTTGGCGTGATTTTGGCCACACAGGACGGTGGAGAGACCTGGACGATGCAGGACAATAATAATAACCCCGCCACATTTTTCGATGTATCGTTTGTGGACAAGGACGTGGGTTGGGTAGTGGGCACTCAGGGGACCATCTTTCAAACCTTAAATGGAGGAAAGATCTGGGTGGATCGGAGTCGTCCATGTGGAAGCCCCTGTATTAAACCGGCGGATTTGGTTGACGTGAAATTTCCGACCCCCTTGCGCGGTCTCATTGTGGGAGAGCGGGGTACCCTTCTGGTCACTGAGGATGCCGGGTTTTCATGGACTGAATTTGAAGAGCTGAATGTCAAAAATATCTATGGATTATCGGTTCCGGTTCCTCAAAGCGGGTTTGCCGTAGGGGACCATGGAACAGTAATAAAAATTCTCTTTCCTCCCGCCTCTTGAAATGTTTTATATTACTTGAAGCCTAGATTGAATGATGGCTAACGCTGTCAAAGAGGCTGTTTCCGCACGTAAGATCAATGGTCCCAGCGATGCTGGCATACAGCCCGTGTTTTGGGCTTCTTCCAATTCCCGTTGAGACCACCCTCCCTCCGGTCCGACGATCACGACCATGCCGGTTTGCGTATTTTTTGTAATAGGGATTTGAGAGAGGGATTCGGCCCCCGCCCGTTCGGCCAAGATGATGGTCAGAGTCCCTGCCGGGATTGCTTTCAGGAAAGTTTTGAGTGGCTGCAGGGGTTCAATTGATGGCTGAGTCCACCGTTCGCTTTGCTGGGCTGCCTCCCTTCCAATTCGTTTCCAACGTTCTTGTAAGCCGGGTGCCTGGTGTTGAGGAATCCTGGGAACGACACGGTCGGTCAACAACGGCACAATGGTCGCCACGCCCAGTTCAGTGGCTTTTTGAATAATCCAGGTCATTTTTTCACCCTTTAAGATGGCCTGTCCCAGAATAATGGGAGAGGCCGTTTGGGGAGGAAGGGGGAGGGTGCCCTGAATGTCCGAGCGAAGAACGTCCCTGGTAATTTGGGAGACGGTTGTAAGGTAGCGGGTGCCCCGTTCATCGTTGAAAACGAGGGGTTCCCCGATCTGCGTTCGTAAGCTTTTGACAATATGCTGAAACAGTGGTCCTGAAAGGACCACTGCCTTATCGACGATGTCGGTGGATTGAATGAAAAAGGTCGGCATGAATCCGACTTTCCCTGAACTGCGGGAACCGGCGGAGGCTAGTCAAACAGATTTTTGACTTTGTCGAAAAGTCCTTCACCTTGTGTATCGGTGGAAATGCCGCTTTCATGAGCAAAGGCATTCAACAATTCACGCTGTTTGGCGGTAAGTTTCGTGGGAATTTCAATTTTTATCCGCACCAGTTGATCACCATGGGTTTTGGATTTCAGGTTGGGGGCTCCCAAACCTTTCAGGCGCAGAATCTGATCGTGCTGCGTACCTTCGGGAATTTTGACCATGGTGGAGCCGGTGAGGGTGGGGACTTCCACCCGTCCCCCCAATGTGGCGGTGACAAAATTCAATCGCAGATCGTAGAGAAGG